>DAOTGG010000006.1:0-38431 GCA_035446985.1 Eubacteriales bacterium
AGAATTTAATAAAACAAAATCTATATCTTGTGTAATCAATCCACAAAATGCATCTTTTAAATTATCTCGCATCCAGACTGAAAAGTTAGTAGGAGTTTTACTCATTACCATTCACCTCATCTTCATAACTAATATTATTTTCTTTTAGTAAATGTACAATTTTTCTTTTAATTTTCATAGTTGGTTCATTTTTTCCGTTTTCCCATCTATTGACTGATTCAAAAGAAACTCCGAGTAAAGAAGCAAACTCTGATTGAGTTAATAAGAGTTTTGTTCTTAATTTTTTAATAATGTTTGAATAGTTCATTTTGCCGCCCCCATAAAAAGAGAGATATGGAACTATTATATCAAAAATATGACATCTTGTCTATGGCTTAACTAATAAATTTATGAAATAGTTACAATCTTTAATCTGATAATAAAAGAATATAAAAGCTTTGAATATGCACATTTTCTAGACTTTGTCCTTTTGATAGAGGAAAAGCCTTTCAGTAGGGAAAAAGCCTTTTGGTAGGGAAAAAGCCTTTTGGTAGAAATGAGCAAAATTAAAGGGCCTAGAAAATCATCTAAAATGGACAACTTCTAAGCCTTATTCTGTTAAATTGCTTCTGGCGGAAAGGAAATATCTCCCTATTCGCCGTAAAAAACAAAAAGGTATGACTTGTATCATACCTATCGTTGTAATATGGTACCCCCAAGGGGACTCGAACCCCTGATTCTGCCGTGAGAGGGCAGCGTCCTGGACCGCTAGACTATGGAGGCGTAAAATTCTTGCCCGTCAATATTAACATATTTATCGCGGCTTAGCAACTTATTTTTAACGACTGCCCTATTTAATTTATCTTATTATATTGAAAAAACGGCGCGAGGTTCGTGCCGTCGTATTTTGTATTAAAAATATTTGAAGTTAATTTTCCACTCCGCCGTCGTTTATGTAAAACAGTCCGAGAGTGCCCGGTCCACAATGGCTGGTGATGGTACAGCACGCGTCGGAAATATGGATTTCTTCAAAATCCGCATGCTGCTGAATAAGATTTTTCGTCTTTTCCAATATCGCTTCGTCTATTACCGTATGACCGATAAAAATTCGCTTTTTATCATAATTGGGGTAATCTTTTAAAGTATTGATAACAAATTTTTCTATCACTTTTTTTAATGTGCCGACGTATTTTTTTCCAACGCCCATATTGCCGTTTTTTACTTCTATGGTAGGTTTAATACCCATTAAATTCGCGCCGAGTAACGCCACCGACGAACAGCGACCGCCTTTATGCAGATAATCGAGTCTGTCGATAATAAAAGACGCTTGCACATAAGGTATCCGTTTCAAAACTTTTTCATAAATCGTTTTTGCGCCGAGTCCTTTCGCGCGCAAATCGCAAGCGTACAAAACAAGCACCCCTACGCCTGCGGAAAGATTTCTGCTGTCGATAACGTAAACGTTCCCAACTTCCGCCGCCGCGATCTTTGCGTTGCTGTTTGACGCAGACATTTCGCTGCTTATATCAAAGTGAATAACGGTATAGCCCTCGTCAACATATTTACTGAATTCGCTTTTAAATTTTTCAACGCTGACGGCAGCCGTTTTTGGCAAAATATTAGTTTTGGCGACAAACGCGTAAATATCGTCGGGCGTGACGTCGACGCCGTCAATAAAGTTTTCTTCGCCCAACGTAATATGTAGCGGTATCAAAGTGATATCGTTTTCCGTGAGCATAGACGGTGTCAAATCTATGACACTGTCCGCCGTAAATTTAATTTTCATAATCGTTCTCCTAAATAAACTGGTTTTATCTTAACATACTATGAACTGTATTAACAACCCAAAAATAAAAAAACGACGGTTTTTTTACCGTCGCAAAAAAATTTTTTTTATTAGTTTTTTAAAAATTGGACTTTAGTATACTTTAATTTTCACCCTTATCGTTGTAGTACAATATGCCCAAAGTGCCAGGACCGCAATGGCTCGTAATCGTGCAGCCCGCGTCTGTTTCCAAAATTTCATCAAAATCGGCGTATTGTTTTATTAACTCTCTTACCTTTTCGATAATGTCGTTGTCTATCTTTGTATGAGTGATAAAAATTCTGCTTTTGTCGTAATTGGAGTATTTCGTCAAAATATCGGGAACGTATTTTTCCAAGGCGCGTTTGAGTGAACCCATATATTTTTTGCCGACTATCATTTTGCCGCCCACTACTTCTATCGTGGGTTTTATAGACAATAAATTTGCGCCCAATAAAGCCAGCGACGAGCATCTGCCGCCTTTATACAAATAATCGAGCTTGTCGATAATAAAAGACGCTTGAACGCTGTTTACGCGTTTCAAAACTTTTTCGTAAATAGTTTTCGCGTCAAGTCCCTTGCCTACAAGGTCGCAAGCGTACAAAACTTGCAAACCTACGCCCGACGACAGACTTCTGCTGTCGACTACGTACACGTTTCCGATTTCCGCAGCGGCGATTTTAGCGTTACTGTTTGACGCCGACATTTCGCTGGAAATATCAAAGTGAATAACGGAATAACCTTCGTCGACGTATTTTTTGAATATGGCTTTAAAAGTATCTACGCTTACGGCCGCGGTTTTTGGCAGCTGATTATTTTTTTCGACAAATTCGTAAATATCATTGGGGTTAACGTCTACGCCGTCTTTGTAGTTAGTTCCGCCCAAAGTAATAAATAGCGGTATCAAGGTTATATCTTTTTCTTTAAGCATTTCGGGCGATAAGTCTATTACGCTGTCCGCCGTTATTTTGATTTTCATAAAAAATTTTTCTCCTGTCTAAATAAAAATTAGTATACATTTTTTTGGCGGTTATAAAAAACCGCCGTAAAAACTATGGTTTATTTTAGCACTGCGAAAATTGATTTTCAATACGAAAACAAGATAATAGACACATTTCTCAAAATTATCTATTCGGCTCTATCCACAGTAGAATTAACTTTTTTTTGAGTATACCCGTTAACCGTTCTTATTATAATGCCCAAAAAAATATTTAGGGAGCAAAAACGCCCCCTAAATATAGCTTACATTTTTTATTAAAATCTGTTTACAGTCTCATTCCGCCCGATACTTCCAAAACCTGACCTGTGATGTAAGAAGAATCGTCGCTCACCAAGAACAAAGCCGCTTTTGCTATGTCTTCGGGTTGACCTAGTCTGCCAAGCATAGTTTGTTCAGCGAATTTTTTGAGCAAGTCTTCGGGAACAGTCTTTATCATATCGGTCATTGTGTAACCGGGAGCGATCGCGTTAACTCTTACGGGTACGCCTTTTCTCGCGAACTCTTTTGCCCAAGACTTTGTCATACCGATAACGCCCGCTTTACTTGCAGCATAGTTAGCTTGTCCGATATTGCCGAAAATGCCTACTACCGAAGAAATATTAACGATTGCGCCGCCGCCGATATTTTCCATTTGCGGTCCGATAAGACGCGTCATATTGAATACGCCTTTTAGGTTGACGGCGATAACCGCGTCAAACATATCGTCGGTCATACGCACGGTCATTTTGTCGCGAGCGATACCAGCGTTATTTACTAAAATATCAATTCTGCCATATTTTGCGATAATGTTATCGTAAAACTCCTGAACCTTAGCCGAATCGGTAATATTAAGCTCGTAATATTCCACATTGGGCTTAGTATAAGTCAGCGGCACCATATCAACGGCGATAACTTTTGCCCCTTCATCTGCAAAAAGCTGAGCCATAGCCGCGCCAAGTCCTTTTGCTCCGCCTGTAACGACAGCTATTTTATCTAATAATTTCATATCTATTTCTCCTATAAAAAAATTATATTTTTAGGCTTTTTTAACGATAATAGCCGTACCCATTCCGCCGCCTATGCAAAGGCTTGCCAAACCGATATTTTTGTTCATATCTATCATTTCGTGAATAAGCGTGACCAATATTCTGTTGCCGCTTGCGCCAACGGGGTGACCGATAGCGATTGCGCCGCCGCGGGGATTTGTACGCGCGCGGATTTGGTCGGCTGTCAGGTCGTGTTCATCGGAAAGCAGTTTTACAACGCCGAGTGATTGCGCCGCAAAAGCCTCGTTAAGCTCAATAACTTCCATTTGGCTGAGTTTCATTTGAGCGTTACTAAGAGCCATTCTGATAGCGGGAACGGGACCTAGACCCATATATTGAGGGTCAACGCCGCCTTGACCTACGGCAATTATTTCAACCAAAGGTTTCAAATTGTATTTCTTTACCGCTTCTTCGCTTGCTACCATAACAAAAGACGCTCCGTCGTTTATGCCCGACGCGTTGCCAGCCGTAACCGTTCCGCCGTCTTTGAAAGCGGCGCGAAGTTTAGCCAGTTTTTCGGGATTGCTGCCTCTATTGGGATATTCGTCGGTGTCGAAAACTTTTTCCTCTTTGCCTATTTTTACGTTTACGGGAACTATTTCTTTTTTGAATAAGCCGTCGTCTACGGATTTTATTGCCTTAACTTGGGAATCGTAAGCGAATGCGTCTTGTTGTTCGCGTGTAATGCCGTATTTTTCTGCGATATTTTCAGCGGTTATACCCATATGAACGTTACTAAACGCGTCTGTGAGCGAGTCCAAAATCATATGGTCTTGAATTTCCATAACGCCCATTTTGTTGCCTGTTCTTGTTTTTGACGGAATAAGATACGGCGCGCCGCTCATAGATTCCGTTCCGCCTGCGATAACAACGTTTGCAAAGCCGCCGCGGATGTCCATAACGGCATTTATTACCGCTTTCATTCCGCTGCCGCATACCATATTAACCGTATACGCCGGCACTTCCTGCGGAATACCGCCTTTTATAGCCACTTGTCTGCCTACGTTTTGCGCCTGTCCCGCGCCCAAAATATTGCCTACTATTACTTCGTCAACGTTTTTGGGGTCAAGCTTGGTTTCTTCCAAAATGTTTTTGACTACCGTCGCGCCTAAGTCGCCGGGCTTAACGTTAACAAGACTGCCTAAAAAACTGCCTACAGCCGTTCTTTTTGCCGCTACAAGATAAATTTTCATAAAACTCCCTCGTTTAATTAAAATATTTTATTTTTTCGGTAATACCGCTATTGTTATCAAAAATTTTTTTTATACTAAAATCGTAACACTTTAGACAACTTGTGTCAATACAAGCGGGCGAAAAACGAGCGGACAAAAGGCATTTTTTTGACGAAAGTTTTTTTTAAATTTACATCTAAAAGCACAAATAAATTAGTGCAAAATAACGGGAAGCGTGAAAGTGAGGATTGTTAAAATTATAACTTCTATAAAAGTCAAAAAACTTCTTACAAAAAAAATAACTACAAAAAACGAAGTTAAATTCCCGTTCTTTGTAGTTTTTTGCTTTGATTTTGTTTTACCGCTTAGACGTAAATTTTACGAATTAAAACAAACTAAATTTCGGTTTTCCATAATCCATGCAAGTTACAGTAAGCGAATACGGCAATAGGTTTTTCGCCCAGACAAAAATCCCATTCGGGTTTGTCGCCGGGTTTGAAACTATGGCGAATACCGCCGTTTTCAGTTTGAACGTAAACCCACATTATGTAGTGTTCCGCAGTCATTGGATGTTCGACCGAGCCGATTTTTACATTAAGATTAAGACCCGAGCCGTTAACAACGGGTAAATGTTTTTCATGCGAAGCATCTACTGTGTTGGCTTTGAGTAACTGCATTTTTTCGCCGCAGCAAATCATAGGAACGCCGCTGTCGTGTATCATTCCGACCAAATTACCGCAATGACGGCAAATAAAAAATTTTTGTTCTGCCATAAAAATGTCCTCCGTACATATTTTTTTTGCAACGGATAAACGTGCTTGATATTATTTTATCAATAATTAACCTTAAAGTCAATACCGCAGAATGATAGTTATAAATAATTCCCGAACTTTTGCAGAAAAAATTTTAAAATAATGTCGCAGGAAAATTCGCAAAGTTTTTATATTTAAATGATTGTCAAAAACACAAGGCAAATTTGGCAATGAAAATCCTTGATTTTTTAAGCGAATTAAGGTATAGTATCAAAAGGAAATATGCGGATATGGCGGAATTGGCAGACGCGCTAGATTCAGGTTCTAGTGAAGTCACTCTCGTGCAGGTTCAAGTCCTGTTATCCGCACCATAACAGCGACTTTGATATTAGTCGCAAGAATAAAGGACACTCTATGAGTGCCCTTTTTTCTTACTCCTCATTACGGAAGTTATATGTTGGAAATAATAATTTGGTAAAGTTGTTTTAAGCCTTCGTAATTAAATACGTTTTTTTCTGTATCGTATAAATATGGCAATACAAACAGAGCATCCTGCATAGAATCCAAATAAGTCTTCACAAACAAAGATTTGGGTTTTAAAATATTTACTACTATTACTTTACGAGCATCCGTTTTTTTCATTTTATTTCTAATGTTTTCTATTTTATCTTCATATTTAGGATCGTATTTACCAGACCACAGCTTAAAATCAAAAAACAATGAATCCTTTATTTTGTTATCGAATTTTTCATAATTTTCAATTGGTAAGCCTTCAAATTTAAGCTTCATTCCATTTAATATCATTGTTTCGATTATATATCTGCCTGCAGCTTCTCCCAAAGCACCTTGGTAAACTTTACGCAATATGCTACTTGAAAGCATATAATAATTTTTCTCGAAAGTTGTAGCGTAGCCGCATTTTAGAAAGAATTCTTTTATACCAGGAATAGACATAACATCCGGTAACATAACTTCATTTTCATCCATGCATTGACAGCCCCATTGCTCTGCAAAAAAAACTTCTGTATTATTGGATGAATTATTAATGTAATATTTGTTATCAAGTTTAGGCAATTGAAAATACAAATCAGGGAATTTAGTATTATTTAACGATGGTAGGGTTGGATATTTTAATACAAATTCGCGTATTTCCTCCCATTTTTTTGTATTATTTAGCGTCCAATTTGCTCGAAGATTATCAATAATTTGCTTTCCCTGTATAATATTATTTTCAGCTTTCGTTTTTAAAATATCTTTACCATAAGATGAATCCTCTTGAGATTTAACTTCTACGCAAGAATTAAGAAGTTTTATAAACTCAGGATTTACCATTCTATCAACAAAGTAATTAAATGTCGGACTTATTTTATCCGCCAATTCTTCTTGATATAAAATATAAATATTTTTATTTTTATTTGAAGTTCGGCAAATACGTCCGATAGCTTGTAAGACGACTTTTGCGTATGCAAAAGCATAATGACTTGAATTTTTAGGATGTCTGTGCTTAAATTGCATGTTTCCATTCTTGCAGCAAAATGCATTGCGAATCCTTGTTTCTACCTCCAATACTTTTAAATCGCCCACTTCTTGCAAAAATTTCATTTGATAAATATATTTAACAAACGCTTCATCCGAGTCAAAACCATTGCCTGCATTAACTATTATATTAGATGGCAATTCTAAATAAATTGCGTCAAAATCTTTCTCTTCAATATTAAAATAAGATTCACTGATTTGCACTAAATCATTACTTAAATCCTCTGAATATTTATATTGTATATTTTGACCGGCACCCATTGAACCATAGGTTGTTACTACAAAAATTTTTTCTCCTTTTTTTAGGTCTTCAAGCATCGCTTGTTTTCTTTGCTCAAACACTTCGACCGCTCCGTATAAGAAATAAATTTTTGCTTTTTTGCGGGTATATTCGCGCATTTCATTAAAAAATTTTAGAAATAAATTTTCCCCATCAATAATATATTCGCGTCCTGTGGTGTTTGCAAAAAATATAAATGATTTTATATCATCGTGTTTAAAAAATTCATCTACACTTTGCGCAAAACAAAAAAATCTTTTTCTTTTAAAAGCTTCTCCAATTTTATTTGCATTCTCTTCATAAATTGCTTTTGCAAAATCAGATAATGCGTTTTCTTTACCAAAGGGTTTACTGATAATATTGACGTTTTCATATTTTGCAATGTTTTTTTTAAAAATCTTTTCTAGACGAATTTTATCGGATATGCTCGGTTCGTAATATAAATTGCCGCAACGATTTTTTAAGTAAGCAATATCATAGTTTATCAAAACACTAGGGAGAGTTGCGGTAGCAGATATGCCAACCACTTTAGTTCGGTTGATTAACCTTAATAAAAATTTTTCAGGGCTATCATTAAAAGCCACGTAATCTAGTCGAGACTGCGTGTCATAATATTCGCTATCCGTAAGGTTATAGTAACGAAACCCTTTTTCATAAATACTGAAATCCAAAGAATCTTCTATGCGCTGCCAGTCGAAACTTTTTCGCTTTGCCGTTAGCATCACGTTTGTTGTAATATAATTTTGGTAACGTCCTTCAATGCCGAATTCGGCTAAAACTGTACGTATTGCGGATTCATACGAAATATTATATATATCTTTTTTTTGCTCGAACTTTAACGTAATATAATTATCAGCAATAAAACCTATGCCATTTTGAAAATATTTTAAAAAAGAATTTAAGTCTGCAACTAATGAATAAAGCGAATCACGTTGATCATCTGTTTTAAAATTATCATCAATTTTCAGCCAATTTATTTGGATATCTTTATCCGCATCCACAATGATTTTTTTATTTTTTGCATTGACTATTGTATGAACTCTATAATCATGAAACAGAAAACTAATTTTATCACGACTTTCTTCCTGAAGTTTATGTAAATATTTCAAGTTATATTTTTCTACAATATCCTCTACTATTTCTTTAAAACTATCAATAATTTGCTCCGGTGATTTTAGATTGTCTTTTGCTTGGATTCTTGAAGATTCCTGAGTCAATATTTTTGTAAAAGCAGTTTCAGCTGTTAAACGTGCATATATAGTTCTAAAAAGCTCAATTATACCCAAATGATTATTTAATCCATTTTGGATTATTCTATTTAGGATAACATCTTTTGAAGAATCAAATTCATCAATAAAAATTATGCCATCGGTAATAAGTTGACTATCAGGAATTGAAAAAGGCGGTTCAATAATAGTTGAATAGCGAAGCAAAAATTTATCTAGACTCATTATAAATATTTTTTTATCGTTCGAATAAACTGTAGGATAAAGTTTGCCGATCCAGGAGTATTCGGGATTATTTTTAATCAACTCTATTTTTTCTTGTTTTCTTCTTTCTTTTCCGGTTTTTTCAAATGCCAAGTAAGAGCTTATTTTATTACGTAAGGCGCGTTCTGATTCTTCTTGCAAATCTTCTCGCGCTTGTTGTTTTAAAAACAAATCATCTTCGGTAAGATCTTTACGACCTAATATAGCTATTTCGCGTTCAATTTTTTGCAATAATGGTATGTCGCCAATATATTTATATAATTCTTTTTTAACTAATGCAAAATTATTACAAAGACAATCCACGTTATTCTCTACTCTAATGAGCATTTCGTCCAATTCGGCTTCCTTATTTACTGCTTTAAAGCATCTGCGTAAATCATTTTCAGGTAAATTTTTTTTCAATTGCGTTACAAAAAAAATTTTTCCTTTAATATGCTGATAGTTAGACGCGATATATTCTGCTATGGAATATGTTTTGCCGAATCCTGTCGGCATATCTAATAATAACAATCCATTTTTTCGTACGTTATCGTTAGCAAATTTTTCTAAGATAGTTTTCATATTGTTCCTCAAAAATCTATGGAATAATTCGATTGATTAATTGCTTTATCCAAAAAAAAATTATTCAAACATTCAAAAGCATACTTGATGACAATTTTTATAATTATGGCATATTATTTTAATAAAGTCAATTTTGATTTTTTATGTCTAAATTGAGTTCTTAAAATAAAATTTGCATTGACCTTAATTGGTCAATGCAAAGATCTTATGGTTATTAAAAAATTTATTTTTGTATTAAAGCTAAGATTTCTTTGTCGCTTGCTACTCTGCCTTTAAAAACGACTTTGCCGTCAATTTCGAGTACCGGCATTGTCATAAATCCTTTTTGCATAATAACTTGCATATCTGTGACATAGTCTATTTCCGCTTGCACGCCCGCTTGTGCTACCGCTTTTTGCGCGTTTTCATACAATTTTTTGCAGGAAGCGCATCCGCCTCCGTATACTGCTAATTTCATAAAATATTTCTCCTTATTTTATTATAATATATTTTTGTTTTTATCTAATTATAGCCGCATATATCTCAAAGTCAAGCGTCTATAAGTCGCCCTTAAATCGCTTTTAGATAAACAAAAAGTTGAGCGCGTTGAAAACAAAACCTATAGCTATTATTCCGACGATTACTACCGCCATAAATACCGCCAATAATTTCGGTTTTACGGCTTTTGACAGCATAATAACGCTGGGTAATGACAAGGCGGTGACGCTCATCATAAACGCTAAAATCGTGCCTACTCCAACGCCTTTGGCAAACAACGCTTCCGCAACGGGTATCGTGCCGAAAATATCCGCGTACATAGGCACGCCCACAAAAGTCGCTACAAAAACTGAATACCATTTATCCTGACCTAAGACCGCTTCCACCCACTCTGTCGGAACAAAGTTGTGAATAGTCGCCCCTATCGCTACGCCGATAAAAATATAAATCCAGACTTTTTTAACAACGCCTTTGAGTTGTTCCCACGCGTACGCCGCTCTTTCTTTCTTAGTAGGCTCGGTAATTTCGGACGAGCTGACGGGCGTTCCGCTGTTTGATATATATTCTCTGACTTCTTTGCCTATTCCCGTTTTTTCGATTATCGTTCCGCCGATAACCGCAAGTATCAGTCCTACAACAACATAAACACCCGCGATAGGAAAACCGAAAGTGCTAACGAGCAAGATAAACGCGCCCAAGTCCACCAAAGGACTGGAAATCAAGAAGCTGAACGTAACGCCGCTGCTTATGCCCGCTCTGGTAAAGCCCATAAAGAGCGGGATCGATGAACAGCTGCAAAAAGGCGTAAGCGTACCGAGCAGCGCGCCCATAATATTAGCCCCAAAACCTTTATATTTTGACAGTATAACTTTGGTTTTTTCAGGCGGAAAATAGCTTTGTATATACGAAATCAAAAAGATTAACAAGCTCAATAAAAAGAATATTTTAAGCGTGTCATAAACAAAAAATATGATTGCCTTGCCCCACAGCGAAGCTGCGAACGTCGCGCCGAAAATCGCCGTAACTAGTGATTCTATTACGGTATTCAGCCATTTTATGCCCAAAATCTGGTTGGAAATAAAGGTATACAAACCTTTTATACCTTCTACTCCGCCAACTAGCCACGCTATTAAATTTATTATTCCTATTACAATAATTACAATCCCGACAATAAGCCAGGTTTTCTTTTTTGCGCTTAATTTTTCCATACCTAATCCTTCTCTTAAAAAATATTCTCTTATTTTATTTTGCCGAAAAACAAGCTAAAAAATCTTTATAGACTTCATTATTTACTATATAATGACGCCATTTTCCGACTTTCTTGTATACTACAAGCCCGCAGTCGACCAAAATCTTCATATGATAACTCAAAGTCGGCTGTGTGAAATTAAACCGCTCCAAAATTGCGCAAGCGCACATCTCGCCGTCCTTTATCAAATTAAAAATGCTTATTCGCGTCTCGTCACCGAGAGCTTTGCATATCAAAGCGCAATCGGCTTCATTCATAATTTTTTCTCCCTTGTTGTCATATAGATGTTTGTCTATATATTATTATATATATAGATAAATGTCAATCTGTTTATGACTGTTTTTTGAAAATTTTTTTATATTTTTTACGAAAAGCTACAATAAAAAAGGGCTTAGATAAGCCCTAAAAAATTTGAACGTAAATGTATTTAATTTTGTGATTTCAATTCTATATATTAGAAAAAAAATTTATTTTACAGCCTTTATCATAGGCGTGTTTTCTTTTCCGCGGTAGCCTAAAATTTTCGTTTTAAAGCCCGCTTGTTGCAGTAACGATAGCTCGTGCGGAAGCGTGAGCGGAGTATCGAAATGCACAAAAACTTCATCGGAAATTTTCCATTTTTCCTTGCGCCGTTTTAGTTCGTCAAAAAGGTAACATTCCATTTCGTCAGATTCCGCAATATAATCCCCTTCCAAAAATACGCCGCCCTTTTTTAATGATTTATAAATTTTTTGAAATATTTGCAGCTTTTTTTCCGCTTTAAAGTGATGCAGCGTTTCAAACGCGATAACTACGTCAAAACTGTTTTCGCCTAGCGGCTCGATAAAATAATCACCGCAAATCAGCGTAAGATTTTTATCGCCGTGCTTGCTTTGCAGTTTATCGAGCATAACTTGAGATAAGTCTATACCTGTCACCGCGATGTCGGGACGGTACGCAAAAATACGGTCCAGTTCCAGTCCCGTGCCGCAGCCTGCGTCCAATAGCGTTTTCGCGTTTTTCGGGATAAGCTCGCCTAGCCATTCATAGTACGCCGACCAGGGACTCATATGCTCTTCATAGCTATCTATTCTTTTGGCGAAAAAACCGCCCATTTCTTCCAAAGGCTCTTTTTCGGTATTTTTCAGCCATTTTTTTATTTCTTCAAACTGATTCATTTTTTATGCCGCCTCATTAACGACTTTAATATTAGCAAAACAGTTTATCAATGTCAAACGACAAGTGTCTTTTATTAAATTGCTACCTAAGAAAAAATGTGGTAATATAAAAAAATGAAACAGCCTATCAAACGAAAAATTTACGCCTCAAACGAGATTCTTTCGATTGCGCAGTATTTACCGTCCGACACTAAAATGGATTACGAGTGCTGGCAAGAGACCGAAACGCAAAAAGGCTATAATTATATAATCAAAGACAATTTTGACGAGTTTAGCGGCAGAAAGCGTAATCACAGATTATACGCCGCCGTAACTTTAAACGATGAAACTCAAACCCTTATAGGCTTTATTATGCTTTCTCCGCCCGACGGCTTGCCAGACCTATGCATAAGGATTTTGAAAGCATATCACGGCTTTGGTTACGGTTCGTCCGCTTTCGCTTTGGCTACCGATTATTGCGTTAATTCGCTCGGTCATGATAAGATATACGCGGGTTGTTATGAAACAAATAATGTCAGCAAAAAAATGCTGCTAAAATGCGGATACGTGCCACACCCCGACGGCGATATAAGCTCGATCGATGTTTTCAGCGAGGAAAAAATAACGCAGTATGATTACGTTTTTGAAAACTCAAAATAAATTTTGACAGAATAAAAGGAGAAAAAAATTGATACAAGATATAGTAAAAAATCAGCGGGAATATTATCTTAGCGGCGAAACGCTGGATATTGATTTTCGTTTAACGCAGTTAAAAAAACTCAGAAATTCTCTTTTGCAAAATCAGCAAGAAATATACGACGCTTTTATGACTGACTACAACAAATGCGAATTCGACGTCGTTTCGACCGAGCTTGGTATGGTTGTATCGGAAATCGACTATATGCTCGCCCACCTAAAGAAACTGGTAAAGCCAAGAAAAGTGCGCTCAAATTTAATCAACTTTCCTTCGCGCGGACTGCTTGTAAGCGAACCTTACGGCGTCGCTCTTATTATGTCGCCCTGGAATTATCCGCTCCAACTGGCTCTTGCTCCGCTCGTCGGCGCGATTGCGGGCGGAAATACCGCTATAGTAAAACCCGGCAACTACGCCCCCGAAGTTTCAAAAATAATTAAAAAAATTCTTTCCGTGTTTGATGAAAAATACGTTACCGCCGTTTTGGGCGGACGGGACAGTAATGCCGAACTGCTTGATCAGCGTTTTGATATTATATTCTTTACAGGCGGCACAGTCGTGGGCAAACTCGTTATGGAAAAAGCGGCGAAAAATCTTACTCCCGTTATCTTGGAACTCGGCGGAAAATCGCCTTGTATCGTCGACAATGACGCCGATATTGAACTGGCGGCAAAAAGAGTCGCTTGGGGCAAATATCTTAATGCTGGACAAACCTGCGTCGCTCCCGATTACGTACTTGTTCATAAAGACGTTAAGAATGAATTTACCAAACGGCTGATATTGTGGATTGAAAAATATTATTACACCGACGGCAAAATCACAAAAAACTTTACAAATATCATTAACGACAAACACTTTGAACGTCTTAACGGACTGATTGACAAAAACAAAGTCGTTTACGGCGGCGGACAAAGCGGACGCTTGCTGGAACCCGTCGTTATGTCGGACGTAAAGCGTGAAGACGCCGTAATGAGCGAAGAAATATTCGGTCCTATACTTCCCTTATTGACTTTTGAGGATTTTGATACCGAAATCGACACGCTAAAACGATTGGAAAAACCCCTTGCGCTGTATTACTTCGGCGCGAATAAAACTCATATCGAAAAAATCACAAAAGAAGTGTCTTTTGGCGGCGGCTGTATAAACGACGTTATTATGCACCTTACGAGCGAAACATTGCCTTTCGGCGGAGTAGGTTTCAGCGGCACGGGAAGCTATCACGGCAAAAAATCTTACGAGACTTTCACTCATCAAAAAAGTGTTTTAATCAAGGGAAAAGCCGAGATAAATCTCAAATATCCGCCGTACGGCGACAAGAAGCTGAAATTCATAAAAACCTTTATGAAATGCAAATAAAAAAATTTTTTGTATTTGATAAAATTTATTGACAAAATCTAAGCGATACCTATATAATATTAAAGCTATCGCTTGCGAGAATGGCGGAATCGGCAGACGCGCACGTTTAAGGGGCGTGTGGATTATCCGTGTGAGTTCAAGTCTCACTTCTCGCACCAAATAACAAAAAACCCTCGTGATTTACGAGGGTTTTTTCTTTGTTTAAAAATAGTATTAAAACTATGTTTACACTATTTTTGTAGCGTCAATTTTAATCTAAATAATCTAATTAGTTAAACTATTGATTTTGCGGGCGTTTTAAGGTAAAATAAACGTATTCAAAAGAGTCGGCGTGAACAAAAACGTCGTTAAATAAGGAACGAAAGCTATGATATTGCAATTTAAACGCTACGAAAAGGCGGAAGAATACATAAAAGAAAACGAGAACCTTTATTTCGCCAACGAGCTGAAAAATATGAATTCATACGGTATTTTGAAATACTCTTTGGACGACAAAGCGGTATACGTTTCGGTTTTCGACGGATTGCTGCCCGTTTTTTGCGCTTTTGTTACGTCTGACGGCAAAATATATCTAACTCACGAATTAGGCGAAAACACTGCGGAAATAATAGACTTTTTTATCGAAGGGCTTATCTCGAACAAAATCGAGTTTTGCGTTGTAACGGCGGAACAAAACCTTATGACCGAGTTTTCAAAAATCTACGCCGCAAAAACTAAAAGCACGTTTGTGCCTAAGCGTGAGCTTTCGACAATGTATTGCGTAAAAACGCTAAATTTCGACACAGCAAAAGGCTCGATGCGCAAAGCAGAGACAAAAGATTTGCATACGCTCACGTGTTTTATGCTCGAACTTATCCGCGAATCGTCGGGTATAGTCCTGGGTTACGAAGTCCAGCGGGCGTTAACCTTAAAACGTTTGCATACTTATTACCTTTGGGAAAATAACGGTCAGATTGTGTCGTGTCTACGGACAAAACCTTTGGGCGCGCGCGGAATGATGCTTTCGGGAGTATATACCGACGCCGATGAACGCGGCAAAGGATACGGCACTTCCTTAGTCGGCAATTTTACAAAAATATCGCTTCAATGCTGTCCAAAATGTTTTTTAAAAGTAGATTTATTCAACTCGGCGGCAAAACGGATGTACAAAAAAATCGGTTACGAATACGGCTATAAAATGCTCGAAGGAAGTTTTTATTCCAGATAAATTTTTAATCAAAAAACAGAAAAGAAAAAACTTAATATGGCATAAATGTTCAAATAAAGAAGATAAGAAAATTTAAAGATAAAAAAATAAAACGCATTGTTAATTACAATAGCGTTTTTTTATTCCACCAAACTGTCGTAAATCTGCAAATACACGGAAGCCGCTTTTTCGCCCCAGTTTTTGTCTATGTATTTTGCCGTGTTGCGGTTAGGTACGTTAAGCTTGATTTCAAGCGTCGGCTGTATCGTGTCAGTAATCCTTAAAATAACGTCGTAAGTGCCGTCGTCGCGCTTAATATAAGACGAGCTGTATTCTTGTTTTCGGCGGTAGTTCATTCGGCTGTTTTTTATGTAATTAGAGATTGTGTCTCTCGTGCTGGAAGGTATACGGACAAAAAAGTGCGCCAGACAAACTCTGCCTTCAACGGTGAGATTGTAAAAAAACTCGTTTCCGCCGCCTTTTAATTTGCAGATAAAATTGGCTTCCATAAGCTGTTCCAAAGCAAGTTTGCAGTTAACGTATTCTATCCAGTTATTTTTGTTTTGGCACAAATCCATTATCGTACTTTCCGATAACGGCATTTCCATCTGGTCAAAAATAAATAATAAAATTAACTTGTTTTGGGTACTGTCTTGCGTAAGTCCTTGCATTATACTCTCCGTATTCTTTTATTAAATCGCTTGGAGAATTATTATACTACATTATCGTGGAATAAACAACAATTTAGCCGTTTTTTTGACTGAAATAAATTCAAAGACTTGAATACTTTTGTTTATGATGTTATAATCTTTTTTGTTAGGAGATTATAATAAACCAATGAACAACGAAATGCAAATTTTTGTGGAACGAGCTAACAGTTTAATAGAATCAAAAATCATACTCACCGACAAAACTATCTCCGGAATGTTAAAGTTTGTCGCCTCCAATCAAGCTTTTTTAACCAAAATAAGCGAATCGCTGGAAGAAATATCTTACGCGAAAGAATTTGCCCGTTCAAAAACAACGATAACCCGAGCCGACGGAAGTTTGCAGGAAAAACTGAAAACTCCCCCCACCGAAAGCAGACTTTTTACTTTTGTCGTATGTTTATTGACGGAATTTGACACGGGAAAACGCGACTTGGTAGAATTTTTGCGTCGTTATTATGCAAGCGACGACTCAAACGCCGCGTATTCGGAATTTTCCGCGCAATTTTTAAAGCCGTTTAAACACATCGGTGAAAAAATACTTTCGACGGCGGTTACCGACGAAGCGTATGACAGAATAGCTCCCGACGCGGAAACGTATTTTAATCCCGAAAGAGTTTACATAACACGCGCGGTAATGGAACAAATGCTGGAACTTATCGATATTATCGTTGAAAAAAACGAAAGCGAAATATTTTTCTCGCAGCAGGAAAAATCCGACGCGAGAGAAATGACTACCGCTATGAAATTCGCATTGATGTCAAAAAATCCAAAACTTATCAAAGTCATATGGATAGGTTTTTATCACACCACGGAAAGATTGAAATCCACATATTTGTATCTAAAAAAACTTGGAGCGATACTCACGGAAAACAATCTGATTTAATTTTGAAAAAATAGTCAATTAAATAAAAATTTACAAAAAAATAAGCCGAATTATTCGGCTTTTTCATTTTCTTTCGTTTCGTTTGGTATATTATTTTCCCCCATAGCGGACAAAATGTCTTTTATTTTTAATTTTAAGTCTTCTATATAACCGTTGTTGTCAATAACAATGTCGGCGTCCAGCGAGTAAGTTTGACGGCTCATTATGTCTTGTATCTGGTCTATTCTTATGTTATCTCTGAACATAATTCTTTTTTTCCGTGTTTCGGGGTCTGCCCTTACTTCCCAGGTTTCGTCCACTATGCCTTTCGGCAAAGACTTAGGCACGGAAACTTCAACAAAAACCAAAGAATCATGCGCGCTTAATTTCTTACTTAATAACTCGCCTATTTCGGAATGAAAAATCTCGTTTAATTTGTCGGTGCGGGATTGTTCTTTAAAAACGTATTCGGCAAGTTTTCTTCTGTCCAGTTTTCCGTCAATAACAAAAGATTTTCCAAATTCGCGGGAGATTTTTTTTAATACTGAGGGATAAGCGGAAACTTCTTTTCCCAATACGTCGCAGTTAATAACGGGATAACCCCAATCGCTCAAAATTTCACACACCGCAGATTTGCCTGAACCGATGCCGCCTGTAATCGCGATAACTTTTTTATTTTGACTCAAATAGATTACCCCCCTTTTCTATGTTTACAGTAAGCTTAACGTCAAGTTTTACGGCGTTTTCCATTTCGTTTTTCAAAATGTTTTCAACCTCCGTTATTTCGTTGGCGTAAGCGTCGATAATAAGTTCGTCGTGCACTTGCATAATAAGCTTGCTCTTTAAGCCGCGTTGTTTCATTTTGTTAACGACGTTAATCATTGCGATTTTTATAATATCGGCGGAGCTTCCCTGCAAAGGCATATTCATAGCCGCCCTTTCGCCAAACATTCTGAGCTGATAATTTGTAGATTTTAGTTCGGGAATAAAACGCCTTCTGCCCGCAATCGTAGTTATAAATCCGTCCCTTTTCGCCTGCTCGACCGAATTGTCCAAATACGCTTTTATAGTCGGATATCTTTCAAAATATTTTTTAATATACTCGCGCGCTTTTGACTGTGAAATACCTATATTTTGAGAAAGTCCAAAATCGCTTATGCCGTAAATTATTCCAAAATTCACAGCCTTTGCGGCTCTGCGCATATTAGCCGTAACCATCTCCGACGGCACACCGAATATATCCGCTGCAACCTCGGTGTGTATGTCCTTGTCAGTATTAAAAGCGTCTCGAAGGTTTTTGTCGCCTGAAAACTGCGCCAAAAGCCTTAATTCTATTTGACTGTAATCCGCCGAAACGAGCAAATCGTATTTCGGCACGAACATTTTTCGCAGTTCTCTGCCTTCGGCGTTTCTTATGGGAATGTTTTGCAAATTAGGCTCGGACGACGATAGTCTGCCCGTTGTGGTAAGAGTTTGGTTGTACGTCGTATGCAGCAAGCCGTTTTTTACCAGCGGTTTTAACCCTTCGACATAAGTTCCGTTAAGTTTTGAAAACCGCCTTATTTGTACGATGAGCGATACTATCGGATGTTCGTCCGCAAGTTTTTCCAATACGTCGTTGTCGGTTGAGTAGCCCGTTTTCGTTTTTTTGTAATGCGGAAGTTTGAGCTTTGTAAACAAAATTTCCGAAAGCTGCTTGGTGCTGAGTATATTAAACTCTTCGCCCGCAAGCACATAGACTTGCTTTGTGAGTTCATTTATTTTTTCTATATATTGAGTGTGGAGATTGTCCAAAAAGTCCGTGTCCACCGCCACGCCTTCGTTTTCCATTTCATATAAAACCTGCATTAAAGGCAGCTCGATGTCAAAGTACAACTTTTGAGTACCCGTCTTTTTGAGATTACGCTCCAAAATATCTTTGACTTGGCTAAGCCCGAACGCGTCGACTGAAACCGAATAGCTTTCCGTTAAAGTCTCAAAGTTTTTGAAAGCGCGGTACTCCACCAAATATTGCATTATCGAAACGTCCCATTTTACGCCGTTAAGAGCAATATTGTATTGGTCTAATAAATGCTTTAAAGCCTTTGCATCATACACGCATTTTTCCGTTTCGTTTTCGAGTAAAGGCTTTATTACGCTCAATGCGTCGGCGAAACTGATTCCGTCCAAAAAGTTATCGCTAATCTCAATTAAGTACATAACGCCGTCGGTAAAAAGTGAAATCTGCTGACCGAAATAAATAGTCAAATCTTTTTTTGTCAAAGTTTCGACGACTTTTTTTAATTCATTAATCGTTTTTACGTTAGAGGTTTCGCAAGTTATTTTAGGCGCGGAAACTACCGTTTCGGGACTCGTTTCAATTTTTTTAAGAAGCGAACGAAATTCAAGCTCAACAAATTTATCTTTCAGCGCAGGCGAATACGGTTTTCTTTCGCAGTCGTCAACCTCGCAGCAAAAATCGACGTCGGTTTTGATAGTTGCAAGCGTTTTTGATAGATACGCCATTTGTTTGTTTTCAGTCAGCTTGTCTTTCAGCGAGCCTTTTATTTCGTCGATATTCTCGTAAATATTATCTATGTCGCCGTATTTGGCGATAAGGTCGGTAGCGGTTTTTTCGCCCACACCCTTGACCCCGGGAATATTGTCCGACGGGTCGCCACGCAAGGCCTTATACTCCACTATTTGGTCGGGTGTCATACCGTGATTTGATTTCAAAGCGGTTTCGTCAAGCTTTTCAACTTCGGAAATACCTTTTTTTGTAAGTAGCACGGTGGTATCGGCGTCGATAAGCTGCAGCAAATCTCTGTCGCCCGTCACCAAAAGTTTTTTAGCGTCAAAGCGTTTTGATAGCGTGCCGATAATATCGTCCGCTTCCGCGCCTATTTTTTGAGCGACGGTAATATTCATGGACGCCAAAACGTCTTGCAATATTGGTAACTGCGCGGCTAAATCGTCGGGCATACCTTTTCGGTTTGCCTTATATAGGTCATAAAGGTCGTGACGAAAGTTTTTGCCTTTCATATCGAAAGCTATCGCTATATGAGTGGGATTGTAATCGTTAAATACCTTTAACAAAATATTGATAAATCCGTAAACGGCGTTAACGTTTCGTCCGTGACTGTCGTTCATAACGGGCAAAGCGTAATAGGCTCTATTTAAAATTGAGTTGCCGTCGACCAGCGCAACCGTTTTTGTCATCTTGTTTTCTCCGTTTTTTGCGATTTTCTCGCTATTTCCGCATACCAGGCGTTACGGTGACTTTCCAAAGTCTGCGATATCAAAGTTATTTTTTTAGACCGTGGTTTACCGTTCATAAAATCTATAAATTCGTTCACAAGATTTTTGTCGCTGGATCCGTGCAAAGATATAACTTTGCGCGCGACGCGTATTTTTCTGCTTTTACCGCCAAAAATGTTGAGAGTAAAAAATCCGTCTATATCGTTACCAAAAATCTCGCCTTTTTCGCCGTATATGTGCGTTTTGCGGTAGCAGCGGCGGGAAAAAGCGGTCATACATAAAGTTGCGGTCACGCCGTCTTCCATAGCGATATTAACGACCTGATTTTCCATAACGTCGTTATCGCAACCATATACGCATCTGCCGTAAGGCGATGTTTTTAACGCGGTTTTGAGTTTTTTTATCGTTGGCTTGGGATCATGCGTAATAAGTTTTGCGTTTACTATCATATAAGGCAGTGTGTGCGCAGTAACAGCATAATAAATTTTGCGCGCTTCGTACGGGCAGTTATTCGCGGCAGGGCAGCCTTGCTCGCAATAGTCGGGCGCGCCGTCGGGCTTGTTTTTCGCGGTAAAGCAACTCAGTTCTCCGCTTGAAGAAACGGAAACGCTTTGTTTACCCGTAAGATAATATATCATATCGAGATCGTGACAGCATTTGGCAAGTATTGACGGAGCGGATTCGTCCTCTCTGCGCCAGTTTCCGCGTACGTAAGAGTGCGAAAAATGCCAATAACCCACGTTTTCGGTATGGTTAATATGCCTTACTTTACCGATAACTCCGCTATCTATAATATCTTTTATTTTATCGTAATATTTTGCGTATCTTAGAACGTGGCAAACGACCACAGTCAGTTTTTTTTCATCGGCTAATTTAGCGATTTCTTCGGTTTCGGCAAAAATCGGGGAAACGGGTTTTTCGAGCAAGAGATTGTAACCGATATTAAGCGCGGAAATAGCGTGAGAATAATGATCTCTGTCCTGGGTTGCGATTACCAAAACGTCAGCCAGTTTTCCCGCGTCGAAAAACTTTTTGTCATCTGTAAAAAGTTTATCCGAATCTATATTCCACTTGCGTCCGTATTCGTTAACAAAAGCGGCGTTTTTTTCACATAAAGCGACAATTTTTGCATTTTTATTTCTAAAAAAATGGCTTCCGTAAGTTCTGCCTCTATTGCCAAGTCCTATTATAGCCACGGTTATCATTCGCTTCCCCTCCCCTTAATTAAATTGTAACTTATTTTGCAATCAAATTCAAGGGGCTAGACAAAACAAGTCATTATTCGACAGTTACAATTTTCGCTATTTTACGACAAAAGCAAGACTGTTGCAGCCTTGCTTATTTGCCGAAAAATTTAATAAAATAATCAGCCAAATAAATTTTTACGCAAGCTAATTTAAATTTTATGTTTAAAATAATTCATTTTATAAATAGGCGAAAAGCCCGCTTTTAAATACAGATTCAAAGCCGTATCATTTTGCACGTTTACGTCAAGCACAACTTTGCTTTGACGGCGTAACCCGATGTTTTGAGCGAACATAAGCATTTGTTTGCCGTAACCGCGACCGCGATACCTCTCCATTACGCCCACGCCGTACAAAAAAACCTCGTCGGCGGCTTTATCAAAATACAGTCCAAAAGCCCCTATCGCAGTTTTGTCAAGATAGGCGATATAACCTTCTCTATCGGGATTGTTGAGCAAAGAATCGGAAAAATCATAATCGCTCTTTTTATCATTAAAAACCGCCATCTGGATTTTTGCGAAAACTTTGACATTGTTTTTTGCGCACGGAACAAAAGTTAACGCAGACTGAAATTTTTGCGCCGCGTCGCAAACCATACGCGCTTCGGTGTGGCTGTAAGTGTTTTGCTTTTTTTCAATAACGAGTTTTCCGCTTTCGCTGTCGTTATTTACAACAAACAAAATTTCTTTCACGCCGTAGCCGCGCAGTATTTCATTGGCTTCGTTTAATAGCTTTGTAAATACGCCTTTTTGTCTGTAATCAGGGCGGGTAAACGCGGTGATTTCGGGCAGTAATTTACCGGGCATAAATACGGTCAAAAAGCCCGCGAGCGTGTTATGTTCGTACGCCATAAAAAAGCTCGGCATATTCTTATCAATATTTATCTCGTTTGAAAGCCAAACTTTGTCTTGAGTTTTGTCAAACTCCGAAACAATTTTTTGTAAATTCAGCACCGCATCCGTTTGGTCTGCGGTTAAAAAATTAGTTTTTACTATATTCATAAATATATTTTACACCGATTAAACTCAAATTTCAATACGGCAAAGTTAAAATATATAAAAGGATTTAATATGCCGTAAAATCAATCAATCGCTTTTAGAATTTTTATTTTTTTAAAACAAGAAAAAATCGCACCGCAGATAATATCGTTCGACGTCAAAGATTATTTGCAAAAATTAAATAAAAGAAAAGCCGCCTTCTGAGATGAAAGCGGATTTTCTTTATTTGGGGAGGAAGAAATATTTTAAACGGGAGGAAAACCGTTTATTTCATTTTGTGTGTGTTTTGGTAAAATGATAAAATTTATTGTTAGATTACCAAAAAATTTATTTTTAATAATTTTCTTTTCTGACTTCAAAATAGCTTTGAGGGTGTTTGCAAACGGGGCAAACCTCGGGAGCTTTTTTGCCGATAACTAAGTGACCGCAATTACGGCATTCCCACATAGTTTCGTCGGATTTATTAAATACCGCCTGCATTTCCACGTTTTTGAGTAACGCTTTGTATCTTTCTTCGTGCGTGCGCTCGATTTTCGCCACGCCCCTGAACTGTCTCGCCAATTCGGTAAATCCTTCTGCTTCGGCGTCCGCCGCAAAACGCTCATACATATCAGTCCATTCGTAATTTTCGCCTTCAGCCGCGTGTTTGAGATTTTCCGCCGTAGTGCCTATACCCAAAAGGGCTTTAAACCACAGTTTCGCGTGTTCTTTTTCGTTGTCAGCCGTTTTTGTGAAAATATCAGCTATTTGCTCGTATCCTTCTTTTTTTGCCACAGAAGCGAAATAAGTGTATTTGTTGCGAGCCTGGCTTTCGCCCGCAAAAGCATCCATCAAATTTTTTTCCGTTTTGCTGCCTTTCAATTCCATTTTTGTCTCTCCTTTATGATTTAAATTATTTTTTTTGTTGTTCGGCTTTTTTGCATTTTGGGCATATCCCGCAAAAAATAAGATTGTATCCGTATATTTCATAGCCTTTTTTACTTAGGTCGCTTACGTCAACTTCGCTTATGCAAAAATCAACGTCCACTACGCTGCCGCATTTTCTGCAAACAAAGTGATTATGTTTATGAGTGTTAAGGTCGTAGTGGTCGGAACCGTTAGGAATCTCTATCTTTAATATTTCCTTTTTTTCGGCAAGTATATTCAAGTTGCGATAAACAGTCGCTTTGCTCACGCAAGGACAACTCTCTTTTACGTACGCGTATAGTTCTTCGGCGGTCGGATGAGTTTTTAGTTCTGTCACCGCTTTTAGTACGAGCGTTTTTTGAATAGTACTGCGAGTACCGGTCATTTTTGTTTTTAATAATTATTCCTTATTGATATTGATTATCATTAGTATAGCACAATGTAAATATTTGTCAATAAACAAACGGCATTTTTTTAAAAAATTTTTTTAGTTTTTATAATAATCCACACACGCCGCTGTTAGTAATTCGTTATGTAACATACATTGTTTTCATTCACAAAATCTTTATAGAAACAGCAACTCAAAAAAATCAAGAGATAATCGCAGTAAAAAAAATTTTTATTATGTAAGGGCATTTGAAATAAAAAACTAAGAAAAACAGTTGTCAAAGAAATCAAACTGTGATATTATTTTTTAGCTAGCCGAAGTGGTGGAATGGCAGACGCGACGGACTCAAAATCCGTTGTTGGCAACAACGTGCGGGTTCAAGTCCCGCCTTCGGCACCAAAAGAAAGTCCAACTTTAAGTTGGACTTTTTTCTTTAGACATATCATTAAAATAGAAAACTGCAAAATATAAAACTATTACTGGATATCCTTCTTGCGCAGCCAAAAATTCATATTCTATATATTTTGATTCTCTTGATTGATCTATTTTTAATACTTCTTCATTTAATCTTTTTAATTCAAACTGTGGTGTATTTTTTAATCTTGTTTTCAATAAACTTAGTTCTTGATTTATATATATTTTTTTTAATCCATTTTCGCCTACTAATTTTCTAATATTATTTAAAAAATTCAAAATATATGAATCATAAACACAATTATATTTAGGTTTTTTACAATTTAGTTCTGTCCATAGTTTTTGAACTTCTCTGCATTCGAATTTATTCGAAAAATTTTCTTCAATATATTTCTTTTCTTCTTCAGAATAATAATAGTAAATAACTTTATTAAGATTTTTATTATTTTCTATAATATTAAAAATATGTTCATCATTATAAGGCGAAATACCTATGATATATATTTCGTCTACTATATTTTCAAAATCTTTGAAATGATAATCATTAGCCATACGAAGTTCCGGATGTTCTATCTTAGTTTCTATAATCTTTATGGCATCATCTGTCGTTTTATTTTTACTATAATTAAGAAAATCTAATAGTTTACCTTCTTTCGCCATCAATTCTAAATTCTCTATTATATTTTCTGAATTTTTTGCCGCAAAATATTTATTCCGACCTTCATTATCTAATAGTACATTACAAAAACAATGTTCAAATCCTGGAACTGTCATAATTTTATTTTCACTTTTAGAAATATCTCCTCTAACATTTTGGATGTTTTCAGTATCATATGGTATGTCAAAAGCTCCGTGTAAATGATATACCGTTTTGTTAGTAAGATGCTCAAGATTATTATCATAATTTAATGTAAAAATGCTGTCGAAACTGGTAAAATAATTTTTGAGTGATCTAGGCATCTTTTCATATAGTTGTTGTATTTTTCCTTGATTTAATATGCTGTCCAAAAAAAATGCGTTGAAATTTTGTTTCATAGAAATTTCAGATGTATCTTTATAGATAAAACAATAAATGGATATAAACAAGAACCAATCTTCCAACATTAAATTATTTATAGTAATTTTTTTATTTTTATATCTATTTTTCAGATTATTTAAATTATAAAGTCTATTTTCATCAATATCTATTTTTATTTCATCTTTTAATAGTTTATTAGCAAAGCCAAACAGACCATTAAAAATTTTTATTAAGCTTGATTGTTCATACGATGAATTTTCTTTATATAAAGGGTAGTACAAACCAAGATTCATTTTACAAATTATTCTTTGAATTATATATTCGTTAGTATATGCGCTACCGCCGAATTGAATATCTAAACCGTTACCAACTAAAACGGATTTCATAACAATATACCTCCTTCAATTTCAATTTATTTTTAAAATAGAATATATTTTCTTTTCCTATTGACATTTTAGAACAAATGTTCTAAACTGTCAATAGATTATGGTAAGAACGGTTTTACATTGCGATTTGAATAACTTTTTCGCGTCGGTGGAATGTATGCTACATCCCAACGAACTTTTGGGTAAAAAGTTTGCGGTTGCGGGCAATCCGAATGACGCGCACGGCATAATTTTGGCAAAAAACACGGCGGCGCGGCGTTACGGCGTCCGCACGGGCGAAACTATATGGGAAGCCCGTGAAAAATGCCCCGATTTGCTTTTCGTTCCGCCGAGTTACGACAGTTACGTGTGTTTTTCGAAAATGGTGTACGAAATTTATAAGTCGTACACGGATAAAGTCCAATGTTTCGGTATCGACGAATGCTGGCTGGACATAAGCGAAACCGTGCCTATAGACAAAGCGAAAACTTTTGCCGACAATCTAAGGAACGAAATCAAAAACAAAATAGGTCTTACTATTTCCGTTGGCGCGTCCTTTACCAAAAGTTTTGCGAAACTCGGCAGCGATATGAAAAAGCCCAACGGCACCACCCTTATCGACACTCACAACTACCGCGAAAAAATTTACAATATGCCGGCAAATAACCTCCTTTATGTCGGTCCGCATACTGACAAAGCTTTGTCTGAGCTTAATATTCATACTATTGGCGAGCTTGCCTACGCCGACGAAAATTTGCTCAGACAACGTTTTGGCATAAACGGAATAAAACTGCGTAATATGGCTCTCGGCGAAGACGACGACCCAGTCACGGAACGCGAGTTTTCCGAGGCGATAAAGAGCGTCGGGCACGGCACAACGGTAAAAAACCACTTAAAAACTTTTAATCAAGCTAAACAAATTATCTTTATGTTGTCGGAAATGGTAGGAAGCAGACTTCGCAGATACGGCATGACGGCAAAACTTGTGCATCTTTATTGCCAGAATGATTTACTTATAAGTTCGGGCAAGCAAATGCCTTTATCGTTAACTACTTCTTCGGGAGCGGAAATCGCGCGCAAAGCGTACGAGATTTTGGAAGTTATTTGGAGCCCAAAACAAAACCCGCTGCGAAGCATCACCGTTTCCACAGGCAACCTTAGCAACGTCGCAGACGACCGACAAATTTCTATTTTTGAAAACGATATTCAAAAACAGGAAAAACTCGAGAACGTTATGGACGGACTGCGTACCCGATTTGGCAAAAATTCTATAAACAGAGCCATACTTATGGACAGCGTTTACGCCAAAGACGACTACGTGGACAAATCAATTGACGACGATTATTTGCCCTTCAAAAGGTAAATATTCCGTAATTCTTCCCCTTTTTAAGGCGGCGGTTTGCGTTGTTTTCGCAAGCCGTCTCTTTTTTTGCGATTTTTTTAGTTTAGAAATGTAGGCTTTTACCACTTTAATTTAATGCAATAAATAGAAAAATTAAAGCCAACAAAGAAGCGGTTTTTGACAATTAGAAATCATGTCTATATTGCATATTTTTAAAAGTGTTGGTATAATAATTTTTAATAAGGAGTAAAAAATGAAAAAAAGAATATTATTAACGGCGTTAGCGTTAGCTATTTTGGTTACTTTTCTTTTGCCGAACGTCGCCTTTGCCGATATGGGACCAAAACCGTCGGTAACCGTAAGCTTTGATGGTTTGGAAAACGAAGGCGAATTTTTCGTTACTTTACTGTCAAGCGAGCCCTCGACAGGTCCTTATTCCGTTTACGATCCGTCGGACGAGTATTCGTCCTGGCTTGCGGAAGAAAATCCCGAGATATGGCAAAAGTTTGTCGATTACGTTGACGCCGACGGATATTACTTCTTGCAATACTTCAGAGCCTGTTCCGCCGACAAACCTTTTAGCTGGACGTACTATCCGCCGCAAACGTTCAAAGTGCTGATTTATCTGCCGCAAAAAGATACTTTTATCGCGAGCGGAGTTTGCGAGCGATACGCATTTGACAGCGATTTTGTGGTCAGCGTGACTTTAAGTGAAATAGAAGCGTCGCAAACATATACGGGAACGACCATTGAAAAAAATTATGATTATTTGTGGCAAAGCGTTTCGCTGCTCGCACGCATCATAGGCACTATAGGTATAGAACTTCTTATCGCTTTGCTCTTCAAGTTTACAAATAAAAAGCAGATTTTATTGATTTTGTATGTCAATCTCGCCACCCAAATATTGCTCAATGTAGGGTTAAATGTCGTCACTTATTTTGGCGGAGCGTTTTCGTACGTACTGGTCTACGCATTGGCGGAATGGCTGGTATTTATCATTGAGGGCGCGCTGTATACAGCCTTTATGCCAAAATGCGGACTTGACAGCAAAAAAATATGGCTCGTGTGGATATACTCTTTTGTAGCGAATTTGGTTTCTTTCGGCGCGGGTATTCTTTTAGCGGTCGTCGTGCCTGGCATTTTCTTTTAATTCCTAATACAGCAAAAAATTTAAAAATCCTAATAAAAAACCGTGATATTTCACGGTTTTTTAGTTTTTCTTAATGATAGTATTTTGCAAAAATGTAATTAATCTTTCTTTTATCTCCGCCCTATAAGTGCGGAATTTTTTTGTTAAAATCGATATAATCACATATTTTTTAAACTTTCAAGGCGGTCTAATAATTTTTGTTTCATATCCAAGTAATCTGCCAGTTTCGCTTTTTCCGCTTCTATTAAGTTCGCGGGTGCTTTCGCCACAAAGCCCTGATTTTCCAGTTTTCCTTTTGCGCGTTTAATTTCGTCTTCCACCGATATAATTTCCTTGTTAATTTTTTCGGTTTCTTTAATAACGTCCACCATATCGCCCATAGGAATGAAAACTTCGCCTGCCAAGCAAACTATCGAAATCGCTTTTTCGTCGCCGTGTTCGCCAGTAAATTTTACATCGGCATTGGCGAGTTTTTCGATATAAACGCCCGCTTTTGTAATGTCGCCGCAACCGTCGGACGGTTTTATCGATATACGTATGCGTTTTGACGGCGGCACTTGGTTTTCAGCGCGCGTGTTACGGATTTTTACCACCATATCTTTGACAAGCTCAACAAGGTCATACTCCGCTTTATATTCGGTTTCAAGCGGCGTCGGAAACTCGGCAAGCATTATCGTTTCGCCGTGAACAGGCAGGCTTTGATAAATCTGTTCGGTCAGGAAAGGCACGAACGGATGCAGCATTTTCAAAATTTTGTCCAAAACGTAAACCAAAACCGAAAGATTGCTTTCGCGCGCGGCTTCGTCTGTGCCGTACAAAATAGGCTTTGAAAACTCGATATACCAGTCGCAAAATTCGCTCCACGTAAAGTCGTATAAAGCCGTCGACGCAATGCCAAGCTCGTACTTGTCGATATTGTCGGTAACTTCCCTTATCACGCCGTTAAGACGTGTCAAAATCCATTTATCCGCAAGAGTAAGGTCGCAGTCGGAAATATTTTTGAGCTTTTTGCCTTCGCAATTCATCAAAACGAATCTGCTCGCGTTCCAGATTTTGTTCATAAAGTTGCGGGTGTTCTCGACTTTGTCGGAATTGAAACGCATATCATTGCCGCTCGCCACGCCGTTAAGCAGCGAAAATCGCAATGTATCCGCGCCGTAGTTGTCGATAAATTCCAGCGGATCCACGCCGTTGCCGAGCGATTTGCTCATTTTTCTGCCTTGCGAATCGCGTACCATACCATGAATAAGCACGGTGTCAAAAGGAATTTTGCCCATATGCTCGATTGACGAGAAAATCATTCTGGCAACCCAGTAGAAAATTATATCGTACATCGTGACCAGAACGTTTGTCGGGAAAAACTTTTTCAAGTCGGCGGTGTCGTCGGGATAACCGAGCGTTGAGAAAGGCCACAAAGCGGACGAAAACCACGTATCAAGTACGTCGGGATCCTGCGTAAGATGTTTTCCACCGCATTTCGGGCATTTAACGGGCGCGGTTTCAGCGCAGATAATTTCGCCGCAGTCGCCGCAATACCAAACGGGAATTTGGTGTCCCCACCACAATTGGCGCGATATACACCAGTCACGGATATTTTCCATCCAGTTGAAATAAGTTTTTTCAAAACGTTTAGGAACAAAATTTATTTCGCCGTCTTTCACAACCTCGATTGCGGGTTCGGCTAGCTCTTTCATTTTGACAAACCATTGCTTGGAAACGATTGGCTCAACCGTAGTGTGACAACGGTAGCAACTGCCTACGTTATGCTTGTAGTCCTCTATTTTTACGCATTGACCTAAGTTTTTCATATTTTCAACGATTTTTTTGCGGCATTGTTCTCTCGTTAGACCAACGTAATCTTCGCCCGCAAGCTCGTTCATCGTGCCGTCGCCGTTCATTACTTTAATAATGGGTAAATCGTGGCGCGCGCCGACTTCAAAGTCGTTGGGATCGTGAGCGGGAGTTATTTTCACAACGCCCGTGCCGAAATCTTTTTCAACGTATTCGTCGGCTACCACGGGAATAATTCTGTTGACAAAAGGCACTATCACTTTTTTGCCGATTAAATGAGAATATCTTTCGTCTGTCGGATTTACCGCAACGGCAGTATCGCCGAGCATTGTTTCGGGACGGGTGGTCGCGAAAGTAAGGCTGTCTTTGCCGTCAACTGTAAAATATTTAAAATACCACAGATGCGACGCTTGTTCTTCGTACTCTACTTCGGCATCGGACAAAGCCGTCTGACAGCAAGGACACCAGTTTACTATTCTGTCGCCTTGATATATCAAACCTTTGTCATATAGTTTTACAAAAACGTGTTTAACCGCTTTTGAAAGATTTTCGTCCATTGTGAACGCTTTTCTCGTCCAGTCGCAGCTAAGACCAAGACTTCTTAACTGGTTTTCTATTCTTCCGCCGTACTCGGCATACCAAAGCCAAGCGCGCTCCAAAAACTTTTTTCTGCCGAGAGCGTATTTGTCCGTGCCTTCGGTTTTTAATTTTTCGATAATTTTTACTTCGGTAGCTATGGAAGCGTGATCGCTACCAGGCAGCCAAAGTGTGTTAAAACCTTTCATTCTTTTATAGCGAATAAGACAGTCCTGAATGGCGTTATTGAGCGCGTGACCGATATGAAGCTGCGCCGTGATATTCGGCGGCGGCATAACGATAGTAAAAGAAGGCTTGTCCGAATTCAGGTCGGGCGTAAAATATCCCTGCTTTTCCCACCAAGTATAAATGTCTTTTTCAAATTTCTTCGGTTCGTAAGTCTTTTCCATCATAGCTTTATATCTCCAAAAATTTTTTTTAAAATAAAAAAACCGCGTTAATGTCCTAACAAAAGGACGTCAACACGGCAAATGTTTTAACGCGGTACCACCTTAATTCAAGTTTTTAAACTAAACTTGCATCTCAAAACAGATATAACGGTCTGACTCCGCTTAGGCTACTGCATCTTTTCACCCAAGAAGCTTCGCAAAACTACCTTCTCCGCGCCGTTTCCGCCGCTTTTCACCACTCGCGGCTCTCTAATAGGCTCGTCACACGGATACTCCTCTTTGCTCAAACGCTTTATTAGAAGTGATTTTATAATTTTTTCACGCTTTTGTCAAGAATATTAGCGTCTTTTCGCCTTAAAAAGTATATTTTCTTATCATTAATGAGGTCTTTTATTAAATATCCAACAATAAAAATCAAGTTTACCGCTCCCAAAACCGACATAATCGGATAAGCGTAAGCTATTATCGCGTCAAAGCCAGCGAATGAAAATACGGTCGCTAAAAACATCAAAACCCAAACGTTGCTTTTTTTGTCGTTAAAAATTTTTTCCATTCTCACAGCCAAAGGAAAACCCGTGCTTAATATCGTTGTCAGTATCGACAGATAAAGCACGGCGGTGGCGATTAGATAAAACCAATAACCGTAGTTTTTTGCCAGCGAAATAAGCGGCATCGGGACAAAACTATATACGGGGTCGTTAAGACGCAAAAGCTCTAATGTTATGAGCGTTCCGAGTAAAAGCGCGCTGATAAATGACGCTATTATATTTTCTTTTTTCGTCATACTTTTTGCCAAGTTAACAAGTATGCCGCTCATCATTACGATATTAAAGCAAACGTAACCTATGGAAGGGAACAATTTCGAGTTTCCCTGCGCTCCGCCGCCTCCTGCGCATACTGCCGCGACAAAAAAGATAATCAGCGGCACGGCTAAGGCGTTAAGCGCTTTTACTCCCTTTATTCCTTTTTTTAGAATAAGCGCGGAAATAACTGCAGTGATGACCGCAAAAACGCCAAATTTTTCATCTATGCCGGTTAAATCAGACAGACATAAATTCGCCGCCGCAAGCATTGTTGAAAGCACGAAAAAAAGGCACAAAGACAACGAGATTTCCGCAACCAAGCTTACTTTGCCGTACAGTCTTTTAAACATTTCGTCCGTTGCCGATATTTGAAATCTATTGGCGAATAACGATACTACCGTAAAAGCCGTGAAAAAAAGACAAAAACACAATACCCCTACAACTATCGAGTTGCCGCCGTAAAAAAAGACGAAAATTTCTCTGCCCGTAGCAAACCCCGCTCCTATTACACTGCCAGTCATTACAAAAACGGCTGATAAAATCCTGAAAAAACTTTTCACTTTAATATTTTACACTTGATTATCTTTAATAAGAACATATACGGCAGCCGATTTGCTATTTAAAAAAAATAAATTAAGTGACAAAATCAATTAAAATAAAAAAAATAAAACCGCTTAGTTTTTTGCGGTTTTAATTAGTAAAATTAAAAATTCTTTATTAAGAGTAAATAGATTTATCAAGTTCCGTTACGGCGGAATATTCCACGCCAAACGCCAGACAAATATTTATATCGGTCATTCCTTCGATATTAGCGTGCCTTGTGATTACCGCGGGCAAGCATTTATCAAAAGCGAGTTGGCTAAGCCCCAAGTCCAATAGACGGGATTCCAAGTCAAAAGCTACGGCATAAAGTTTTGAAACATCGTCCTGATACAAAACTTTTTCAAAAGCGAGAACGGAAACGACTTCCCTCATCGCTTCTTTGATTAAAGCGGGCGGAGCGTTCAAGCTGAACTCAAAAAACTTGTGTTCTGAAACCAAGCTGATTTTGCCTGTTGGGTTGAGTTCCAGGATTTTATTCAACATAAACTTTTTGCTCTTTGCGCTGAATCTTGGCTTTAATAGCAGTTTTAACAAATATTCGCGCGCTTTAACGGGTTCGGTATCGGCGATTTTTTCCGCTATTTCGTTTATAAAAGCGTCTCCGCTTACGCTGTTTATCGCCCAGTCGATTTCGCTGAAAAGTTTTTTGTCGTCCCACATCGCGGAAAAAGAGCTTTTGCGCTGTAAGTTTTCTATCTTGTCTTCGATAATCTTTGTCGGCAGTTGCGGAGTATATTCCAGCTCGGCATATTTTTCGTCTTTATTCGCCGTCAAATAATCGAGATAATACATTACCGTTTCGTTTTCGGGCTCAACGGACAAAAGATTAAGTAACGTTTCTTTTGCCTTTATATAATCTTTAGCGTTATAGCACGCTATCGCGTACAAAAGCATTATTTCGTAGTTATATCTGGCGTCGATATATTTTTCCAGCCATTTTTTAGCTCTAATATGGTCGCCGCACTCGCAAAAAGCGGCGGCGGTTTTGAAAATTTTTACCAAGTCGTCAGTCACCACGTTATCTAACCGCTCGGAAAAAACGTCTCTCATATTGTCCATATCGAGCATATCGTAAAGCAAAACAGCGTTTGAAAGAGCTGCGGCGGAATTTCCGTCCAGTTCCAGCGCTTTTTCGACGTATTTTCGCGCTTGTTCGGGCTTATTGAGCATTATGCAAACAAAAGCAATATCGTTTAACAAATCTATATCGTTCGGCGAGATTGTCAATAAATCCTGATACATTGCGTAAGCCTTAGTAAAGTTGCCTTTGGCAAACTCCTCCCCCGCGCTGTCTTTGGCGGAATCGACGTATTTTTCGTCTTTGGGGTAGACTATACGGTATTTTTCATAAACTCGCGGCTCTATGGAAATTTGGTCGTTTTCATAAAGCTCGTTCATCATCTCAAACGCTTCGTCGCTTGCGTAATAAACCGCCGACGCGATGTCTCCTCTAGAAAAAGCGTTTTGCGCCAGCAATAAATTCGCGTCTTCGTTGTCGTTGTCGATTTTTTTCACTTCGTATAACACTTCGTCGGACTGTGAAATAAAATCCATATCGCCGAGAATTTCCGCAATATTAAGCATTGCGTCGACATTATACGGCACGCGTCTAAGCAGCGACAAAGCCTTAAAAGGTTCGCCGTTTTCTATGTAACGCTCGATTAAAGGCTCGAGCGTGTCAGAGTTAATTTTGAATTTGATTTTTGTCAAACTGTTTTCTCCGCAAAAAAAGTAATTGCGACTTTAATTTAATTTTAAGCCGCAATTAAGGTTTTAATTATTTTTTCTTTTCTACTGGGTGGAAAAGAGCGAACGTTTTCATCATATGCGTCATATACACAAACACCAGATAAAACATTCCAAACATCAGCGCGGCGGCGATAAGTAACGTCGATATTATGCTTCCGCTTGACGACAGGAAGTAATACAAAACAAACGGAGCCGCTGTAATCAATAGTCTAATTAAATTCGGCAGGAAGTTAAGCCACATCAGTCTCCACGCGTCCGCAAGGTTGTCGCCCACCGGTTGACGGTAAGTAACCGCAACGGCAAACAGCGTGTACATATACATAAATATCAAAGCGAATACCGCCCACATTACAACAAGCATAATGATATACGCCCATGTCGGAAATGCGGCTTTGATTATTCCACTAAGAAAATATATACCCAAAAAAGAGCCTGAGATAACGGCTGTGCCGCACAAAGTGTAGCCTATAGAAGAGGTTATGCCATTCCAAAAAGGCTTTAGTACGACAAGTTTTCCTGTCCAGAAAGCGTCTCTAATTACCGCGAAACCGCCCGAAAACGCGAAAGCGAGAGCGAGCAAGGCAACGCTTATCCATATAAAACCGCCGTTATTGATAAGCTGCGTTTGTTCGGCAGTATATCTGCCTACGTCAAGCCACACGCTTGAACCTATGCCGAGAAAATTGGCTGTCGGCAGAGTTGACGTCAAAGCGTAAGTTTCTTGGAAAATAAGGAAATAATACACCAAAAAAATCGGTACTGCAAAAATCAAAAGCAGAAAATTAAGCAGAAAGATTTTTAGCATCGAATCACGATACAATACTTTGAAAAATTTCCAAACGCCGAGCCTGTTTAATCTTTTTTCAACGTGCGTGCTGCACTCGTTGGCAAGTTTTACTTTTTTATAATCTACTAGCGGTTCCAAATTTTTAATCGCCCCTTTTTAGTTTTTTAATAATTCTAACATAAATCTTGCTAATTTCAAACAAAATTAACCGCTATTTTGGTAAAAAGTTTTTTTTCGCGCGCTTTTATCATAAGATAATACGAAAAATACTTTAGCCGTGTCTTTTAACTCGATTTAAGCATAAATTATATTTGCGGCGTGAAATCTATTTTTTTGCGCGCTTAAAATAAAATAACGGAGATGAAAATGGAAGAAGCTTTGCATTCTTGTACCGCTCTTGTTACGCCCTATACCGAAAAAGGCATTGATTACAAAAATCTTGGATATTTGATAGACAGACAAATAGAAGGCGGAATAAAATCTATTCTGGTTAACGGCACGACTGCCGAACCCGCCTTACTCAGCGACGAAGAAAAATGGCGTCAAATACGTTTCGTCGTGGATTATATCGGCGGAAAAGTCCCCATTTTGGTTGGTTGCGGCACGACTTCAACGGAAAAAACTATTGAAAACTGCAAAAAAGCCGAGGACAATGGGGCGGATTATTTGCTCATAGTTACGCCTTACTATAATAAATCCAGTCAGGACGGAGTAGCCGAACATTACATAAAAATCGCCGACAGAGTAAGTAAACCGATAATTTTGTATAACGTACCCGCTAGAACTGGTTTTGATTTATTGCCGCAGACGGTTATCAAACTGGCAACTCACAAAATGATTATCGGCATAAAGCAGGCGTCACCAGATATATCTCGGTGCATTGATATGTTTCCCGCTCTGTCGGATAACTTTTGTCTGCTTTGCGGCGACGACTGCATGCTTTTGCCTATGCTGTCGGTTGGCGCGAGCGGTATTGTTTCCGTGGTGTCAAACGTCAGCCCGAAACTTGTTACAAAAGTTTTGGCAAAAAAAGACCCGCTGGACTTTTACACGCTTAAAAAGCTGTCCGATCTGTGTTTTTGCGAAACAAATCCGATACCTGTAAAATACATAATGTTTAAGCTCGGGCTGTTAACCGACTATTACTTGCGGTTGCCCTTATATCCGCTGAATGCTGAAAACAAGGCGAAAATAGATAAATTTTTACCTGTCATAAAGGAACAGTTGTAAAAAATGTATACTGTCGTATGGGGCGGAGGCAGACTTGGCGAAGCGACGGCTAAGTATTTGTGCGAGCAAGGCGAAGAATTTTATCTGAAAACGCGTAACGGCGGATTGCCGAAATCCGCCGACGTCGTTATTGATTTTTCCGTACCCGAAGCGACTGACGAGGTATTAAATTTTTGTTTAAAAAACTCTATTCCTTTAGTAAGCGCGGTTACGGGACACAGCCGTTCGCAAAAACAAAAAATAGCTCTTGCCTCGCAAAGCATACCGATAGTTTACGACAGTAATTTCAGCTACGGTATAAACGCGGTCAAAAATATTCTTGCCTACGCAAAAAAAATACTGGCGGACTGGGAATGCGGCATAATCGAATATCACCGCAAAGGAAAGACCGACGCGCCTAGCGGCACCGCGCTTGTACTAAGCGATATAGTTAAAACCGATAATGTGACTTCGATTAGAATTGGCGAAGAAGCGGGAACGCACGAAACCGTTTTTTGGGGAAAGGGCGAAAAAATAATTATTACTCACGTCGCCCAAAATATCGAGCCGTTTATAGTTGGGGCTGTAAAAGCGTCCAGACAAATAACCAAACTGTCCCCATCTCTTTACACGGTAAAAGATTTGATTAATCTTGACGAAAACATCAACTAACATTGTTTTTAAAAATCGAAAATCGCTCAAATAACTTTATTTAAAATTAAAGTGGCAAACCTTATGAACTTCCAAAAAAATAAAACGGCGATGCGCCGCTTATTTTTATTTTAGCTTTGTTATTTTTTTTGTCGTCTTTATACTTTTGGTTTGTAAACTATTCTACGGCAGTTGTCGCATTTTATATAGCCTTTTTGGTCTATATTCGCAACAATGCCGCTGGGGATTTCCATTTGGCAGCCGCCGCATTGGTTAGAGCCTACGAGCGGAACAAACGGCGGATAAATGCCTTGACCTTTTATTTTTTGATAAGTATCCAGCATTTCGGGATCAAGCGTTTTTTCAATTTTCTTCAAGTTTTTTTGAAGTTCGTTGAGTTCGGGCACTCTCGCTTCTTTTTCCTTTTCATAACTTTCTTTACATTCCAAATATTGCTTTCTCGCCATCGGATATTTATCGCGGTAGCTGTCGTATTGTTTTGAAATTTCTTCGATTTCCTGCAAAATACCTTTAACGTCTTTATCAACGCTTGCTAAAACTTTTGCCAAATCGTCTATTTTTTTGCGTAAGTAATTTATTTCGTCCAAATCTCTCGAAGTATCTATGTTTTTTTCATATTCGGTCACAAGTTTTACTTTTTCATCAAAACTCTGCGTAAGTCCGTTCAGCATTATGTTAAGTTCTTTGGAACGCTGTTCCATTTTTTTAAACGCCGCCTCGGCATCCCTTAAATACGCGCTGAACTGTCTGCCTCTTTTTTTGCTTTCCGAGTCGTTCAGCTGCTTTTCAATCTGTCTGATTTTTCCGTCGGTTTCCTGATACATCAACACTTTCTCTATCATAAATTTCACTCCTTAATAAGTAAACTCAAAATTTCCTTTCTTTTTATTTCCGCTTTTTCATCCGCGCACACGCTTAATATTTTTTCGCACAAAGCCAGCTCTTTTCGTAAATACTTTTGAAAATCCGCTGTCGGACACTCTATATTCGTTTTGCCATATTTAATTTCCATTTCACTCAATGAATCTTTGCCCAAACTCAGTTTCATCAAAAAATAATATTTTTTATCAAAAAAAAGATAATCTTTTTCGATTTTATATTGTTTTTGAATAAATTCCCGCAAAACGTCGGCGTTTTTCATAGGCTGCAAAATAAGTATTGTCGGTAAATATTCGGCGTTTTTTATAATCTCTATTATTTCCTGTCCGCCCATGCCCGCGATAACTGCGCAATCGGCTTGTATTTTGCCCAGACCGTTTTGGCAAATAAATTCCGCTTTAATATCTTTTGACTCGCAAAGTTTTTCGGCTTTTAGCAAACTGTCGCGGCTTATATCTATAAAATAAACTTTTTTCGCGATGCCGCTAACGAGCGCGGTATAACCTATTTTGCCGTGGTCGCAGCCGACGTCGGCAAGAATATCGCATTTTGGCAACAACTCGACTATATTCTTTTGTCGTAACGTGAGCATTAGTCCAAATAATCTTTTAATTTTTTGCT
>DAOTGG010000007.1:0-28377 GCA_035446985.1 Eubacteriales bacterium
AATATATTCTTACGCCTCTTTCCTCATACAGCGTTTGATAAACTGAAAGGTTGTTGCTACCATTGCTACCGTAAACGGAGTTTAAAAATGAGGTAAGAATATCATTAAGACCAGACCAACCTGTGTCTACCGTGAAAGTGTTGCCGTATGTATATACGTCGGTAATATAAGGCAAGTTTAATAAATTTTCAAAAAGATATATACTGTTATCGCTAAGGTCAAGGATTTTCAAATTTTCCAATACGGAAAGCGTATTTATAAAATTGTTGCTGTCTCCCGAAGGAAAACCGTATCCGCTTACATTATCGTAATCGCAAAGCTCGTTGCTACTTATATTAAGGCTTTCCAAACTTTCCATTCCCGCGATATATTGCATATCTGTTGTCGTTACGGAAGCGTTTTTCAAACTCAATATTTTTGTTCCGTCCAAAAATTCCAATCCTTTGTAATTAGTAACGCCTATAACATTGTTTGTGTTGTCTACGGTTACGTCCTTGTGAAGCCAATCCGCCAAAATAAATTTTGTTGTTTTATCAGTATCAAAAGTATAAACGTCTTCGCTGTTATTAAAGTTGTCGTAAACCCATTTATAAAAAACCGTGTCGGGCATTCCGCTATTGTCCACCGTTACGCCGTCGCTCATTATACATCTGATTATACCTGTAAGAGTGAAAACGCTTTGAGTGGAATATGTCGACCAAACGCTTTCTGTAACCGCGAATTTGTAATTATACGTCAATCCTATTTCTCTATTAACAGAAGCGATTTTATCCGTGTCGATTTTTATAATCCATCTGGCGTCTCCGTAATTCATTATATCATAAACGGTTAAACTGTTTTCAGATAAGTATGTATCAAAAGATTGCGTGTAGCTTGTGTTTTCGCCTAAGGTCAGCGGATGCTCTGCTCCGTTATAATACAAAATCAGAGTAATCGCCCCTTCAGTATCGCCCGTTATATCGAAACACACAACGGGGTAAGTGTTGGAGTAATTAAACGCCATTGAAAAAGTAGTGTACGTGTTATTGCCCGTTTCGGTAAAGAACATTCTGTTAAAATACGTGTAATACGGCAAAAATGGGTGTATCTGAGAGTTGCCTGTTTCATCGTCAGGCGTGTATATAATGAGCAGAGAAATCTGCACGTCGTTATTGTCGGCAAAATCAAAAGCCACTTGGACAAAAACCGTTTGCAGTTGGTCGGGATTTTGTCCTTCCGTTACAAACAGCAGTTTGTCCGCTCCGCTGTCGCCTATCGAATAAACACCGTCAATATTATTTACGAGAGAGTAACTAACGCCCGTTATACCGTCGTCAGAAAATTCTGAAACGTCAGTATAAAGAATTTTTGTTGTATAATTATTTACCGCCGTCAAGTCGCCGCTCGCGGCATTATAAATTTTCAAATTCAGTCCGTACCATTCGTTTATCACCGATTGCGCTATTGTGTAGTTGTCTTTAATGACGGTAGCGTCGCCGCTAAAAGGCAGCAGTCCCGTTTCTATAGTGGTTGTACCGACGGTTATTTTTGCTTTCAGATATTTAACGCTGTTATCGATCACAAATATATAAGTATTCGCGGTCTGTTGTTCAAAATGTCCTACGGCGGTTACTCCGTCTACAAAGTTAGACGACTCGTCAAGCTTTGTTTGATTTTCGTCATAAGTTTCATATATTACCGTCGCGCCAAAATCCGTAAACACGGCAGGCAAGACCATTTCACCTTTGATTATATAACCGCTCCAATCGGCAATCTCATCACCGTCAGTATCGACGGAACCGAATCTCTCGGAAAAATAACCCATTATTTCCACTTGCGCTACCGACGCGCAAGACGCTTCGTCCGCAAGGTTTATAACGTGTACATTAAATGCTTTTGTAGCAAAAGTAACGGCATTTTCATCTTTTAAAGTAACCGTGAGAATAACGTTTGTAACGCCGACTGCAGGCGTCACCGCTCCGGTTGAACTCAAAACCGCCTCGTTGTCGCTGGAATAACTAATGTCTACCGAATAACCGTAATAGCTGCTTATTAAATCTAAATCGTTAAAAGCATAAGTGCAGTAAAAAGGCGCTGACTCAGTACCGTGAAACGCGCACAATTCGTGAGCGGGCAGGAAATTGAGTCTGCTGAAATCCGCATTGTCAGGATACCCGTTTTCGTCGTTGTCAACGGTAAAATACTCGTGTACTTCCGCATATGTCATACGGTCGTTCGCAGTCGTTTTTTGGTCTGTCAAAACTTCCGCGATACGATAAAAAATGTTGTATGCAAGCCATTTTTCGTCATAACTGATAACTTTTACAAAATCCGAGACGACTTGAGTTTCGCTGTTCATTGTCACAGTAACGTCGGTTACGACAATCGCGTTAATAGTATCTATGTAAATAATATCCGAGGCGGTATCGGCGCAAATAACGCCGTTATCGATAACAAAAGTTCCAGCATAGCCGTGAGTTACCGTTACCGTATGTCCGTTAAGATACAGGGTGTTTCCGTTTAAGTTTATTTGACAGTCCGCCGTAATCACAAGGTCTTTCGTTAGGGTAATATCGTTTAACAAATAAAGAGTTTTGCGGTTTGTGTTTGTCGTGGCTTCAGGCGACTCAACGCTTACAGTACTCGAATCTCCCGATGAAGTATCTCTTGACTGCTTAATCATATCCGTTTCCGTGGATATATTCACGGTATTAAGACCGTTGTCAGCGACTGTCATCGTCGGTCTGTTTTCTGCCGCGATTTCACTTTCGTCTACAAAAAAGGCATTGACAAAGGTAGTTAAGCATACGCAAAACTCAACAATGGCTACTATTAAAATAATTATTATCGCCTTTTTCATTTTTTTAGTTTGTTAACGTCAGTATATAATACCGCGCGAATGTTTCTCCGTTTACCGTCGCCGTAACTTTTATTACCGCGGTGCCGCTTGAAAGTTTTGCAAAAATTTGATAGGTTTCCGCTCCGTCCGTTCTTGTAGAAAGCGAGATAATCTCATTGCCGCTTTCAATAGTCCAAGCAAGCGGACATGTGTTGTTAACCGAATCTATAAACACGTAAGCGGGAACTTGAAGTTTCGAGCTTTCCATTTTTTGAATATCGCTTAGATAATATAAGTAATACAACGCAGCTTTTTGATTTGCAGTTAGGGTGATTGAAAATTCGTTTTTACCGATTTTTGTCGCAGTTTCGGTAACGGTATCGTATTCATATTCGGTGTATATGGTCGGATAAACGGCATGAGCGTCGTAATATTTCAAATATATTTCGGCAATTCCGCTCACGTAATATTTAAATTCGTTGGTATCAATATCTATACCGCATATATCCAGATACGCCAGATTTCTTATGTCGAGTTCTTGTAATACGCTGATATTCGTCAAATAATCGTTGCCCAACAGACTGAGATTGTGTAATGCGCTCAGTTTGTTGATACAAGAGATATTATTAAGCGAACAGTAATTCAAATGAAGTTTAGTTATATTGGGAGAGTTTAGGCAAAGCGTTCCCAAAAACTTTTGAGCGTTAATTGTTTCAAAAATACGCATATTGCTGTCGGAACTGCCGATTACTTGAACGTTAGTCAGATTTTTGAAGCGAGATATGCCAGTCAAAGAACTGTTTAACGACGATACGTAAGTATAACTCAAAGCGGTTGTGCCGCTATCCAAAGTAATTATATAAGCGGAACCTGTTTCTTCAAAATAATAATTCTCGTTAATTTCGTTGTAGCAAAGAATATAAACGTAGCTGTAATTATAGTTTTCCGTAGATAGACCTTGGAATAAATAATAATCGCCTATATTTCCCGCTCCCGCAGCCGCAAGCGCGTTTTCCATATCCGCGTCCAGCGAAGCCAACGTCACGTTTAGATTTTCAAAAGAATAAACGCCTTCGTTTAGCGCAAGCCTGTATATGCAGTTATTAGTGTAATTTGCCGTCGTCGTACCCGTGTACCAGTAATAAGATCCTGCTTTTTCCGAATAACCTTGAGATAAAATAGCGTCCATACCATAGTCTATTGAAACGTCTGACTCTAAAAGCATTTCAGAGCCGTCGTTAGGAACAAGACTGTTTACGAAATACGTCAAGTATTCTTTACCTGTTCCAGTTACGTCCACTCCCGCTTGTTGAACGGTGTTTCCGTCCTTATCGATATATGTAACGCTCGCTTTGTAAGCAAGTTTGTTTGCGGCGTTAGCCGTCCATAATGTCGAGAACGCGCTGTCAAACGCTCCTCTAAACGCTATTGAAATAAATTCGTCAATAGCGGCTTTTTCGCCGCTTGAAATAGTTTCTCTTCCGTCGGAAACGTTGCTGCCGTAGGTGTCAAAATAATCCGTGCTTGTGCTGATACTGGAAGCGAGAACGCCCGCGTTTCCTGTAGAAGTTGCCCAAGTAAGTAATGACGCGAAATCCTGTTTTGTAATAAGACGCAATCTGTCACGTATAGCGTCGCCTATCGTTGTGTTGGGGTTTGTCGCGATTGTATTTGTATATGGATAAACATCGCCGATAATGGCGTCCCACGCCGCTCCGAACGCTCTGAAATTAAAGTCCGTCATCCACGCGTTTTTTACCAAAGTCGCTTCAGAGGAAGAGATGCTTGATTGTCCGTCGCATTGTGTATTAGCGCCTGTGCCCGTACCTGTAATGGCGCCTGCCAAAGTGATACCTACGTCGGAAAAATATGCGTATCTTGTCCAAAAATACAAATATCTATACGTTTGCGTGCTGGTTGCCCAAGTTAAAAACTCGCCGATAGTATCGGTAGCACCGCCTGAAGTATAAGACAATATCAACGTATCCGCCTGCGCGTTTACACCATTTATTATAGCCGTAATAGCTTCAGGGGAAAGATAATATACGTTTTCGGTGGCGACATTCCAAGCGTTGGCAAAAGTAAAAGTATTCGTTCCATCGCCGAACAGTCCGCCCACGTTCAAAATCGCCGCTTCTTCATCGGCACAAATAAACGAGTGTCCGTCCGAAACGTTATCAGCTACGGTTTCGTCGATAGTCGGAACCACCTCGGAAGCCGCTTGTCCAATATTGGTAACCGATTCAGCCCAACCTAAAAGAGCGTAAAACTTGTCTTCGTCCGAACCGTTTTCAAAAACAAGAGCCTTGCAAAAATTGATATCTCTTGCCAAAATATATTTCCACAAATCACTTGTGTCAAAGACGATGGTATCTCCCGAAACAGGCAAGTCCTTTCGTTCATCGACAGGCAGTTGCTGCCAGATTTGAAGTTTTATAGAGTGAAAAACGTTTTCATCGCCAAAGCCGTTTGAGTCAATAAGTAAAGTCGCGGGCGTGGAAAAGCTTAACTCCCGGGTTTCTTTGCCCACTTCTAAGTCTTCAAGATATATAGAAACGTCTATCGGTATTTGGGTTTCCACAGAATAAAATTTTGTCGGAATAACGCTTACCAAACACGTGTTTGTTTCGGAGTCATAAGTTAAATTGGTAATAATTCCGTTAGCGACGTCGTATGTCAGCACTCGCTGAGTAGGCGTAATATATTTCGCCCATTCGGTAGCATACGCGACATATCCGTGGTCTTGAGCGTACATTAAAATAGCCGTTTCCTCATCAGATGAGATAGTATGTATTCCGTTTGAAACGCAAGCGGCTACATCCGTGTTTATGTCCGCGACGATTGCGTCCGCTCTTACATCCGCGCTTGTGCCCATTGCCCACGCTATAAGCGCGTCATAGTCGCTGTCGCTGCCTACGTACTGCTCCACTATTATTTCCAATCTGTTTTGCGCTGTGGGAATAGAATATTCTATCGTGTAACCCAAATAGCTGGTAGGTAATGTAAAATCTCCTTTTTCATTTGCCATGCCGTTTAGCACCCGCGTATCGATAATATTTTGCAAGACGTTGACTTCGTTGAGTTTTCCTTGAACATAACTAAAAACGGTATCTATTAATTCGGAGTTATTACCTAAAATTATTTCCACTCCCACCGTGCCGTCGTAATATTCCGTAAAATCGTCGTTAAAATAGCCTCTGACTTTTAATATAGCGTAGGACTGGAACGTCGCCTGCGACAGGTACAAATCGTTAATGTGTCCGTCCGAGTCGTCATCGCTTAACGTCATATAATAGTATACGGGCTCAATGCTGTATTCCAATTTTGTCAACCCAATGTCGTTCCCGTTCGTGTACAGGGTTCTGTAATCGTGAACGTTACCTTCTTCAACTACGGGTAAAGCGACGACTGATCCTTCCGCGTTGTATACTTCGCTTAATGTAATCGGATTCATTAAAGCGAGTAGATATTGGAATTTGGTTTCATTATCCTGTCTATATACAGTAAAAGTAAAAACTTTTGAAAAAACGCTTTTATTAATTCTTATAGTAGCGACCAAAGACACTTGTCCTTGCGCTGTTTCGCCTATTTGTCCGTTCGCTTTAATAAGCGAATCGTTACTCGACCACCATTCTATGGACGCATTTCGGTTTTGCAATAACGTCGGTAAAAACAGGTCGTAATTAACGTCCTCTTGCAAATTGGCGGGCATATGCGCTAGCTCGTTTTGCAATATGGATTCAAGTATAGCGTAATCGCCCGTGCCTACTATTTGAAAATCTATTCTTTCTCCCGATACGCTTATGTATGTGGGATAAGTTCTTGCGTTATCGCTTGTGTCCAAAACGGCAGGCGCGTCAGGCGCGACCACAAATCGTGTTTGTTCTATGTAGGTATAATCTCCGCTTTGTATATCTCCTACGGTTACCGCGCCACAAGCAGCGTAAAAATCCAACGCGCTGAAAAGGGATACGCTTTCGCCGCGGCTTATGCCGTAGCCTATTCTAGCTAAAAATCTTTGGCTGATAAGGTTTGCCGCAGCGGTCTGGTCGCATAAATAGACCGTTGTTTCTCCCGCTATGGTATTTATTGAAGTTCTGTTTGAATACTGTAAAGCCACGTTTGTCGTAACTCCGTCGACTTCTATTTCAAACTCATTTATATCTAAGAGCGAATTTACGTTGTTGAGAATAAATCCGCCCGTTCCTCCAGTCAAAGCGGTATAGTCCACAGTTTCCGAAGTAAAGAACGTTACAGTTCCGTCTTGCGTCAAAGTTATATTATTGTCGCCGAAAACGAGTTCATTGCCCATAAGGTCTATGGAGCAAGGATTGATTATATTATAACTGCTTGTCAAAGTTATATCGTTGCAAAGTCTTAAAGTGAAAGGAATATCGCCGTAATTAACGTCGTTAATCGCGTTGTAAAATTCCGTTTCGTCATGAATAAAAATATCCGATTGAAAATCAGGAGTAACGGCATAGCTGTCGAGAGAAATTTTTACGGTCGTGCCGCTGTAATATGTATTAGCCGCAGCCATATGAAGCTCAAAAGACAAAACGTGGTTTTTTACGCTGGGGGTTTCAACCGAGCCGCCCAGAATAAACAGATTGTCATCTATCACCGCTTTCTCGCCGCCGCCGCAGAGCGAACTAAGAGTGCCCAAAAACTCGCCGTCAAGATAAACCATAACGGCGTCTTGCAATCCTGTGGAATCCGCTTCTATAATGCCTAATTTATAATAATAATGGAAAATTTCCGACGACTGATTTTGTAATTGGAGATTAAAATCTATTCTATCGCCGGGAGAAACGAAACTAAGGTCCTGCGCTTCGCCCAAACTAATGCTTATGTTTGTTGCGTCAGAACCGATAACGTGTACCGATACCGTAGAGTCGATAGGCACAAAGCTAGAAAAAAGAGCGGCGTAAACGGAGGCTACCGAAACCGTTATAAAAACGATAACCAAAATCATAGCAATTAAAACCAGTCGAGTTTTTTTAGTTCTATCCAAAATGTTTGTCCTTTTTTTAAAAAGCCGCTACAACACAAATTGTCGTAACGGTAACTGGCTGTCTTTTATTAATAAGACCCTGTAGCTTTGCGTCACTGCCTCGCGACAGTTTTGCTATTTACCTAAAAATTTTAACACATAAGATTTTTTAAGTCAATATTATATGAAAATTGCAAAGGCTGTTTATGAAATAGTTTTTCAATTATATTACTAAGTAAAGACCGAATAGAGCTGCCGTCATAGTGGGCAAAGCGATAGCCGCGCCGAACCCTAGGAACTTTATAAAAGAAAACTTTACATTATGCTTTTTTAATAATGAAAGCCACATTATACCCGCTAATGCTCCCAAAGGCGTCAAAAAAGCTCCAATATTACTGCCGATTACGGCGGCGAAAGAAACGCCTTTACTTATCGTAAGCGGCGCGTTTGCTATTATGTCGCTGAATAAAACGCTCATAGGAATATTATTTATTAAGTTTGAAGCGAAAAACGACGCGTAACCGTAACTCCAAATATTATCGCCAAGTATTTCGGCTATTTTTTCCGTAACCCCGCATTTTGACAAAGCCAGGACAAAAACGAACATCGACAATATAAAAGGCACGACTTCCCACGGCGCGCTTTTTAACGCTTTTACCAGTCCCGAATATTTTTTTGTAACTAGTCTATACCCAAGACACCACGCAAATAGGCTTAAACAGCTCAATAAAGAAACCAGCCACATTTCGATACCTATATATTCCGACACCGTCAGTAATAAAATGCAAGCGGTCAGATGGCTTATTCCCACTATAAATAAAAATTTGTTTTCAATACGCGCAGATAATAGACACTCCGAAACGGGCTTATTGAGTTTTTTGTAAAATATCGCATACAGCAGTCCCAAAGAAACCACTCCCGCAAAAAGCGTGGGCAAAATCATCGTCGCGCAGTATTGCCAAAACGATATTCCCATTGAAGAAAACAGATAAATATTGGTGGGATTACCGATTACCAAAGTCATACTCCACGTGTTTGCCGCGACAAACTCCGCAATTAAAAACGGAACGGGGTCTATGTCGGAATTTTTTGCGAAATAGCAAATGAACGGCGTAAAAGTCAGTATTATTATATCGTTCGAAGTAAAGACGGTCAAAACGGAAACAAGAGCATACAAAGAGAAAAACAGAGTTTTTTGACCGTGTTTTGCTCTTTTGAGAACTGAGATAGCGAGATAACGGAAAAAACCAGTTTCGTCCAAAAAAATGGAAAGAATGGACATACAAAGAAACAATACCAAAATCTCTATCGGGTTTGTATCAAGTTCCGTTACTGCCGCATAAATGCTGTCAAAATCAATAATTTGTAAAAGTAGCAAAAGAATCGCGCCTAAAAAAGGAGCGATCCAAAATGTAGTTATTTTGCGTTTAAATATGATTATGTCGGGTTTATACAGGGCGCTAAGCACCATTCCCGCGCATGCCACGGCAAAAATTATTACCGCTGTCATAAAATTTTTTTTTATCCCCCGCCTGGTAAAAGCAAGTGATATTTTATCACCAAAACCTTGCTGTCGGCAACGGTTTTAAAAAAGATTTTTCCGCTTTTATCTTTTGCGTATTCCTTCCATTATTCCGCCGAAAATAAGCTTGTAAACAAACTCTGTCGTTTCGTCGTTGTACTTCATTTTGTTTTCGGATATTTGCATTGCAACGTTTATCGTCGTTTCCACTATGTGCGCCCAAATAACCTGAAAAGAAAACTCGTATTCGTTTATTTCGGGATTTATTGATTTTAGATATTTATAAACTTTACTCAAATATCCGTCTTTTGCCGCGCTTATCGTAGGCTTATAATATTCGGAATGACGATATCTGTCGTAAAATTTTGTTTCTATGGGATTTTCGATAAGATATTTAAAAATAGACTGCCACGCACATTTTACAGAGGAAATGTATTCGGACTCGTTCATTTTTATTGACGACTGCATTCTTTCAATATTCTTATCGATAAAAAGCTTCGCCTGCAAAATAAGATTTTCTTTCGTTTGAAAATGCTCAAAAACCGTAGCGTCGGTTATATCGCAATTTTTAGCTATTTTTCTGGCAGGAATATTATTGATGCCCGCGTCCGCCCCGATACGTATCGTTTCGCGCAATATCTTTTCATCGATATTCACAAGATTACGTCTTGCCATTTTCTCACCTCAAATTTTTATGGATTTTTAGGTTATTATACGCTAAAACGCTCTTGCCGTCAATTCCATAAAACAGACTATAAGCTCTTACTTTCAGATAAAGTTTTTTTCGACAAAAACGCGTACGCTTTTAATAGTTTCGGTCTGTTGTATCTTTGAGTAAAAATCGGCGGTATCTGCAGAGCAAAATTAACAAAAGCTATCGGGAAAGCAAAGTTAAATATTGTCGCGTTACAAGGGATGAACAATATTGCCCAGCCGAAAATAGCCATACCCATGTGCATTACTTCGGCATAAACGGTTTCTTTGGCAAATTTATACAGATATTCCGCTTCGAGTTTTTCCACCTTTTTTTTGTCAAAGTTTGCCATTTTGCCAAGCTCGGGTATCTTGTCCTTCCAATCTTTTATTTTTAAAAAATTGTAAAATCTTTTTTCATTTTCGCCAACACGGAATATTTTTTTGTCGGGTTCGTAAAGTTTCGCCGGAGCGTATCTGACGGCAAGCGAAACGATAATGTCTATTCCAAACACATAAACAAAATAAAGCAATGTTTGCAATAACGCATACCACACGGGAAATGCGCCGCCCGAAACTGAAACAATCGTATTCGCGACAAAAATCAAAAGCAATCCGCCGCCTATTATCGTAAGATAAAGTATCATATTTTCTCCTTTTCATCGCACGAAAAAGTCAGTTTTTCGCCGTAAAATTCTTCATATTTATCGACCCACGCTTTGTGCGCCGCGTTTTTTAGATATTCGATATTTTCCTTTCTGCTAAATTCCTTTTTCGGGTAAATTGCGGGCATAATATTAAATGTAAACTGTTGTTTCGGCAGTCCTTCTTCGTCGGTTATGTCTTGGTCGCGGAAAGTGATAAAGGTCGGCACTACAGGCACATCATTTTTTACCGCGTAAAAGAACGCGCCGTCTTTAAACGGTCTCGGCTTGCGATAGTTCCACCACATTGCTTGTTCGGGGTAAAACAAAACATATTTGCCTTTTTTTAATACCGTCTTAATGGCTTTATCGAGATTTTTTTGCGCGGAATAATTTTCCGAGAACGGCATAAAGTGTCCCGCTCTTATCATATCGCCCATAAAACCTTTTTGATTGTTAAACTGCGCTCCCGTTATATATAACGTGCGGGGATAAAAAGCTTTTTTCGCCACCAGACAGTCAAATTTGTTTACGTGGTTGCAAACCGCTACCGCGCCTTTAAGACCTCTCAAATTTTCTTTTCCTGTAATTACAGTCAAGTAATCGCGTTTATGCAGCTTATGCGAAAACGGCGCGATACAAAAAATACGTTGGAAAAATATCTTGACGGCTTCGCCGAATTTTTTGTGCAGGTATCTAAAATTTTCGTCCACAGGCAACGCCAAGCTAAAATCTATCGGATCGACGTGTTTGTCAAATTCTCCCTTCTTTTCGCATTCCGCTATTTTTTCCAAAACTTCTCTTCTTGTCATAAAAAATCACCTTTATTCTATTTGTCCTGAGCAAAATCCACTCTTTCCACGCATACCCATTCCTGCGGATTTTTGTTTGCGAGAGCTTTCCAGATTATCGAGATATAACCCATATAATAAAGCGGATGCGCAAACAAAACCAGAAGTTTTCTGCCAAAGTTTATTCTAAGATTTTTTCTATCGGAAATAAGGCACGCAAGAGTCATAACGAAAAACGAAAGATAAATCAGTATCAGCGAGCTGCCTGCCAAAAGCAAAGCCATAGCCCAAGCGGGGTTGCCGATTATTGCCAATACTACCGCCGCTATTATCTGCGCCAGCGTATGTATATACAAACTGCCGATATATAGATAAACTATTTCAAGCGCGTGCGTGTAGTAAATATTGATCAAGTTTTTGCATGTTTTTTTGATTTTTGAAATCGGCTTTGAGTATAGCCGTCTGCTGTCCACCACGCCTGTCATCCATCTCGTGCGGCGGCTGTTGGTAGCGCTTAGTTGCGGCGCTTCTTCCACATATACGTGAGCGTATTCGGTATAATACGTTTCGATATTTTTCGCAACGCAGTCGTACATAAGCTCGATATCTTCCGTCAATGTCTGACGGTAAGGCCATCCGCCCAAAGATTTAACCAAGTCGCTTCTAAGCATTATTCCCGTGCCTATGGTCATACCGGTTATATGGTGGTCGGACTTAAAACGGTTGCCTATCTGGTCTATGATTGTCCAAATAACGCCGTTGCAATCGGTAACAAGGTTATTCGCTTTTTTCAAAAGGCGGTTTTTGATGAGTCTCTTGCCTTGCACTATTTGCGCTCCGCTGGCTAAGCCCGCGTTCATCTCTGTAAGGAAATCAGCGTCCAGCACGCAATCGGCGTCCACAATTAAGAAAGCGTCGTAAAGGTCTGGCGTTTCCGCAAGTATTGACTTCATGCAAAAGTCCAGCGCGTCGCCTTTGCATTTTTGACTTTTATTAACATAAGATTTTCCGCCTGCGTTTTTTGTTAGGTCTATCGTCGGATCGTCTTCGTGTTTTACTACCGTGAAAAAATCAAAATGTTCTTTAGGATACGTTTGATTTTCAATACTAGCCAGCAGCGTTCCGATAACCTTGCTTTCGTCTCTTGCGGGTATTATCAAAGCTATCTTGTTTTGAACTTCGTTAGTAAGTTTTTTTTGCGGACGAATCGCGCCGAACCAACCTATTATTCTCGGTATATACGCCAATAAAGCCAAAGCGGCTATTGAGCCGAATACTATCGCGATAACAAACGTAAAAGTCATAAAAATTTTTCTCCATTAATAAATTCAAATCGAGTATATCGACAAAAAAATAATACCATCTTATCGGATCCCCCGCGCTATAAAGTCACGTTTTTGCTTTCTAATAAACGGACGGGAAAAATTAGAGAAAAATATCAGACTCTCTTAGTAGTAGAATTGGCATTTTTTTGATACTATAAAAAATTTTTTTCGCTTGCAAAACGTTGTTTACTATGCTAAAATAAGCGATATGAAACCTGTAAACGACATTATAGCCGAAAATCTGACAGCTTTGAGAAAAGCTAACGGATTTACGCAAATAGAGCTTGCGGAAAAACTTAATTATTCCGACAAATCCGTATCAAAATGGGAACGGGGCGAAACCATTCCTTCTGTCGACGTATTGGCGGAAATTACCGCTCTTTACGGCGTTACGCTGGACTACCTTATTCACGAACACGCGGAAGAAACGGTAAAATACGAGCATGAGACAAAGGTTTCATCCAACAACAAAATTATCATTACGCTACTAGCGATACTCGTCGTATGGCTTTTGGCTATTACCGTATATTTGTACGTTAATATGATTTACAGCGTTAACGTGTGGATAGTATACATTTGGGCTGTTCCCGCTTCGTCTATTATTGCTTTGGTTTTCACCTGCATTTGGGGCAAAATAAAGAATAGATTTATTTTTATGAGCATTTTGGTATGGTCTTTATTAGCAAGTTTTTATTTGCAATTTTTGCAATACAACTTATGGGGAATTTTTGTTTTGGGCGTTCCTCTGCAAATAGCGATAATCTTGTGGTCAAAAATAAAACCTTTACCCAAAAAAATTAAATAGATTTTTTCAGCGAATAATAAAACCCAAAAAAACCGACTTATTTTAGTCGGTTTTTTTATATTAAATATTTCAACTATTAAGATAATAGGCAAATTCAATAGGCTTTTCTTTTAACACAAAATATTCTATAAGTTATTTTTGCGAATGATTATTTTGTTGTTAAAAATTTTTTACTTGTTATCAAACGTTTAGCGCGCGCCTACTCGGTCAATAATAGCTAGGGTAAGGAGTAAAAAAATTTATGTCCGACATCTTAAAAGTTTTTATTTTTTCCGCCGTAGCGTATATATATTTATTTATAATCGCGAAACTATTGGGGAAAAAACAAATTGCGCAGCTTACTTTTTTGGATTACGTTGTAGGCATTTCCATAGGTTCTATCGCCGCAGAAATGGCAACCGAGACGCAAGAGCCGTTTTATCATTACCTAATAGCGATGGGTATATTTTTTTTGTTTGACTTTATCGTAACTTTCATTAGCCGAAAAGGTCTTAAAATGAAAAAATGGATTAACGGAAAGCCGCTTGTTATCATCAGCGACGGAAACATAGACTATCAAATACTTAAACAAAGCAAACTGACGGTCGAAGAGCTTTGCGGTCTCGCGCGCGAGAAAAATTATTTTGACCTGAAAGACGTGGCGTACGCTATCTTTGAAACAAACGGTATGCTCACGGTTTTGCCGAAGTCTAATAAACAACCCGTGGTAGCGGAAAATATAAATATCGTTTTGCCCGACCCCGAGTTAACGCAATTTATGATTTTGGACGGACAAGTATGTGAAGAAATTTTACATTCCCAAAACCGTTCCCGAAAATGGCTGTTTGAAAAGCTTAATATAAAAAACAAAAACGACTTGAAAAACATTCTTATCGCGGAATACGACATTAAAACCGACACCTTTTTCACGCAATACAAAAACAAGCGCGAAATTATGCAATAGGCAAAGCATTTTATAATAGCGAAACAAATTTATCGGTAAATAGTCTTAAATTTAAGATTGCAGGAATTGCGTAGGACTTATTTTAGATTATTCTTTTATAATATTGAGTTACATTAATTTTTAAAAAACAAAAAATTCGTCCGTGTGATAATGGGCGAATTTTTATTTTATTTTTGAACTAATCACAGTAAAAATTGCTTAGTTCTCTCAAACGCTTACAGTCAAAACTGCATAACTAGTATTTCCACTAAGCTTACGAAAAATTTACCTTGTTACGGTGCAACATCTTTCTAAGCAATAAGGCGTAATATTACTGATTATTTTTTTCCTTGCTTTCAAAAAGCTCTTTTAGACTGTTTTCTTTTTCATCCTGCAGTTTTTCAAGCTGTTTTTTACCAAGCGGATACCAAAACCACAATATCAACGCCATAAGTAGATACATCACGGCGGGTATTAAAACGGCGTAATTGTACATTTGGGTAGTTGCCGTAAGCGGCACGGACGTCGGGTCTGATACCCACGTTTCGTTGTAGCCTAAGCTGATTAAAGCTAGCAGCGACAAAACTCCCGCGATTGTTTGCCCGATTTTACGAGTAAAAGTGAAAAAAGCGTAACTTGTGGCTTCGTCGCGTATGCCCGTTTTTACTTCGTTGTAGTCGATAGCGTCGGTAACAAGCGACCAAACCTGCAAAAAGAAAAACGTGTTGCCTATGCCCGAAAGAAAACTCAAACTCAAAAAAACAATAGGATTATTCGTTTTTAAAATAAAAAGTAAAGCGTTTAAGAGTGAAGCGAAAAACATTCCTATCGCGCAGATTTCTTTTTTGCCGACAGTTTTTGCGAACTTGCCCATAAAAAACATCAGTATCGCTACGGGTAAATAAGTGGCTACCTGATTTATCGTGCTAAGCCATTGCGCGTTAAAGTAGCTGTTAAATAAATACAGATAATAGCTTTGAACGAACATTTGAGTAGCGAGTAAAAGCATAGCGGCAACGCATAAAGAAACGAAAGGACGGGATTTTATCAAATTTTTCACAATTTTTCCCGTTTCGCCTTTTTCGCGTTTTATCTCGGGCGCGGGTACTCTTTCGCGCGTCAGTCGATAACAAATATAATAAACCAGTACCGATAACGCAGCCGTTATTCCAACAGCCAAAGTTATTTTGCCCGAGTTTTCAGGTACGATTTTTACAAAGACTATTAAAAGCATTATCGGAATATTTCCAATAACCGAGCCTACGGAACGAAAAACCGAAAGCGAATTACGTTCTTTTTCGTCGGTCGTAATAACGGATGCCAAACTGCCGTAAGGAATATTTACTCCCGTATAAAGCATTTCAAACAATATATATGTTAAGCATGCGTATACGAAATACTGTTCAGCATTTAGTCCGGGGATTTTCAAAAACATCAAAACCGCCGAAATCGCCAAGGGTATGGACAGCCAAAGCATCCAAGGACGGTATCTGCCGTTTGCGCCTACTTTGCGCTTGTCTATAATTCTGCCCCAGATAGGATCGTTTACGGCGTCCCATATACGCGTTATGGTAAACAGTATCAATACCGACCATAAACTTATACCTAATACGTCGGTATAATATTTTTGCAAAATAGACGTTACCAAAGAAAACAACATCAGGCTCGCCACGTCGCCCATAGCGTAACCTATTTTTTCTTTGGTTTTTAATCCGCTCGTGCGTCTTATATAAACTCTTTCAGCCAAAATATTTCCCCCGTTAATTTATTTATAAAAATTTTACATTCTTTTACCTTGCGCCGTCAATAGTAAAAATAAAAAACGCGCCGAGTTTTCGCCGCGTTTTTGCTGATTATTATTAATTTTATTTATTTTTTGTGCGGACACGTCTTTTTTTCAATTCGTGTTCTTTCGCCAGCAGTTTGTATTTCTTTATTTCCTCTTCGGTTCTTACGCCGTGTTCGGGCTGGTTTTCGCTGCCTATTTCGTATTTTTCCAATAACACTCTAGGATTTTGCAATATTATTTTAAATAGTCTGAAACTATTAACAAAATAAAGTCCGTCGCAAAAACGTTCGTCCATAACTACGCCAAGCTGCATAACCTTGCCCACGCGAACTTCGCCTTGCTCTACTACGGGCGTTAGTTTTTCTTTGCCCATAGCGAAGAAAATACCCGTCGTGCCAAAATCGTAACAATGGTGAAGCAAAGCGTCGCCTTTTATCGATTTCATAAAGGTTATGAAAAAGCTGTTATGGAAAGGACTTACTTCTACTATTCCTTTCGGCAAAATATTACGCTTGTCCAGCCAAGTAAGCATACCCATTATCGCGGAGATGAGCCAATGAGGCGCCGATGTTATTACTTTTGCGGTCTTATCTACGCTGTTATATATATCGCCTCTGTTTTCATCGACAATTTGCTGGATTTTGTCGCGTATAGTGAAAATATCTTCTTCTCCTGTAAAGTGCAGCTTTACCGTCGTGTCTTCGCTGTTGTCCACCATTTTTTTCTTGATAACAAAAGACACAGTAATATCGTTATGCTGATATATTTTTTTGTTCATTACAAAACGATTCAATGCGGGGCGTTTTGCGAACAATCTTACAAACGCAGCCATCATTATATCGATATACGTTACTTTTTCGCCGCGTTTTTGCATTTCCTCAATAAATCTATCCATAGGCTCGCAACGCAAATCAACGATAGTCGAATTCATAGCGTCGTGTCTATGCGGCATTATGTGCGGCGTAATCTTTTGATACGGGTTGATATTCTTAATGTAAGTTCCGTCCGGTCTTGACATATATTATTTCCTCCTAAATAGCTTGTTAAAGTATACTAAATTTTATTGTTTTTTGCAACATAAAATCATTTTTTTGTTGCTAAAAAAATAGTTTTGCATTATTTTTACATGGATTATTGAAAATTTTTCCAATGAATGGTAATATTTTTTAAGACAAACCTGATTTTTTTAACCAAAGCCGGCTCTTAAGTAGCCGCAAAAAAGGAAGAAATGAAAGAAGTTATAATAAACGGTATATCGCTGTATGAGTTAACTTTATATTTTTTTATCTATTCATTTTTGGGCTGGATTGCAGAGGTTATCTTTGCAGCGTTAAAAAATAACAAATTTGTCAACCGCGGTTTTTTGGCGGGTCCCGTCTGCCCGATTTACGGTGTTGGAATGGTAGTCGCGCTTATCGCGTTAAACGGTATTCGCGATAAATGGTATTTGTTATTCATCTTCGGCGCGTTAATGGCAACTTTTTTGGAATTTATTACTGGTTTTATACTGGAAAAACTTTTTAAGACAAAATGGTGGGATTATAGCAAAGAGCTTTTTAATATAGGCGGCTATATCTGCCTAAGGTTTACGCTTTTGTGGGGCGTTGCGATACTTCTGATATTTAATACGCTTGTGCCGGAAATCGAAAATCTTGTCGATATTCTGCCCGATTTTGTCGGCTATATTCTTTTGGGCGTTTTCGGCGCAGCCTTTATTACAGATTTTACCGTTACGGTCATTCAACTTACAAAGATCGGAAAGCACGTCGAGCTTTTGCAAGACATCTCCGACGCTATGCGTTTTAATTCCGACAAAATCGGCGCAACCGTTTCAAAGGCCGCTTTAACGGTAACGGAAAAAATAGAAATTGCCCGCAAAAAATTAAGTAATACACGACTGGGAAAAGCGTTCCCACAGTTAAAAAAGAAATTTGACGAGTTGCGGGAAAAAAGCAAAAACGGCGGAAACGATATTGACGAGCATTCTCCAAAAACGAAGTTTAAAAAATAATTCTTTATTAAAGATTTTTGATTTATAAATTACAGAACTAAAATTTTTTCGCCGCTCGTAGCTAAATTCGATTATCGTATTTTATTTTCACCAAAAGTTCGCATTATATTTTTATGCTGACTCTTGGCATTTGCTTTCGGTTTCTATCAAAAAATTTGATTTATAATATGCTTTCTATTTAATTTTTTTATTATGAAAAACTCAACTCTTTATTTCCGTATTGATTTTTTTTCTTATTTGATTTAACATTAGTTTATTATCGTATATTAAATTAAGGACAAATGAGAAAAGCTGTAATTTATGTTTTTTCAGGCACGGGCAACACGCGCTATGCCGCCGACAAAATCGCTGAAGCGTTAACAGCGTACGACGTTACTACGACGGTATGGGAAACGCGCGCCCCGTTCGATGATATTCCCGACCCCAACAACTACGATATAGTTGGATTCGGGTACCCTGTGCATGCTTTCAACGCGCCGAAGTTCTTTTTAAAATTCGTTAAATCCCTGCCAAAAGTCAACAACAAACAAGCGTTTATTTTCAAAACTTCGGGTGAACCTTTCCGTGTAAACGGCGCGTCAAGCCTTACATTAACTTATATTCTCAAAAGAAAAGGTTTTAAGCCTATGCTCGACCGTCACTTACTTATGCCGTATAATATAATGTTTCGTTATGACGACGCTTTGGCAAAACAAATGTATTTGCATACGGCGCAGATCTCCGCCCCGATAGCGTACAAAATAGCGCAAAATCAAAAAGAAAATATGCGGTACAATATATTTGCCGCCGCCGTTATGTATGTTTTTCGCGTGCAATGGTTCGGCGCGTGGCTCAACGGTCCGCTGATCCATGCCGACAAAAACATTTGCACGGGCTGCGGTTTGTGCGAACAGATGTGTCCCACGCAAAATATAAAAATAACCGACGGCTTCCCCGTATTCGGTTCAAAATGCTCGATGTGTATGAGCTGCGTTTTTCGCTGTCCTGTCGACGCGATACGTCCCGGGTTTCTTAATCATTGGCGTGTCAACGGCATATACAAATACGATAAAATCGTTACCGATCCGCTTGTTCCCGACAAATACATAGACGAAAACACTACAGGCTATTTTAAACTTTTCCGAGAATATTACGAAAAAACTAATAAAGAAATTTCGGAATTTAATTCCGAGCAAAAAAATTAACTGATTAAGTAATATCTTTTTGCAAAATTTGTACTTATTTGTTACCTGCAAATCTTTTTTGCTGTGCAACTCGGGCTCGTGAAAAAATTTACTAATGTTTACATTTTTTAAATTCTTTAAGGTTTTCCGTTTTTTTCATCTTAACAAATACTTCTATCAAAAAAGTAATAAAAACTCAACTGTAGCTTTTCTTTAATTGTTTATAATGTCTATCTATTTTGCCATCTTGACACAGTAGACATAATGCATTATGCTATACATTAGTTGCGCTGGCGACAAGTTTTGAAGTTTTAACGCAATCCTAATTACGAGCTTATATGCAAAAGATTTTTAACTTGAAAGATGCGGCATTAAGCTCCCTACAATAAAAAAATAATTCATAAGTGATTTTGTAAATTGTTCCAAAATATCAAGGAGACAAACTACATGAAATATAAAAAGGAAATCAAACACTCAGAAAAATTAGAACCCACAATAAAGGAAGCGCGTAAAAAAGAAATTATAAGGGTTATAAAGTTCACTTTGTTTTCCGCAAGCGCGGGTATTATCCAAATATTGAGTTTTACTCTTCTCAATGAAGTGATTTTTAAGGGCGACTATTATTGGATAAGCTACCTTATCGCTTTGGTATTATCGGTAATATGGAACTTCACTTTCAACCGCCGCTTTACATTCAAATCCGCAAACAACGTGCCTATAGCGATGTTGAAAGTTTTGGGTTATTACGCAGTATTTACGCCCCTTTCCACTTTATTGGTAAATTATTTGACCGACGTAGTTCTTTGGAATGAATATTTAGTTTTGATAATCAATATGCTTATAAACTTCGTTACGGAATTTTTGTTCGACCAGTTTGTCGTATTCCGTAAATCAATCGACACAAACGATATAGCTATGCGGGAAAAGGAAAAACAAGAAGAGCTTGAAAAGTCACAAGAAAATTAAATAACTAATACCTAGTAATATCGCGGACGAAAATTTCATTTACTTTTATTCGCTTTAAACTAAACGTTTCCCCTATAATAACAAAAAAAACCTAAAAACAAAAAAGAGAGTTTTTACTCTCTTTTTTTGTTAATAAAATCTTGTTATAAAGTTGCTTAAAACAATTACTTTTCCAAATATAAAAATACTATTGTTTTTGCTTAGATGAAATATTTTGTTTTATGTTTTTAATTATGTATACTATTATTTGAGCTAGCAAAAAATACACCGCTATTAACGCAACCTCAAAAGAATCGGTCATTTTCATAACAAGCAATACGCATAAAAAAGCGGACAGTAACCAGGTAAACGTATCCAGGTACGGTATTTTTTTCTTACCTATTCTAAACACCAGCCAGCTTAACGTGTACGCCGCCGTTATTATCGCGCTCCATACCAAACATTGAAAAAGCGTATAATTTTTTATTATAGGATACTCCGACATAAACGCCAAAACAAAACTTATGCCAAAAGTAAAAACAACCGATACTAACGGTATCAAAAATTGTTTGAAACTCAATTTTCTTTCGTTCATATTATTTTACTTTCCTCCCTTTAATTGGTGAGTATGCTGCGTTCTCCATTTGATGAGTTTTATCGGAACCCAAAGCCCGTAAATACCCAACGTTATCAATGTCAGCAAAAACCATTTTATCCATTGACCGAATAATGCTCCGCCCTTTCCGTCAAAATCAAGCCTGTGTCCGTCGATAACTGTGTGTTTTGCTTCCCACGCGTATACCATACACATTGCCCACGGATAGCAAATGCCAAGCGTCACCGTAGTGAGTAACGCGCCCAGTAGCTGCCAACCGATAAGTTGCAACAGTCCGCCGTCAAAATCAGATTTCATTTTGTGTTACCTCCATTATTATAGGTTATTAGTACAAAAGTGTCAATATTAAAAAAATATATATACTAATAGAGATTTATCAGGTAGCTTTTTGGCGAAAGTTGAAAAATACAGTCGAAAAAATTGTGTAACAAAGTTACTGATAAAAAGGCTTATAATTAGCTAAAATAAAGAAAAAGAAAAAAAGGAGAAAAACATATGACACCCGTAGTAATTACAAATGAAAATTTTGATAAAGAAGTAATGCAAAGCGAAAAACCCGTTTTGATAGATTTTTATGCCGACTGGTGCGGACCGTGCAAAATGCTCGCTCCTATCGTAGAAAAAATAGCTGAGGAACGGGAGGACGTGAAAATTTGTAAGGTTAACGTTGATAACGAAAGACAACTCGCCGCAAACTTTGACGTTATGAGCATACCTACCGTCGTGGTAGTAAAGAGCGGCAAACTTTACCGCAAATCAGTAGGTCTTGTACCAAAACAAAAATTACTTGAAATGCTAGACTAATCGCACATGTCGGATATCCTTTGGATATCCAGCACGGTTATCTTCCCTCTCGACAATTCCACAATTCCTTGTTTGTGGAATTGTTGCAAAAGCCTGGTCACCACCTCTCTGGCGGAACCCAGGCTTTTCGCTATTTGTTCGTGCGTAACGATGAGTTCGTTTGATTTTGTTTTTGAAACTTCGTTATAAATGTACATTGCAAGTCTTTTGTCCATACTAAAAAACAATATTTGCTGCAAAGCCCACATTACGTCGGAAAAACGGTCCACGGCAAGTTTTAAGGCAAAATTTTCCACTCTTACGTTATTTTCCAAGACCTGCGCGAATGCCGAAGAAATTATCTGTATAACGGACGTATTTTCTTCGGCTTCTATATGCACTTCAAATGCCAGACAAGACATAACGCAGGAAGCGCTTAGTATACATGTATCTCCGCTTTCAAGATAATAAAGCGTCACTTCTCTGCCTTCTTCCGACAATATGTACGCGCGTATTTTGCCGCTGACAACGATCAATACTCCCGAACAACCGCCTGCGGAGCTGTCGTGAATCTGCTCCCCTTTGGCGTAGTCTCTTATTCTTATGCCCTGCTCGATAATTTTTTCTTCATCGGATGAAAGATATTTGTAAAATTCAACGTTTCTTAAAATTTCTTTGTGATTTGTATTCATAAAAAAATTCTCTCCTTTACCTTGCCTTTATTATAACATTTTTCACTTAACCGTCAATTTTATTTTAAATAACAATAATAACTCAATAATTTTAAAAGATAAAGACCTAAAAAACGAGATAAAAAAACAGCGTTTTCACGCTGTTTTTTCTCTTCAGTAAAATATTAAATAAACAAGGTGGTGCCGACATTTTCGTTATGACTGATATACGTCGCCACTCCCGCGTATCCAATGCCGTCAATAAGTTCTTCTTTTTTGATACCCATAAGGTCCATACTCATCGTGCAGGCAATCATTTTAACGCCCGCGGCTTGCGCTTTTGCTATCATTTCGGGCAGACTGTCGACATGTTTTTTCTTCATAATGCCTTTTATCATTTTGCTGCCCATGCCCGCCATATTCATATTAGATAACGGAAGTCTGTTCGCGCCTCTGGGCATCATAGCTCCAAACATTTTTTCAATCGCGTTCTTTTTAACCTTGACTTTGTTATCTTTACGCAGAGCGTTTAGTCCCCAGAAAGTGAAGAACATCGTCACGTCTTTGCCTTGCGCCGCCGCGCCCTGAGCGATAATCATAGAAGCCAATACCTTATCAAGATTTCCGCTGAATACTACTATCGAGGCGTTTTTTTGGTCGCAGTTTCCTGATACGCTATTTTTTTCTTTACCGCCTTTTTGCACGGTAGCGATATATTTTCCTTTTTCCGCTTTCATTTCCAAAAGCGTGTGTCCGTTAGTTTTGCACCAGTTTTCGATGTCCGCGCCAAAACCGCTGTCGGTAGCTATGACTTTTAACGTGTCCCCGACCGCTGTTTCATTCAAGGCTTTATATGTTGCCATCAGCGGGCCGGGGCATTGTAACCCCGTGACGTCGATTTCTTTCGTGCCACCGTTATCTTTTTTAGAATCTCCGCCATCTTTGTTTTCGGTAACCGTCACCGTCGGTTTGTATTTATATGCTTTGTAGGTAGCGTATCCGCCCGTGAGATTGTAGATGTTACTGTAGCCTAAACCGCGAAGTATTCTTATGCTGTAATAAGCTCTTTGTCCTACCTGGCAAGTAATATATAATGGGGCTTCTTTTGATTTCGGCAGTTTATCAATATTGTTCCGCAATTGGTCAAGTTCAAGGTTAACGCTGCCTTCAATGTGTCCGTTACCATATTCCAACGGAGTTCTTACGTCTAACAGCAGTCCGCCTTTACTTATTATTTCGTCTATTTGGTCGTGATGAACAGTCTTATACACTCCGTCCGCAATGTCTTCGGCTATATAACCAAGTATGTTGACGGGGTCTTTTGCAGACGAGAACGGCGGAGCGTAGCAAAGCTCTAAATCGCTTAGGTCATAAGCGGTGCCGTTTAACCGCATAACGGTGGAAAGCACGTCTATACGTTTTTCTGTGCCATCGCGTCCGACTGCCTGCGCGCCGTAAATTTTACCCGACTTTTGGTCGTAAAGCATCTTTAACGCGATATTGCTTGAGTTGGGGTAATATCCCGCGTGGTTAGGTCTATGCGCGTGTATTGCGGTAAAAGCGATATTCTTTTGTTTTAATGTTGTCTCGTTTGCGCCCGTTGAAGCGACTATCAAATCAAATACTTTTAGCGCGCTCGTACCCGCAATAGTGCTTTTCTTTATTTTTTTGCCGCTAATGTAGTCAGCCACTATTCTGCCTTGACGGTTTGCGCCCCACGCAAGAGGTACGGCGTATTCGCTTCCGTCCAATGCGTTTGTAACTTCTATCATATCGCCGATAGCAAAAACGTTATCGTCTACGCTGCCTGTTTCGTCGTATACGTTAAAATTGTCCGTCACTTCCACATGTCCTCGCGCGCCCAGTTTTATGCCCGAGCCTTTCGCCAGCGTGTTTTCGGGCGTTACGCCGATAGCTAATATCGTCATATCGGTAGCGATTTTTTTGCCGTTTTCTGTTATTACCGTTTTGCCTTTATCGGCAAACGCAGATATTCCGTCGCCTAAAATAAGCCCAACGCCGTTTACGGAAAGCTCTTGATGCACTAATTGCGCCATTTCGTAATCCAGTTGTCTTAATACTTGGGGCAGTTTTTCCACGATAGTGACGTCAATTCCGCTTTCTTTAAGGTTTTCCGCCATTTCGACGCCTATAAAGCCGCCGCCGATAACGACCGCTTTTTTAACGCCTTTATTAACAATATAATCTTTGATTTGATAAGTGTCGGGAATGTTGCGCAAAACAAAAACGTTGTCGCTTTCGCTTAGTCCCGTAATATTCGGTTTTACGGGTTTTACGCCGCACGACAAAATAAGTTTGTCGTAGCTTTCTTTATAAACTTTGCCGGTATTAAGATCCTTGACGGTAACTTCCTTATTTTTGCGATCAACGGCTGTGACTTCGTTTTTTGTGCGAACGTCAACGTTAAAACGTTTGCTAAAGCCCGCAACCGTCTGCACTTGCAGCTTTTGTTTGTCTTTAATAACGTCTCCGATATAATAAGGCAAACCGCAGTTTGCGTAAGAAATGTACTCGTCTTTCTCAAACATTACTATTTGAGCGTCTTCAAAAAGCCGTCTGAGTCTAGCTGCGGCGGTAGCTCCGCCTGCCACTCCTCCAACAATAAGTATTTTCATATAAAAACCTCCGTAAAAATTTTGTCTAAAATAAAATAGGCATTTTTCGTCACTCTTAGTTTACTACTTCCCAAAAAATATATTTGTGACGCAGTCACAATAAAGAAAAATATTTAGAAATCAAAAATATATATGTAAAATTAATTATAAATAAAAAATATATATGTAAAATTAATTATAAATAAAAAACCGCTCAAAATTTAAACTTTGAGCGGATATGAGACACTGGCTATATGATTTTAGGGCACACATTTTATTACTGGATATTATATATTCTTATTATTCTGCTGTTTCGACTGTTTTGGTTTTGCATTTGAATTTGTTATTCAATTTATTTTCATAAATAATTTGATTTATTTTTTCTATTGCTCTAGATTCAATATGAGAATAATCATTAATGTTAACCTTAAGCCAAGATAAAGGACTCATAACGATTCCAGTTAAATCATATTTAATTTGTGTTATTAAAAGCGAAATATAATAAACAATATCTAGCCCTTTTATTTTGTTGCTATATAAAAGAGATTGCTGATTTTCTAGAATCTTTATAGCATCTTGACTCCCATAAGCAACAATAATATTATTTATATTCTTTAAATATTCTTGAGCTTGCTCTTGCGTTATTCTATTTTTGTCAAAATCTTGTGCTACTTTAATGAAATCAAGTAACAATTTCGGAATATCTTGCATTTTCTCCATAGATTTAGATATTTTGATTTTATTTATTTCATTTTTCAGATTTTTATTAGTTACAATTATTGTTATAATGAAACCTGCAATAGTGATTATTCCGCTGATTATCACGGCTATATTATTTTTCCAAAATTCATCCATATTTTAACTCCTTTTAATAAATATATCATAATATGATTTCTAATACAATGCAAAAAAAACCGCTCAAAACTTAATGTTTTGAGCGGGTTTTTCTTTTTGGTGGGGACAACAGGGCTCGAACCTGTGACCCTCTGCTTGTAAGGCAGATGCTCTCCCAACTGAGCTATGTCCCCGTATTAAACGGCATTTTATGCCGAATTTTTCTTTGGTGACTCCTACGAGACTCGAACTCGTGTTACCGCCGTGAAAGGGCGATGTCTTAACCGCTTGACCAAGGAGCCATATCTGGTAGCGGCGGTCGGACTCGAACCAACGACCTGCCGGGTATGAACCGGCCGCTATAACCAACTAAGCTACGCCGCCATATCGTCACCCGTTAATCTCGCTACTTTCATTCGTGGTAGAATCATGGTTGCGGGGGAGGGATTTGAACCCCCGGCCTCCGGGTTATGAGCCCGACGAGCTACCGAACTGCTCTACCCCGCGATAACAACATCTTGTGACGCTTAGTTATGTTAGCATTTAATAACCTATTTGTCAAGTATTTTTTCCTTGATTAAGCCAAAATTTTTGCTCTTTATCCGTATGTTTTCTCAAGTTGTAAAACAATGGAAAATCTTAGTCAATATCAACATTTTTCCAAAATAATTAACTTGAAAAAATTTTTTATTAAAGCGAAACTGTAGCATTTATTCTCTTTTGTTAAAAAGCAGATTTAAAATTTGTATTCGCTTTGAAAGTTTGCAAAACAGTTTTTTAATTTTTTTTAAGATAAAAATCGAAATAACTCACTATTTTGACGCCTACATGCTACCAAAAACAAATATGACGCAAATAGTGGCTTTTTAATGCCGTTTTTGGTATAATAATAAAAGTACGAAATTTTAGGAGAACTAATAATGAAAGCCTGGACGTTAGTTGCGCCGCGAAAACTTAAACTTGTGACCAGCGAACCTACGGAACTGACTTCGCCTACAATGGCAAAAGTGAAAATAGAAAGAGCGTTGCTCTCAAATACAGATTTTGATTTTTATGTAAATCCCGTAAAACTCGAACTTCCTTTGATTTTGGGAAGATATGGCGCAGGCGTCGTATCTAAGCTTGCCGATGAAAATTCCGAGCTTACAAAAGCCGACAGAGTAGTTATCACTCCCACGATACCTTGTCAAAGCTGTTTTCATTGTCTTGCGGGTTCGGCGCAAAAATGCGAAAATCTCCGTTCACTCGGCATAAACACCAACGGCGTTTTCAGAGATTTTATCGATTTACCCGTCACGTCTTTGCACAAGCTGCCCGAAACCGTTTCTTTTGAAAAAGCTTTGTTCACGGGTTATATTTCGCTCGCGCTGAACATTCTCGATATTCTCAACATTGAAAAAGGCGACCATATCGCGATTTATTCCGAGACAAAACTAGGACTTATTATAGCGCAGCTTATTACTTATTACGGAGCTGTGCCTATACTGATTGACAAAGACAACGAAACGCTGAAACTCGCGCGCGAGCTTGGTATTTTTTACACGTTCAATTATGTTGAAAGCCAAAATTTCAAAGAAGATATGTTTAATATCACCAGCGGAAGAATGTGCGAAAAAGTAATATATCTTACCAACAGCCAATATCCGCTTAACGATATTTTGGAAGTATCTGCGTTTGGCGCAAGTATATGCCTGGCGTTAAATACTGAAAAAATGGAAAAGATAAACCTTAGTCAGATTACATCGAAACAGCTTCATATCTACTCGGTCAACACGTACGAAGGCAATTTCCCCGCGGCGATAAATATACTGGCGACGAATAAAATAGATACAAGCTGTCTTATCGGAAATACCGTAAAGTTTTCCGAACTGGATAAACAGATAGAAAAAATGAATACCGACGACCTAAGGCATAAATCCATGATAGTCGATATTGATTAAAAATTGATAAAAATTAAAAGGACTCTTAACGAGTCCTTTTTTTTATTTTTTTAAATCAAAATTCGGGGTTGACTCGGGAACAGGCGTTTCGTCGTAACGCTTTTTGATAACCGCGAAAATGAAATACCGACAATAAAGATAATCCAGTACGACGTTAATCGTCATCTTTATGATTTTGCAAAAAATTATATACACGCCCGCGTTATTAAGCGCAATAATCATCCAGCTGCCTAACGGCGTGGTGATAAAATAAAAAGCCAAATACAGGAATATGCCCATTCTACGGGCTTTTTGACCTTTAAACGTAAACTTGCTGTTAAGCACAAATGAGCAGGTACAGCTCCATATTACCGAAAGATATTCGGCTATAACGATGCCCACGTCGTAATTTACGATATTTTGAATATTTTCAAACGCCGAAACAAGCAGCGCAAAAGAACCAAGCCCGACAGTTCCCGTTATACAACTGACAAGCAAAAACTTCCAAAAATTCCTTT
>DAOTGG010000007.1:28477-37871 GCA_035446985.1 Eubacteriales bacterium
AGCCCGACAGTTCCCGTTATACAACTGACAAGCAAAAACTTCCAAAAATTCCTTTTCGGTTTTTGTTCTTCATTTTCACTTAGAGGTTGTTTTTCTTCCGTCACCAAAATTTTCTCCTATTTTTTACTGATAGCTACGGCAACCTTGCTTGCCACAGCCGCGTTATTCAAAACGAGCTTTATATTTGATTCCAAGCTTTTTCCGCCGGTTAATTCCACTACTTTTTCTAATAAAAACGGGGTTACTTCTTTACCTTTGATATTTTGTTTTTCCGCTTGACGTAAGGCTAGCTCAATAGCTTCGTTTATTGCAGTTTCGCTCATAGCAAATTCGCTTGGAATAGGCACGGTAAGCAGCGAACCGCCCATACCGAATTCTCTTGACGCGCGGAAAATGTCTGCCATTTCTTCTGCGGAATCAACTCTATAGTCGACTGTCAAGCCGCTAGTCTGCGTATAAAAGGCGGGCATATTGGATGTTTTCCAGCCGTATACGGGTACGCCCTTTGTTTCCAAATATTCGCGGGTAAGCGGCAAATCCAAAATAGCTTTCGCGCCTGCGCATACGACCAAAACGGGTGTGCGAGCGAGTTCTTCCAAGTCCGCGGAAATATCGAATGTGCTTTGCGCGTTTCTGTGCGCTCCGCCGATACCGCCCGTCGCGAATACGTTTATTCCAGCCATATTAGCTAGTAACATAGTGGCGGAAACCGTCGTTGCGCCGTCAATTTTTTTTGCGTATACGGCAGCCAAATCCCGACGGCTGACTTTGACTACGTCATGCCCGCGTTTGCCGAGATAATCTATTTCCTCTTTGGTTAAACCCGCTTTTGGTACGCCTTTTAATATCGCTATCGTTGCGGGTACCGCGCCGTTTTTGCGTACGACGTCTTCCACAGCCATAGCCGTCTCGACGTTTTTCGGGTACGGCATACCGTGGGAAATTATCGTGGATTCCAAAGCTACTATCGGCTTATTTTCTTTTATAGCTTGTTTTACTTCATTAGAGACACAAATAAAATCATTCATAATATTTTCCGTTTATTTAACCGTTATTTTTTCGGCGGTAATATCTGGGTTTACCGCCTTGTCGCTAGCTAGAGTCATTATCGCGGCTCTGTTTCCGCATTGACAAGCGGTCTTTAAATCGTAACCGCAAACGTATCCCCATATAAGGGCAGCAAAAAAACTGTCTCCCGCGCCCGTTGTATTCAATATTTTATCGGCTTTTTCCCAGACCAGTCCGACCGATTTTTCATTGGAGAAAAACGCGCCTTTTTCACCCAGCGTTATTACAATGTTTTTATAGCCTTGTTTATGGAGAATATCAGCGGCTTTATGCAAATCCTTTTGCGATTTGATTTTCATTCCGACGAGTTCGCCCGCTTCGAAAATATTGGGTTTTATCGTATGCGCGCCTGGCAATCCGTGAAGTTTTTTTGTTTTATTTACCGACACGGTTTCTATAAAAATCGGGGTATCGCAGTTATTCAATACAAATTCTAACGCTTTCGGAGACAAGTTTGTGTCAATCGCCACCGCTTTTGCGTTATTCAGTAACTCAAGTTTTGACCGCAAAAAGTCTTCGTCTATTAGATTAAGTATTTCCATATCGGACGCGCCTATAAACATATCGCCGTTATTGTCGTTTATGCATAAATACGTCGACGTGGGACTTGCGGTATTGAGCGAATCACTTGTGTCAATGCCTAAACTTTTACAAGATTCAATTATTTTTTCCGCGTATATATCGTTGCCGAAAGCAGTTATAAATTTTGTTTTTACGCCTAGTCTGGCAAGATTTTCCGAGACATTACGTCCAACGCCGCCCAAAGACAAAGTCGTTTTGGACGGATTGCTGTCGCACTTAATAAGCGGGGCGAAAGCGGTAGACGAAATATCTATATTCGCGCCCCCGATAACGCAAACGTAATCTTTCATAAATTAAGTATACCATATATTGGGATTTTAAAGCAATATCGAGGTTATAAAAAGACAATTAAGTAAGAATTGAAAATTTCGATTTTAAAATCTTTCTTATGAAAAGAAATTAAGGCAAAATCTTAAAAAATTGATAGATAAAGCCACTTTTTGCCTGTTTTTTTGAAACAAAATCTTTGTCTTGTCGGTTATTACAAAAAACGATTTTAAATTTTTCGAGAAATCGCAGACCTTATACAATAGTAGTTAAGAATAGCCATTATGACAGCTGTAAAAAGCCTATGTAAATTAAACTAATAAATTCACCAGTTTATTAACGTCGCCCGCGCCCACTACAAGCACAAGGTCGTCCTTTCCCGCTCTTTCTTTAATAATATTTGCGCAGTCGTCAAAATCCTTTGCGAAACGCGCTTCCGTTATGCCTACTTCGTTGATAACTCTCGTTAGCCTTTCGCTTGTAACGCCTGGTATAGGTAGCTCTCTCGCGGCATAAATAGGGAGCAGTATCAACTCGTTTACGCCTTTAAAGCATGTCACAAAATCGCGGAAAAGCGTCTGCGTGCGGCTATATGTGTGCGGTTGAAAAACCATAACGATTTTTTCATAACCTTGCTGCCTTGCGGTTTCTATCAAAGCTCTGATTTCGTTAGGGTGGTGCGCGTAATCCAAAACGACGTTGGTAAACTCGTTTTCCACAACCGTCCATCTGCGTTCCACTCCCTCGAACAAATTTATGCCTTCCGCGCATTTTGACGCGTCAAGGTTTAATAGATCGCAAACGACAACGGTAGCCAAAGCGTTATAAATATTATGCCTGCCGCGTATCCTAAGCTCTACCGAATAAAAATATTTACCGTCTCTAATAACGTCAAAAGCGTAAACTCCTTTTTTGTGTTTTAAGTTTACCGCCTGATAGTCGTTATTGTTTTCAAAACCGTAGCTTATGCGTTTCGCTTTTGTTATTTTTAAAATATGTTCGGGGACTTGGTCGCCGTTATAAACAAGATAGCCGTCTTTATCCACCTTTGAAGCGAATTTTGAAAAAGCTCTCTCCACACCAAGCAAGTCTTTGTAATAATCAAGGTGGTCGGTTTCTACGTTCAAAATAACGCCTATCGTCGGTCTTAAGGTCAAAAAGCTCGCTTTATACTCGCATGCTTCCGCGATACAAGGCTCTCCGCCTTCTATATAATTTCCCCGTTTTGTCATTCCGCCGATAAACGCCGTGGGCATATGACCGCAGTTTTCAAAAGCCGCCGCCAGCATTCCGCAAGTCGTAGTTTTACCATGCGTTCCAGATACTGCTATCCGCGTTTTATAAGCGTTAAATTCTTTACCCAATAGTTCTTGACGGGCAAGCACACCAATTTTATTTTGCACGCAATAGAGTATTTCGGGGTTGTCGACGCTTGCCGCGCTCGTCGCCACGCATAAATCCGCGCCGAAAACGTTTTTATCACTATGCCCGATAAAAACTTTTATTCCCTTACTTTCCAGCATATCGGTCACTTCGCTTTTTACGGCGTCGCTTCCGCTTATTATATGACCTTTTTTCGCCATATGCTGAGCAAGCGCGCTCATTCCTATTCCGCCAATTCCAACGAAATGTATTTTCATAAAAATTCACTTCCGCCGACATTATTTTTATTATAAATTATGCCTAGAAACGGGGTAATATAAGAATTTTTCAAAATCTATTGAAAAGACGGACAATTTAGTGTATAATCAATATAATTACAAGCAAAGGAAGGAGTTTATGAAGATTTCCGACGTAAGAATCCGATTGGTAGATTCTGATAGCAAACTCAAAGCTATCGCATCCGTTACCATCGAAGATTATTTTGTAGTCCACGATATCAAAATTATTGAAGGTAAGGATAATTTATTCATAGCGATGCCTTCGAGAAAAACAAAAGAAGGCGAGTACAAAGATATCGCTCATCCCATTAATACCGAAACCAGAAACGCGATGTCAGAGACTATTTTGGAGGCGTACCACAAAGCTTTAAGCGAATAATTTTCTTATAAGCAAATGGCCGACAGAATAATTTTGCTAACCATTGGTGTAATGCTCGTTGACTATACACCTAGTCTTCTTTGCGGCATTTGAGCAAAGTTTAAAAAAATAATACATAAAAATAGACCGCATACGCGGTCTATTTTTTCTTTTTACTTATAAAGCATTAACGTTTGAATTTCTTTTATTTTTTTAATTAGCCTTGAAATAAATTAATCTGCACTAGTTTGAACGAAAAAAATCAATCTTCGCTTTCCGCTATTTAATAAAACAAATTTTATTTTATATCGTAAATTTTGCCGTACTTATTAATCAGATAATCAACGTAGTAATTGGGGTTAAACGCTTCGCCCGTTGCCGATTTCAAGATATCTTTCGGGTCCATTGTCGAGCCGTATTTATGGATTTTGTCTTTCAGCCAGAGATTTATCTGTTTCAGGTTTTCGCTGCCCATTTCTTTTTTCGTATCGATGTCCTGCGACATTTTGTGATATATCTGAGAAGCGTAAGCCGAGCCTAGCGCGTAAGTCGGGAAGTATCCGATAGTTCCGCCAGCCCAATGCACGTCCTGCAAAATACCTTCTTTGTCGTTAGGCACGTCGACGCCCAAATATTCTTTATATAATTTATTCCATTCATTGGGTAGTTCGTCAACTCCGATTTCACCGCTTATCATACGCTTTTCTATTTCATAACGAATCATAATATGCAAAGCGTACGTCAGTTCGTCGGCTTCCGTTCTGATAAGAGAACATTCAGCCATATTTACGCCCTTGTAAAAATCGTCAAGCGTAACGCCTTTTAGTTCGTTAGGGAACGTTTCAACCAGTTTCGGATAATGTCTTTGCCAAAATTCATAACTTCTGCCGACGATGTTTTCATAAAATCTGGATTGAGATTCGTGCATACCCATAGACACGCCGCCCCCCGACATAGAATCGTTCAAAGCGGGATCAACCTGTTGTTCGTACGTCGCGTGTCCAAGCTCGTGTATTGTTGAAAAAATTGCGGACGCTACCATATTTTCATAAAAATGCGTAGTGAATCTTACGTTTGTCGAATCCATACTCAAGGTGAAGGGGTGTTCGCTTTCTTTCATCAAACCTCTATTAAGGTCAAAACACATAACGCCTTCCAAATACTGCGAAAACTCTTTTTGTTTGTCTGCGGGAAAATACGCTTTTAGCCAAGAGTCGTTGAATTTTAGTTTTTTTGACGTGACTTTTTTGACGAAAGGCACGAGTTTTTCACGCAGAACGTTGAAAAAACTGTCAAAATCTTTTTGAGTAAAACCTTTTTCGAACTCGTCGAGTAATACGTCGTAACCGCTGAGTTTGTCGGTTTGCTGCCATACTGTGTAATTTTTGTTATAAGCGATAATTTGTTCAAGATACGGTTTAAACATATTGTAATCGCTTTTCGCTTTCGCGTCAAAATACATTTGACGGGCATTTTCCAATAATTCGGTAAATTTTATGTACTCTTCCATCGGTATTCTGCTCGTTTTATCCACGTCACATTTTTGCTTTTCTATCTCATGACGCATAACGGGATCAAGTTTTTCTCTTTGCTCGTATATATTATTTATGGCGTCGATATAAACCTTGTCCGTACTGAGTTTGTACATAAGCTCGCTTAAAACAGCGGAATTTTTGCCTCTTTGCGCAAAACAACCTCTGGGAGCCTCGGTATTGGAATCCCAATGTATTGTCGACATTGCGTGTTGCAATGCTCTGAGTTTTTTGTTTGTGTCAAAGTAAATATCAAGATATTTTTGCATTCAATTTCTCCTTTTTATTTTTTTCTTCTATTATTCTTCCGACCGCGATAATCAAAACGGATATCGCCACCGTAATAACCAAAAATATTAATATTTTGTTTGTCAATAGATATAGATGATAATCCAAATATTTATTCAAAAACCAAAACGCCGCTGTGGAAATAACCAGCGAACCCGCCGATACAGCAAAGCTTAATTTTGTAAAAGGCATACAAAGGGTTATTAAACCGACAAGACCCGAGTAAGTTATGGCGAGCATAACGGTCATAGTAATAGCTCTTTCATCTCCCCCGATACCTATGACGTTCGCAAAAATATAAATAAGCGCGACGTTAACCGCCATAGCTATTCCTTTTGGCAAGGTCGAGGCAAATATATTAGGCAAAAATTTTCCTTTGATAAGACTTTCGTTATGCCTTAACGCAAGGAAAAACGCGGGAATACCGATTACGAAAAATTCGATAACATAAAGATTTTGCGGTTCCAGCGGATAGACTTTGCCTAGCGCGAGCATAAGGACGGTTGTAAACATTGTCATAATGGTCTTCATCAAAAAAAGCGAAGTGGAATTTTGAATATTGTTAACCACTTGTCTGCCTTCTTTTACAACGTTAGGCATTGACGAAAATTTGCTGTCCAACAGCACCAAATGAGCCGCGCTTTTTGCGGCGTCGCTGCCCGCGGCTATCGCTACGGCGCAGTCGGCCTGTTTCATTGCCAAAATATCGTTTACTCCGTCGCCGGTCATAGCTACGGTGTTGCCTTGTTCCTTTAGCGTTTTTATAATAATCGCTTTTTGTTCGGGCGTTACTCTGCCGAATACGGTGTAATTTTCTACCGCCTTGACGACTTCTTCATCGCTTAATCCGTCCAAAGAAATAAATTTATCGGAATTTGCGATACCTGCCTTTTCGGCTATAACGGACACCGTCTGAGCGTTGTCGCCCGAAATCACTCTTATGCCCACTTGATTTTCTCTAAACCAGTTGATTATATCTTTCGCGTCGGAACGCAGCGTGTCTGATAACGCTATCAATGCGACAGCCTTGACGTTTTTCGGATTTTCCAAACTTCCGTCCGCTTTGGCAAGCAGTAAAGTCCGCATACCTTTTTCGCTGTATTTTTCATTGATTTTTTTGATTTTAGCGTCTTTTGGCAAAATAAATTCGCTCGCGCCAAGTAAAAAGATACCGTTACTAAACGCCGCCCCCGACATTTTTCTTTCAGAAGAAAACGGCAAAGATTTTTCCGCCTTTATATCAATTTCATCGCCGAATTTATCTAACAAAGCTTTTGCGGTATCGTTGCTGTCGCCCGTTGCTGCCAATATTCCCGCAACAGTCTGTCCAACGTCCACGCTGTCGTCAAATATCTCTATTTCTTCCACCGACATTGTGCCGTCGGTTATCGTACCCGTTTTGTCAAGACAAAGCACGTCTACTCGAGCCAGCATTTCTATGCAATATAGGTCCTGCACCAAAGCTTTTTTTCGTACCATCTTTATAACTGAAACGGCGAGCGTCACAGATGTCAGTAGCACCATTCCCGACGGAATCATACCTATCATAGAGCCGCACGCTCTTGCCAAAGCTTCCGTCCACGGTTTTGCGTTAGCGTAAAAGCCCGTCAAAAAAGACGCCAGTCCAAGCGGGAAAACCACTATGGCAATGATTTTTATAATGCCGTTAATAGAGCGCATTAGCTCGGATTTCGGCTTTTTGTATTTTTTTGCTTTTATCGCAAGCTGCTCGACGTAGTTTTGCGCGCCGATATGAACGACTGTCGCGTAACAGTTTCCCGAAACGACGAAACTTCCCGACAGCAGCGTATCTCCTACTTCTTTTTTGACCGAGTGACTTTCGCCCGTGAGCAAAGCCTCGTTCGTTTCGATATAGCCAAAGAGTACTTCGCTGTCTGCGGGTATTTGGTCGCCGACTTTAAGCTTTATAACGTCACCGAAGACGATTTTTCCGACGCCGATTTTCTTTTCTTTTCCGTCACGAATAACGACGGCGTTCGCCGAGGTAAGTATGGAAAGTTTTTGCACGATAACTTTTGCTCTGACTTCTTGAATAATGCCTATAAAAGTGTTCGCCAAAATCACGATGCAAAACATCGTGTTTTTCCAGTCGCCGGCTATAGCGAGTAAAATAAAAACGACAAGCCCGACAAGGTTAAACATTGTCAGAACGTTGTCGATAATTATGGAAGTGTAGCTTTTGCCGACCGTTTTTTTGACGTAATTGGTTTTGCCTTCTGCGGCAAGCTCGGTTGCCTGCGCTTCGGTTAGTCCTTGCGGAACGTTACTTAAATTCGTTTTATTCATAATTATTTTCAAGCTAACTATATCAATTATTGCCCTTAGTGTCAACACCAAACAAAAAATCAGGCATCTTTTTTATTAAAATCTTTTCTTTATAATTGCTTGAAAAATGATAATGACTTTGATTATTTATAAAAATAAACGGGCGTTTTACTTAACACCCGTTTTTAGTAAATTTAACTGGTTTAAAAGCTAATGATTGCGAATAAAACAGCAAAAAAAGAAACTGCCATATTTATTTCGTTTAATAATTCGCGTTAGCAATTATTATTCTGTCACTTTCGCCCCGGGCGCGAGTTTGACTCTTTTTAGCGGATAATACAAAGCTACCGTAATCGCTCCGCCTATAAGGGCTGTGAAAAGCTGCAAAACGCCCCACGCAATAGAAAGCTTGTCCACAAGCTGCGGCGCTAAGAATAACGGGAACAGTACGCGCGAGAAGAAAAACATGAGTAAAAACTTTACTCCTGCCGCCAGTATTACAGACAAGATAAGCGATGCCAATCTTTTAAATTCGTTTTGCTGTTCTGATACTTTTGTCAGCTTAATAACGAAAGCGAAAATAACAACCAACGCCGCGTTGCTTAATGCGATAAAAGGCACAAGCACAACTTGCGGATTGAGTCCCAAAGCCAAAGCGATAAAAGGCGTGATAATACCTATTGAAATACCGCCTATTATGCCTGTCAGTAATGCGGACAGCAGTAAAAACATATTAACGATAGAGCCTGTAATGAGCTGAATGCCCAATAGTCCCGATAAATATTGCGCCAAAACCGTCAATGCGGTCATTATACCTATACGCGCCAGTATCATAGCTTTGTTTTTTGCGTTACCAAATAAAAATACTTTCATTATTTTGTCTCCTTTGCGGCGGTTACCGCACTTTTTACTTGAATATCGGGCAGTCTGCCGAGTTTTCCCGTTAACGCGGAAATCTGCTCCACAGTCCCTTTTACAATGAGCGAGATTACGCTTTCGTCCCGTTCTCGGTCATGGATACCCGTTCGTGCCACGATTATTTCGCCGAACGCGGACAAAATTTCCTGTACGCTCACAGCCACTTTGCGGTCTTCGATAACGATCGCTATTACGCCTAGTCTTTCCATAAAATTTTGCTCCTAAAAATAAAAAATACTCTCTATTAGTTTAGAGAGCTTTTGGGATTATATTTAAGGCAATATAAATGCTCACGCCGATACGTCTAAAAAAAATTTTGCGACGTCGGGGTGAACGAATGTAAAATTGTCTTCATCTCCGAAAAGCTCATTGACTAAGATAATTAAATTTTATTCGTAACTTAATGTTTTGTCAACCTTTTACAAGACCTTAAA
>DAOTGG010000008.1:0-36186 GCA_035446985.1 Eubacteriales bacterium
ATTTTATGATTGACATTGTTGAGCCTGATTGCGATTACAACGCGTTTTTATATGCGGATGCAGTCGATAAAATTTTGACGCAAAATACTGATGCGATTGTCGTCGGCGGTACCGGACTGTATTTTGAGAGTTTGATATATGGGCTTGACTTTCCTGCGACCGACGATACGCAAAATTTACGCAAAGAGTTTTGGGATTATTATGAAAAAAACGGCAAAGACGCTTTACATAAAAAGCTTGCGGATGTAAATCCCATTCGAGCAGCGAAAATCCATCCGAATAACATAAAAAGCGTTATTAGGGCGTTGGAAATACAAGATAAAACTAATTTTGCGCCAAAAAAAGAAAGAACTCCAATTCGAGATTACTTACTATTTGGGTTAAACTGCGATAGAGCTGTGCTTTATGAAAGAATAAACGCTCGAGTCGACGATATGTTTGAAAAAGGTTTAGTAGACGAAGTTAAAAATCTTTTATATAGATACAGCCCAGAAAGCCAGGCTTTTCAAGCGATAGGGTATAAAGAAACGGTTGACTATATAAAAGGAAACGTAAGTTTATTGGAAACGAAGGAACTGATAAAGCAGCATACGCGAAATTACGCAAAACGCCAAATTACGTTTTTAAAAAGATTAAACCCGATATGGCTTGACGTTAGCGCAGGAAAAGAGACTATAATACAAGAAATTTTGAAAAAAATATAAATATATTTAGAATACTATTTAACAAATAGTATTCTAAAAGTAAAAAAATGGCGGTAATAATGAAAAAATCACAAAAAATAATTGAAGATTCTATAAATGAGTTAACTACGGTATTCGAGCGTATCGATAATATCGCTCTTATTAATCAAAATAAAGTTTTGAAAGCGTTTCAATCCAATCAAATTGCTCTGCGGCACATGAACGGTAGCAGCGGATACGGATACGACGACGCTGGCAGAGAGGCGCTTTCAAAAGTTTTTGCGGACACTTTTGGAGCGGAAGACGGTATTGTTACGCCTAACATAGTATCCGGCACGCATGCTTTGACTGTTGCACTGTTTGGTTTACTAAGGCCTAACGATATTTTACTTTCAATTTCGGGAAAACCTTATGATACGCTTTCTGAAGTGTTAACGGGTAAGAATAACGGTTCGCTCGCCGATTTTGGCGTTAATTACCGCCAAATCGATTTAACCGAACTTGGAGAATTTGATTTACCTTTAATTGAAAAAACGTTGTTATCCTCAAAAATAAAAATGATTATGCTACAGCGTTCGCGTGGTTATGCATGGCGAAAGGCGTTGACCACTCCACAAATACAACAGGTCGTATTATTTATCAAAAAAATTTCTCCCGAAACCATAGTTTTTGTCGACAATTGCTACGGCGAATTTATGAATGAAAAAGAGCCTACTGATGTTGGCGCGGACGTAATGGCGGGTTCGCTAATAAAAAACCCGGGCGGCGGAATTGCTCCGACGGGCGGTTATATAGTAGGCAAGAAAAATCTTATTAAACTTATTGAAGGGCGGGTGACTTCTCCGTCTATTGGAATGGAAGTCGGAAGCTATTTAAGTGGATATTTACAGTTTTTCCAAGGAATATTCTTGGCGCCGCACGTGGTAGCGCAGGCAGCAAAAACTGCGGTTTTGTTTTCAGCGTCATTAAAAAAATTGGGCTATGAAGTCTTACCCGATCCGTTTGACGAACTAAACGATATCGTGTGTTCTGTCAAAATAGGGGACGAACAAAAGCTCATTGATTTTTGTCAGGCCGTGCAGCGTGTTTCGCCTATCGACAGCTTTGTAAAACCTGTGCCGTGGGATATGCCTGGATATCAAGACAAAGTTATTATGGCTGCGGGGTGTTTTGTGCAAGGCGCGTCTATCGAGCTTAGCTGTGACGCTCCAATAAAGCCGCCGTATATAGCTTATTTTCAAGGCGGGTTAACTTTTGAGCACGGCAAAATAGCCGTCGCTGAATGTCTGAAAGCATTAATAGACGAATAATCAACTTCATTCCGTGTTTTCATGTGATTCTGGATTGTATTTTGATATCGTCCCTAATAATTTTCAACCTGGAGTCTTTGTCAGACGACCGAAAGGCAAAGAGCTTTCTGATGAAGAAATGATTGATTTTTATTCAAATTTAGCAAGAAAATTTGGCAATCTCAAGGCAAAATATAAAAATGCTATATGCTTTATTTTTAACAAAGACACGATTTTTTCATCAGATGACGATGTTCTATCTGGAAATAGCTTTATAATAACTTCAATTCCTCACAAAAAACAAGTAAAAGGCTTCCCTTTGGATTGCTTATCTGTCAATGAAAAAAATGAGTATTATTACGACATCGATAAAAAAGTTGAGATAATTGGTATAAAAAAGGGGTTTGAGAAATTTTTTAAAAAATCATTAGAGAAAATTAAAAATAAAACTTAATATAGCCTAGTGATGCGGCAACTTCACAATTTTAGTTTTTGAACAATTTTTGATTTGAGGAACTTTAAATAAAAATATTGTTTATGAATACATATATTTTATTTTCTAAATTAGTGATGAATTAAAATAAAAAAAAATTAGAATTTGCGATAACTTCCGACTACCACGCCTTGAATATTTATTTGAGAAACGCGATTGAATTTTATGTCTTCATATAAGTCGTTTTCGGGGTGCAAATATGCTCCGTTTTTTTCTATGACCAAGCGTTTTACCGTCGCGATGTCGTCAATAAGCGCAACGACAATTTTACCATTCTCGGCGGTATTTTGTTTGCGCACAATAAGCACATCGTTTTCGTTTATGCCTGCGCCGAGCATACTGTCGCCTTTGACTTTTAATAAAAATACGTTGTTGTCTTTACAAATTTCCGAAGGCAATGAATAGTAACCTTCAATATTTTCGATAGCCAAAATTCCGTCGCCAGCGCACACCGAGCCTACAAGCGGAACGCTGGTTATATGAGAGTTGTCGTTATCCACGAGAGTTATCGCCCTATTTTTGTTATCGGAACGTAGAATTTTACCTTGACTTTGCAGTTTTTCAAGATAATAAAAAACGGTGGACGTTGACGTGATACCCAAAGCGGTTGAAATTTCCCGAACGGTAGGGGGAAAAGAATTTTCGTCTATGTAGTTTTTTAGATATTCATAAACCTCTGAAAGCTTATTATCAATCTTATTCATATTCAAATGATAACACAATTCATTTTTAAAATCAACATAATTTAGAACAAAAGTTCTATAAAAATACTTTTTTTAGAATACTATTTATTAAATAGTATTCTAAATATTAATAAATATTGACATAGAAAGAAATAAAAAGTGAAAATTCAGATTATATTTCACTTTGATAATTTAAGTAAAATTGAAAAAAGCTGCAAAATTCTTAGTAAAAGCTTATATTTCTTAATGTTCTATACAGAAAAGCGATTTTTAAGGCGCAATTAGACACTTTTTATATGATTTTAATCGTTTTTTATGAGTTTTCCGAATTTTCCGTAGTAAGCTGTAAGGAAATATCCGCTGATGTCAAGCCCGTTTTCTACATATTCTAGCATGGTATCATAAGAAATCGCTTGCAAATCGGCTAATTCTTTCATCTTTGAGTACGGTAAAAATAGTTTTACGTAGGTATATTTGCTCTGGATTTCGTTTATGAGTGTTTTTTTAAGCGCGTCCATTCCAAATCCCGTCAAAGCGGAAATGCCTATCGACGTCGCGCTTTTTGGAATAGTATTACCGTCCGACAGCAAGTCGCATTTATTATAGATGTCAAAGATTTTAGCTGTTATTTTTAAGCTGTCAAGCTGCGCTCGAGTAACTTTGATATGTTCGTCAACTTGCGGATCGGACGCGTCGCATACATTCAAAATAATATCGGCGTAGGTTATTTCTTCGAGTGTAGACTTGAACGATTCGACAAGGTGATGGGGCAGATTTTTTATAAAGCCTACCGTGTCGCTGAATAGCGCAAAAAGATTCGGCGCAAGTTCCGTTCTGCGTACCGTGGTGTCAAGCGTTGCAAAAAGTTTATTCTCAACCAATACGTTGCTTTCGGTAAGTTTGTTAAATAAAGTTGATTTTCCCGCGTTCGTGTAGCCGACCAATGCAATAAGTGGAAGTCTGCTTTTTTCTCTGTTTTCCCGCGTTATGCCGCGCTGTTTTTCGATTTCGGCTAAATCTTCTTTTAGCTTATGAATACGTTCTTTGATATAACGCTTGTTCATTTCAAGCTTGGTTTCGCCTGGTCCGCGCGCTAATACTCCCGCGCCTTGACGGCTTAATTCGCCCGGAGTCATACGCAATCTTGGCAGTAAATATTTTAGCCGTGCAAGCTCGACTTGAATTTTGCCTTCCGCTGTTTTTGCGTGCAGAGAAAAAATTTGTAAAATCAAATTTGTCCTGTCCATTACTTCTGCGTCCAACTCGTCGGTAAGATTGGCGTGTTGAATGGAGGACAACTCGTCGTTAAAAATAATAGTTTTTATGTTATTTGCGTTAAGCGATTCTTTGATTTCCGCCACTTTTCCGCTGCCGAAATACGTTGAATTGTCGGGCGATGAGCGTTTTTGAGTGTAAATCATGCTTACCTCAAGTCCCGCCGTTTTGGCTAATTCGGTCAATTCGTTAACGTCGATATCATACTCCGACGTTTCAATCAAAGCTATGGCGATTTTGTTTTCATTTTTTTCAGTCATCATTTTTGTCATTATTGTCATATTCGGTTGTCGGCCGCAAAGAAACTTTTGTCGAGGCTTTGCGGCGTATGTCGTCGCTCATGGCGGCGTAATGCTTTTTGGTTGTATTCACGTCTTTATGTCCCAAAACGTCCGCCACAACATATATATCGCCCGTTTGCCGATAAAGCTGTGTGCCAAAAGTGCTGCGAAGTTTGTGGGGGGTTATATTTTTATTTGGAGTTGCGACTGAACTGTATTTTTTTACTATATTTTCCACAGAACGGGGTGAAAACCGCTTGTTTTGCAAAGAAACAAAAAAAGCTTTCTCATCGGACGGTATGGCTTTTTCCGCAACCCGATATAGATAATATTCGTATAACAAACCGCCGACTTCGTCAGAAAAATATAGCTGAACGCGGCTGCCGCCTTTTCTGGTGACGACGAAAGATAAATTTTCAAAATTTACGTCGTTAAGGTCAAGCCCGACAAGCTCGCTTACACGGATACCCGTGCCGAGCAGCAGTCCGATAATTGCCGTGTCGCGCACCCGCGTGTTTTCGTGATAAGCCAGCTGTCTCGCGGTAAGACCTCGTCCGCTCTCCGTGACGTTTAGCATTTTTGAAATTTCTTCGCCTTCCAGCCGTATGATTTCTTTATCCTTGATTTTTGGCGAATCTACCGTAACGGTGGGGTCGTGCTTAATTTTGTCCTTTTTTGCAAAATATTTAAACATCGCCCGTAAAGCGGAAAGTTTTCTTGCTTTTGCCTTGTTAGAATTTTTCCGAGTTTCGTCATCGAGATTTGTGTAATAACTAAGATAACTAAGATATTTCTCTATATCAATACCTGACAGATTTTCAAGCTCATCCAGGCGAATTTGTTTTATTTCACGGCCTAAAAAAAGGCTTGATTCTGTCACAAGATATCTGAAAAATAGTTTTAAGTCGTAAGCGTAAGCAAGCCGTGTCAATGTCGTAGCTCTGCTTTCAAGCGCGATAAAAAACTCTCGGCAAAAGTCGGGGAGTTCTTCGTCGATAATGCGTGAAAGTTTATAAAAATTTTCCTTATCACGTTCGGTGAAATAATTTTTTTGAGCCATTTTATTTCCTTAAAATACCACAGTTAATATTATTAAATGTTATATTTTTTAAGTCGTAGTTTTTTTGAAGTTGTCGTATATGGTAGATTTACTCAAACGCGTTTAAACAGAATTTCTAATAGATATTATAAATTTTCTGGAAATTTGTATTGATAAATTCAGTCATGACAGCTACTGAGAATTATATTATTTAGCTTTTATAATTTTCAGGATAGAACGATAAGATTACCTGTTCTCAAAAGTTCAAAATTCCTGAAATCATACCATTGTCTTTAGATTATTCTGTGTGAGAACGCCCAAACAAGTCAAAAGTAGCAGTTATAATAGTTTGTAGAAATCTTGTCAATAATTACGAGATTCCGATTATGTTTATGAATTAACTATTGACACATCGCGCTATACTGAGTTGTAATTGAGTTAATTTATAGTCATCAATAAAAATGATAAAATAGTCTTATTTATAATAGAATACCATAGTTAAACACATATAGTCAATGATTTTGACATATCTTTTCGTTAAATGTGCATTTTGCGAATAGTTTGACACTCGCTATATAACCCCTACACGGCTTAAACGCTCTCACACAGAATAGCAGTCAAGCGACATACTTGTCGGCGGAGATTTGCGAGTTTGCGAGCAAATACAGCCGTTCACGCTTGACAGCTCTACAAAAGGTAAAATCCCGCCAGCGAGCGAAGCACAAAGTGCCTTTGCTCGCTTGCCCAGAGCTTACCTCGCTTAACGCGCTTCATCGGTATTTTTTCTCTCTTGCTTTGTCTCTTGCGTTTCGTTTGTTTGCGCAGCAAAACGGAACGCAAGAGAGCGAACGGCACCGCTGTTCCGTGTCACTGCGGTGCTGAGTTTTGAGTTTAAGTGTACTCAAAATCTAAAAAAGGAGTTGAGACGGCTTGAAATGCAAAGTTAGTTATATATGCTCGCACTGTGGGCGAAAATTCGCTAACAAACTAAAATGTGCCGAACACGAAAGCGAATGTCAAAGCCGTCAGTACTTTAAAGAAAAACGTATTGCCCTATTGCGTGAGATTGTAGTAGACTTTGAAAAACACGACTTCAATATCATTGTCCGCTACACTACCGACACCGCAAATTTTCAGATAGATGTTCGAGATGTCAAAGACTTCTAATAATTCGGTATTTTGCGAATAGTTGTTTGTCCCCCGAGAGTCCTTATTTGTAGATAAAAATAGCATGATTTTTGATTATTTTAAAGATTAATCTTGAGTGATATTATATTTTTGTCATGTAGTTTTTGCAGTAAAGCTTTATTTGCGGAAATTCATAAAAAACGTTTTTTATTAAAATCTTAACTAGCTCATCTGTAAGAGATTTAATTTTCTTTGTGTGGTCTGTATGCATATTCATAATTTCGTTATATGGAGATTTTTAATGACTTACCCTTTTCAAACTAATTAGACTTGCTCATAACAAATTTTTTTTAATAATCTTTCTTGCCTTAAGATTTTTCTGTATAAGAACGTTAAATAAAGATAAAATTACTATTGTTTTAGACTGAGAAAGCTTGTGAAATAACCGTCAAGATTGAAATAATTTTTTAGAGTTCTATTTCGGAAAGCAGTATTAAATTTTGATTTTAAAATTGCTTAGGGTTAAAGTTAAAAATTATAAAGTTTTTTTAACAATCCTTTATCACGGCTTTTCAAAACAGCTTTGCCTATACGGACACGCGGCATAAACTTGATTTTTATAATTTTTGCGGTCCTGCGTTTTACCTTAATTATACAATTCTCGTATAAAAGAAAATGATTTTAATTGGTTTCGGCAGTTTTTATAGTTTGGGACGTACTTTTCTACCAGATTCCAAAAGGTTTCGCTGTGATTGAATACGCTGAGATGAGCGAATTCATGCAATATAACATAACGTTGTAGTTGCGGAGTAAGCATTGCAACGCGCGAATCGATAACGATACGCTTATTGGCGTCGCATTTCCCCCATATTCGCGCGCCCCTGATAAAACGAACGGTTATTTCCGACGGACAAACGCCGAGTTCCGTGCCGATTTTTGATATAAGTTCTCTAAGATTTTCGTCCGCGTACTCTTTTACAAATTTTATCGTTTCTTTGCGTCTTTTTTCAAAATTTCCATAGCAGCGCGGCGAAATATAAAGTCCTTCCGCCGATATACTCGTTTTATTCTCGTTTGAAGGCAAGATATCGATAATTTTACCGTTTAATAAAGTTTGGTCAAATGAATATATCGAAGAAAAATCCGTCTTGCGTCGGGTAATTTCGCTGACTTTTTTGTTAATCCATTGAGTATTTGTCTGAATAAAATCTTCTATTTTTTCCGTCGGATAACCTATGGGCGCGAAAATAACGAGGGTTTTTTCGTCTTTTACCCTCATCGATATTCTTTTTTGCTCTTTTCTGGTGATTAATACGTCCATATATCGGTATTTTATCATAATTTCTAAAAATTTATCTCAAAATTTTGCAGTTTTTTGTAGAGAAAGCGTCTAATATTTTATTATGTAACGCATAGTAGTTTAAATCTTGACACAGTTCCCCTTTTTGAATTATAATAATAAAAAAACAAAAGGAAAAAGGTTATTTTTATGAGTGAAAACACCTTTTCGAAGAACGATGTTGAAACCGTCATTCTTTGCTCGCTTACCGTCGGAGATAAATACGGCTATGAAATAGCTTCAGAGATAAACGCCGCAACGCAGACGGAGATAAAACAGCCGACGTTATATAATTATTTGAAAAAGCTCGAATCCAACGGATTGATAGAATCTTACTGGGGAGACGAGTCCAACGGCGGCCGCCGCAAATATTTTAGAATAACGGATAGCGGCGCTGAAAGCCTGAAAAATTTTGGCGATGTTAATATAAATGCCGAAAAAATGACCGAGCAATTTTCCGCAACGGAACCCAATGCCGCTCAAGACGCCATTGACTCGGTTAATATCGATGAAATGCCTTTAAAGGCAAAACAAGACCGCAGAAAATACACTTCCAGCGTTAATGAGCAGATAAATTTGCAAATGCAGCTCGACGATTTGATGTCGGGTACAGGCGCAAAAGCGAAATCTTTCGACGACGAGAAAACGGTCGAACTCGGTAAAAAAGAAGATTTTAATCAAAATCTAATAGATGATAATACCGTTATAGAACCCCCTATTGAACAGCATGAAAATAAGCGTCATTCGTTTTTTAACAGCGACACGCTTAATGAACCCGAACAGGAGAATGTTCATAATGTAACTATCGACGAAACAAATATCGAAGAAAAAATTATTTCCGAGCAAACGGCGCGTGAACAAAATCGCAATGACGATCTTGAGTTTTACGCAAAATTTGAAGAAAAACTGAATGAAAAAATGGGAGCGAAACAGCCCAAAAATCCTAATAAAGACAAAGAAGATAATTATAAACATATAATAGGCAACCTTTTGGGCAAGCAGCTTGAAGACGAATCGCTGAAAGAACTTTCAAAAAAACCCGAGATAAATCTGGACGATTTTTCCGACCCGAATTTGACGGCTTTGGAAAATACGGCTGAAAAATTCGCTGAAAAAGGTATAAGAATAAACTTTTATAATAAAGAAACTGCGTTTTACAGACCGCAAGCGATGCTGTACAGAAATAAAATCAATTTCTTTGTCGGCTGGCTTACATACGGAATATATCTAATCGAAACGCTCATTTTGTGGCTGTTTTTCAAAGACGTTTTGAGTTTTAATATGGTGGGTTATTTTTGGGCGGCGTGCGCGGTAGTACCCGTAACCCTCTCGCTTATATTCGCGATAAATCCTACCCTAAAAAGAAAACCTAATTTCAAATTCAGTTACCATTTTACGAACGCGTGGATTGTATTTATCTTACTCACGATATTGGACTTTGCTTTTAACGTTTTGTTTTTGCGGATTGTTTTTGCGAATACGATAGCGGTTTTAGTCCAAATCGTTTTGCCGTTAGTAACCGCCCTATCGCTGCCGTGGTGCGTACTCTTTTATAAAGCTATTTTCAAAAAAATGTTAGTATAAATAAAACTTTCTTTCAATTAAATATTTTAAAACAATTAAGCGGTTAAATTTAACCGCTTTTTTATATTGATTAATATTTGATTTTTTTAAAAAAAGGTGCTTACCACAGGCTATACGCTTATGCGCGCACAAAGGAGCTACCTTTGATAGATAGTATGTATGAAGAAGTCAATACTTAATTGGTTAATATCTGCAGAATATACGAAGGACAAAATAATTCATATTAAAAAAACAACCGCCAATGGCAAAATGCCTCGGGAGCTCAAAAGCTCTGCGGTTGTTCCTTATATAAGTTATGCCTAAAATCCCAAAAAGTCAATATTATGCAAAAAAATTTTGATATTTTTTTCATTGGGACAGGTTAAATCCCCTTTTTGTTTTTTATCGCGTCGCGGGCGAGCTGGTCGCAAAGATTGTTATATTCGTTGTCTGAGTGCCCTTTTACTTTGACAAATTTAACTTTATGAACTTTTATAAGTTTCGCTAGTTCTTGCCACAGTTCTTTATTTGCCACGGGTTTGTTCTCAGAGGTTTTCCAGCCGTTGGCAACCCACGTATCCAGCCAACCGCTGTTTATCGCGTTTACGATATAAGCCGAATCCGACAGTATTTCGACGTCGGAAGGCGTTTTTAACGCCGTAAGAGCGTTGACGACGGCAGAAAGTTCCATAATGTTGTTGGTTGTACTGGGCGAATAACCGCTTAGCGTCTTGACGTAATCTTTGCCGTCAGCTAATTTGCACGACAAACGCGCCGCCCATCCGCCTTCGCCGGGATTGCCCGAGCATGCGCCGTCGGTAAATATCGTTACATCAGGTTTTTTATTCTCGTCTTTTTGCATAATTTCTCCGTAAAATCCGTGTTGTTTTTTGTGATTTCATATAATTTTTTTTGTAATTGAAGTTTATATGTTTGACTATTTTTTTTAACTAATTTATAATATATTCACTTAGGGGAGTGGCTCAACGGTAGAGTAGTGGTCTCCAAAACCATCGGTTGCGTGTTCGAATCGCGTCTCCCCTGCCACTTATAAGACTCTATGACTGCAAATGTGCGGTTATAGGGTTTTTTCGTTTCAGCGGTTTTTATAGATATATGAAACTATCTAATATTAAAATATTAACATACTGTGAAAGAAAATTCAAATATTATCTAGAATAATAAGCAATCTCTTTAAAATCGATTTTGAAACGACTTAATTTTTTTTGATTTCTTTATCTAAATAATTATAGCTTAATGCAAAAAAGCAAACAAAAAATACCGCAAATTTCTTGCGGTATTTTTGTTTTTTGATTAAATCGGATTGTAGATATTTGCAGTTGCATTTTGGCTTACAAATCAAATATAATTGCAAAATAAAGAATTATTTTGCAAAATCAACGCTGCGTGTTTCCCTGATAACGTTAACTTTGATTTGTCCGGGGTATTCCAATTCGCTTTCGATTTTTTTAGCGATATCGCGAGCCAGTAAAACCGTGTTTTCGTCGTTGACAACTTCGGGTTTTACGATGATGCGGATTTCTCTGCCCGCTTGAACTGCGAATGATTTTTGCACGCCTTCGAACGCGTTTGCGATTTCTTCAAGTTTTTCCAAACGTTTGACGTAATTTTCGATAGTTTCACGTCTTGCTCCGGGTCTTGCTCCCGAAACAGCGTCCGCCGCGGCAACTAATACCGCCTCTATGGTCATAGGCTCTACGTCGCCGTGATGGGCTTGAATAGCGTTAACGACTTCTTTGCTTTCCTTGTATTTTTTTGCCAGGTCAGCGCCGATTTGAACGTGCGTACCCTCCACTTCGTGGTCTACGGCTTTGCCGATATCGTGCAGCAGTCCCGCGCGTTTAGCTAGCGTCACGTCAACGCCCAGTTCCGACGCCATCATTCCCGCAAGGTACGCTACTTCGATAGAATGGTTCAGTACGTTTTGTCCGTAACTTGTGCGGTATTTCAGTCTGCCCAAAAGTTTGATAACTTCGGGGTGAAGTCCAAATACTCCCGTGTCGAATGAAGCTGCCTCGCCCGCTTCTTTTATGGTTACGTCCATTTCTTTGCGGACTTTTTCCACCATTTCTTCTATACGGGCGGGATGAATACGTCCGTCTGTGATAAGCTTTTCGATAGCTATACGAGCTATTTGGCGTCTTATCGGGTCAAATCCCGACAGAATAACGACTTCGGGTGTGTCGTCGATAATAAGCTCGACGCCCGTCGCGTTTTCTAATGCACGGATATTTCTGCCCTCTCTGCCTATCAAGCGACCTTTCATTTCGTCGTTGGGCAAAGGTATAGTAGTAACGGTAGATTCGGAAACTTGGTCGGACGCGCAACGTTGTATCGCGCTGCTGACTATCTCTCTCGCGCGTTTATCGCCGTTTTCTTTCGCTTCGGTTTCGATTTTTCTAACGATAACGGCCGCGTCTTTTCTCGCCTCGGAAGTCATTGCCTCAACCAAAGATTGTTTGGCTTCGTCTTTTGACATCTGAGCGGCTTTTTCCAGCTCTGCAATTAATTTCTCATTAAACTTGTCAACTTCAGTAAGTTTTTTGTCAATTTCGGATTGTTTTTGACTTATCGCTTTTTGCTGTTGTTCGAGTTGCTCGGATTTTTTTGTAAGTGTTTCTTCCTTCTTGTCCAAAATTTCTTCTCTTTGGATCATTCGGGTTTCTTGACGTTGAAGCTCCGAGCGGCGTTCTTTCGTCTGTCTTTCAAATTCTGTTTTTAGTTTTAGCGTTTCTTCCTTCGCTTCTAGAATAGCCTCTTTTTTCAGCGTTTTGGCTTCTGATTTTGCTTCGTCTACAATAGACTGAGCAACGTTTTTTGCATTTCCAATTTTATTATTTATGATTTGCCTGTTAATAAAATAACCCAATGCGCCGCCAGCGATAATGGCTATAATCGGCAACACTATCAATAATACCGTATTGCCGTCAGCAAAGAAGGAAAGTAATGATAAATAATGCATAAATTCCTCCATATTATGTTTTCAATTTTCAGGATAAGACAAACACACGTTTGCCTATTTATATAATCAAGTCATATTAACTTAAATATACCAAATTTATGATACAAAAAACCGAGGTAAAAGTCAAGTAGTCTAGGATTAAAATGTTAAGGCAAATAAAAAACCCTTAGAAAAATGAATTCTAATGGTTTTTATAAAAATTTCTAAGTTTTTATTAGTCCGAAACTTCTTCTGCATCATCGGACGCCGTTTTTGTTTCGTGAGACTCGAATTTTGCGCGGATTTGTTTTTCTAACTCCGCCATAAAAGCGGGATTAGTTTCAAAATAAGTTTTTACGTTTTCTTTGCCCTGCCCTATGCGCTCGCCGTTGTAGCTGAACCAGGAACCGCTTTTTTCAACGATGCCGTTATCAATAGCAAGGTCAAGTATGCAGCCCGACTGAGAAATGCCTTTGCCGTACATTATGTCAAATTCTGCAAGTTTGAACGGAGGTGCAAGTTTGTTTTTTACCACTTTTATTTTTGTGCGGTTACCCACTACGTCGGTACCGTTTTTTATTTGGTCTATTTTTCTTACGTCCAAGCGTACGCTTGCGTAAAACTTTAACGCTTTTCCGCCTGGAGTTGTTTCGGGCGAACCGAACATAACGCCGACTTTTTCACGAAGCTGATTGATAAAAATAATACAAGTGTTAGATTTACTGACGATTGCAGCCAGTTTACGCAACGCCTGCGACATTAAACGGGCCTGCAAACCTATGTGCGAATCGCCCATATCGCCTTCTATTTCCGCCTTTGGAGTCAAAGCCGCGACCGAGTCGACAACGATTAAGTCTATCGCGCTGCTGCGAACAAGATAATCGGCGATATCGAGAGCTTGTTCTCCGTTATCGGGTTGCGATACGTACAAATTTTCCAAATTTACGCCCAAAGCGGAGGCGTATGTAGGATCAAGCGCGTGTTCCGCGTCTATAAAAGCCGCCGTGCCGCCCATTTTTTGAATTTCAGCGATAACGTGCAAAGAAACGGTCGTTTTACCCGAAGATTCAGGTCCGTAAATCTCAATAATTCTACCGCGCGGCATACCGCCTATGCCTAAGGCTATGTCCAACGTCAGACAGCCTGTAGGAATTACGTCTATATTTCTTGTAGCGGCGGTCTCGCCGAGTTTCATTATCGCGCCTTTGCCGAATTGTTTTTCAATTTGCAATATTGCCTGCTCTAACGCTTTTTTCTTGTCGTCAGTCATTATTTTTCTCCTAAATTAGTGTGATTTCATAAATTTTATCAGCATAAATAACGCCGTGTTTGCGGATTTTTGGCGTATATCTTCTCTGTCGCCGTTGAAAATGTATTTTTTCGTCAATATAAAGTCGCTGTTCCCTACGGAAATATAACACAGCCCGACGGGCTTTGTCAAGCTGCCGCCCGTAGGCCCAGCTATGCCCGTGGTAGACAAGGCGTAATCCGCTCTGCCGTCCGTAAGCCCTTTGCACATTGCGAGTGAAACCTCTTCTGACACCGCTCCGTACTGCTCGACAGTTTTCTCATTGACGCCCAGCCGTTCGATTTTTGATTGATTAGAATAAGTTACAATGCCTTCCAAAAAAACCTTGCTCGCGCCTGAGTTTTGCACTATTTTGTCGCTGATAAGTCCGCCTGTGAGCGATTCGGCGACGGATAACGCGCTTTGACGTATATTAAGCATTTCCACTACGATTTTCCCAAGCGGTTCGTTGCTTTCGGCGTAAATTTTTTCACCAAAAAGGCTGTAAACCGAAGTCAAAACCGCGTTGGAAATCTCATAAGTGAACTTTATTTGCTCAAATTCAAATGTTAAAAGCGTGTCCAAAAAATCCGTTTGAAATTTGCAACGGTATTTTGAATATAATCCGCTTTCAAACAATATTTTTTCAATTTCTTCACTTTCAAACCCAAAAATTTTGAATTCGAGTACCTTAGTATCGGTATTACGGCTCTCAACTGAAATATCTGTCAATTTTACTACCGCCTAATAAACTAAATCGCCTATTTTATCTCTTGTTTAAATACAGACTTGTTTTGAACCAGATATACTATGCCTGAAATAATAGTCAAAATGGTTGCTATCGTTATCATTATGTAGCCCGCGCAATATACTACGTTATAAATAGTTGTATAAAGCGTATTAGACATAGTTGTTTTTAAGATAGAGAAAAACTTTGTTAAAAACAATAGCGGAATAGCGATGTCTTGAACGAAAGTTTTTGCCTTACCGTAAATATTAGCGTGGATTATCACGTTTTTACTTGCGGCTATTTGGCGCACTATGCTTATCAAAAGCTCTCTAGCTATGATTATCGCCCCATATACGGCGCAAATCCAGCTTGGATTGAGCGGGCAGTCGTACGCTATCAAAAACAATGCGAACAAAACCAACAGCTTGTCCGCTATCGGGTCGAGAAGTTTACCCAAATCCGTAACCATATTGTATTTTCGCGCGATATAGCCGTCTAAAAAGTCGGTCAATGCCGCTATTATAAAAATATTCGTCGCCCAAAGCGCTGCGTAATTAAAGTTTAATAAATAAACGACAGTCATTACGGGTATCAAAACTATTCTCACAATCGAGATTTTGTTGGGTAAATTCATTTTATTTCTCCTATTAAATCGTATTTATCGTAATCGGTAATTTTTACTGCTACATATTCGCCTGTTAACAGCGGTCTATGGGAATAAATTTTTACAACCCCGTCTATCTCTGGCGACTGAAAATCAGTTCTGCCGATATAGTAATTCCCCGCGTCTTCGTCTATGACGCACTCCAAAACTTGTCCGATATAGCCGCGATTAAGTTTTTTTACAATTTTTGACTGAGCAGCGTAAAGCTCTTTTACGCGCTTTTGTTTGGTCTTTTCATTAATTTGTTCGGGCATTTTTGCCGCCGCGGTTCCGTCTTCACGAGAGTACGCGAAAAAACCCACGTTATACAGTCTGTATTTAGTCAAAAATGATTTTATTTTATTGTGCTGCTGCTTTGTTTCACCGGGAAAACCGCTTATAAAGGTGCTTCTGACCTTTATTTCGGGGTATTTTTGCGTGAGTTTATCAAACAATTTCAACACCGAGCTTTCATCGGATTTTCGGTTCATTCGCCTAAGGATTTCGCCGTCGACGTGCTGAAGCGGTATGTCGATATATTTGCAAACTTTTTCGTTATTCTTGATTTCATCTAGTAGTTTGTCGCTAACAAGCTCTGGGTAACAATACAAAAGACGTATGCGTTTAAGGTTTTTTATCTCGCTTAGTCTGCGTAAAAGCTCGACCGTTTGGACTTTGCCGTACAAATCAAGCCCGTATTTCGTCACGTCCTGCGCCACCAAAATGATTTCGCTTACGCCGTTAGATACCAATCCTTCCGCTTGCGCCACTATCTGTTCTATCGGATAAGAAAAAAAACGTCCTCTTATTTTCGGTATTAAGCAGTAAGAGCAAAAATTGTCGCAGCCGTCGGATATTTTCAGATACGCGTAATGATAAGGCGTAGTAAGCAAACGCGGTTCCAAGCCTGTTTTTCGGGGCGTGGCGGGCATTTGTGCCCTTTGCGCCCCCATTGCGCTTTTAACCGCTTCGCATATATCAAAATTTACCCCTGCTACACAATCGGCTTCGGTCAGATTTTCATATATTTCTTTGCGGTAAAGCTCTGGCAGACAGCCCGTTACAATGATTTTTTTATTATTTTCGCCGTTTTTTAACGTACTTAAATCCAAAACCGTCTCGATAGATTCTTTACGCGCGGCTTCCAAAAAAGCGCAGGTATTGACAATAATGACATCGGCGCCTTCGACTTCAGGCACGATTTCATAGCCGTTATCAAGTAGTTTTTTCAGCATCATTTCGGTGTCGACACGGTTTTTGTCGCATCCGAGTGAAACGGCGCTTATTTTTGTTTTATTCATTTTTATAGAGTTTTTCAAATTCTTCTTTTGAGATCAAGACTTTACGAGATTTACTGCCGTCGTAGCCGCTTACAAAATGTTTTTGCACCATATCTTCGATTATTTTGCCCGCTCGGTTGTAACCGATGGAAAAGCGTCTTTGCAGCATAGATATTGACGCTACGCCCGCGCCGCTGTCGATAATGTATTCCAACGCTTGCATGAACAGCGGATCAAGGTCGTCTTCGTCGTCAAAAATCTCATTTTGTTTTTCTTTCGAAATTTTGCTCTCGACTTCTTCGTCGTAATACGCCTCGTTATTGCGTTTGACAAACTCCACCACTCTTTCGACTTCCGCCATAGTAACCAATGCGCCTTGCAGACGTACGGGTTTTGGAGTGTTGCCCATAACGAAAAGCATATCGCCTTTGCCCAAAAGTTTTTCTGGTCCGCCTTGGTCGAGAATAGTCTTGCTGTCCGCTGTGGAAAATACGCGCAAAGCGATACGTGACGGCAAGTTTGCTTTTATGACGCCCGTAATAATGTCAACGCTGGGACGCTGAGTGGCAAGCACCAAATGTATGCCCGCCGCTCTCGCTTTTGCGGAAAGAGATTTGATACGGGTTTCCACTTCGTTTTTGTCGTACATAATGAGTTCGCTCAATTCGTCCACTACCATTACAATTCTAGGCAGTTTTTGAGTAGTTTCGGGGTCGATGATACGGTTATATGTCGATATATTTTTTGCTCCGATTTCAGCAAAAAGTCCGTACCGTCTTTCCATTTCTTCGATAGCCCATGTAAAAGCGGAAATACTCTTTTCGTATTCCGTGATAACTTCGTCTATCATAAGGTGCGGCATTTTGTTGTATACGAAAAATTCAACTCGTTTGGGGTCTATGAGTATAAACCGCAGTTCTTCGGGCGAATAACGATACATCAAACTTATAATCAAAGAGTTGAGACATACGCTTTTGCCCGTGCCTGTAGAGCCCGCTACCAATAAGTGCGGCATTTCCGCAAGATCTGGAGCGATATGTTCGCCGCCGATATCAATACCGAGAGCGAAACGCAAGCCGTTGCAGGGTTTTTTGAAAGATTCGGACTGAATAATACTGCGTAAAGTCACAGGTTCGGTATTTTTGTTAGGAACTTCGATACCGAAAAGGTCTTTGCCTGAAATAGTAGTTTCAAGTCTTACCGAGCCTATCGCCGAAAGTCTGCGGGTGATATCTTCCGTAAGATTGGAAATCTTTTTGATAGAAATACCGGGCGCGAGACTAAGTTCGTATCTGGTGACGGTAGGACCTGTAACGATATTTTGGACTTTCGCTTCTATCTTGAATTCGTTTAAAGTTTGTTCCAAAATCCTGGCGTTTTCTTCGTAATCCTCTTCAGCCGCGGCTCTGTCTATCGGCGCGTTATTCAATAAATCTATGGAAGGCGCAACGTAAGGTCTGTAGTAATGCGGCGGCGGCATAGTTTGACCGTCGTCGACGTCTATCATACCCTGGTACGCGCGAACGTCCTCGGTTGCAATAAAAGGTTTTTCGGAATATTTTATTACGTTGTGCGGTTTGACGGTAGAAGGCAAAATATCGGCGTCAAGCTCGCTGTTTTCTTCGGTTATATTATTCTCGTAGTCGTGAAAATTGCTGTCAGAATTTTGATAACCGTCGTTATCTTTTTCGTCTAAATCGTTATCAAATTCGTTTTTTCTTTCGCTAGTCGTGGTAACGCCCAAGACGTTGTTTTGTTCCGTTTGAGCGGACTTAGGTTTTTTGTAATTATCTCCGTCAATAATAGGAACGTTATTAGGCGAAACGGGAACAGCCCTCACGCTTTGAAAATCCCTTTTGGCTTGTTCAAGTTTTAACTCGCCTTCGCTTTTTTGCTTGGGCGGTTCGGGTTTTTTGTCGTACGAAATCTGTTCCGTAGGAGCATTTTTTGCTTGTTGACGCTCTTTATCGCGGTCGTATTCGGAATACGGAGTGTCGGGTTTTTTGAATATAGGATTAACTGGCTCTTCGTCTAAATCGAGTTTACTTTGAGGAGCCGTATCGTATTTTTTCGTGGTTTTGGTGGGAAACAAATCTAAAAAAGACGAGTTTTGGTTTATGCTTTGTTCAAAAGACTGTTCTCTGCTCGTTTTTTCGGGCACTTCGCCGGGTTTTGGATAGCGGTCGCCGTACAAAATGTCCATAGAAGTAACTATGGGTTTTTGCTTGGCGGAGTGAGTATCCTCATCGCGTGACGGTCTTTCACGGTCGACAAAAGCGGTTTCTTTTTTGTAAAAAATATTTACGGCGAATAGACAAGTCAAAACTATGCCCACTACAAAAACGACGTAAGCGAAAATAATGTTAAGTTTTGCTAACGGGAAAACGAAAAGACCGCCGATAAATCCGCCGAAACTGGGCGTTACGGAATAATTAAAACAAGTAGCCAAATATGAAGCGTAAGTAGCGTTTGTCATATAAATCTGCGATGTAACCAAATGCACGAGCCAAATTACGCAAAAATACATTACGATAAGATTGGCAACGTATTTAGGCCTTAACACTATTCTTTTGCCCGAGAGCAAAAGAGAGAAAATGACGATTGCAGCTATATCAAGTCCGTAAAAAGACAGACCGAAAACGCCTTTGAAAAAATTCGCCACGTCGGCGCAAAAACCAACCAAAGGCGACATAATAAGGCAAAACATAATTAACGACGCTAATGACAAAACCGCGATATAAACGATTTTATTGATTAAATTTAACGACGGTTTATTGTTTATCTTAGAATTCATTTGTGTTCTCCTTACCCGTTATTATACTATAACCTGTCCGCCAAAGCAATAAGCGGAAATAAAATTAGTTTTATCTGATTTTTTCAACCAAATCAAATCCGTCGACTTTTTTACCGACGTAAGCCGACGCGCATTTTCCGCCGAATATTTCGTCTATAGCGTTTTTAACGTCTTTTTCGGTAGTATTTTTAATCGCGTCAATGCGTTCCTGAATGGAAAAGTGCGTGTCTTTTTTTATTAAATACGAACCGTACGCATTCATCACCGTCATACTGCTTTCCTGAGCGAGCATCGTATTGCCGATAAGCTGAGCTTTGCCTATATCGAATTCTTTTTTCGTAAAATATTCCTTGCGGAATTTGTCCATTTCTTTTTGCAATAAAGGTATCAGTTTTTTAAGGTTTGACGGGTTTGTGCCGCAGTAAATTTCCATATAACCGCAGTTAGAATAAAGCGACGGAAAAGAATACACGCTGTAAGCCATGCCGTTTTTCTCTCTGATTGTCTGGAACAGTCTGCTTGACATTCCGCCGCCAAGTATATTAGCGGCTATCGCCGCCGCGGAAGATTTTGGATTGCCCAGTTCAAAACCCGGATAAGCAATCGAAATATGCGACTGCTCGACGTCTTTGAACTTGTAGTTAAAATCATTTCTATATTCAGGCGCTTCGGGCTTAACAATTTTTTCCTTTGAAAAATCCTTAAACTGCGACTCAAAATATTTTTCAGTAAACGAACATATTTCGTCAAAATCGGCTTGTCCAGCTATGGTTATTACGGTATTTGACGGCAGATAATAAGATTTTTTGTAGTCGATAACGGAGTCGCGCGTGGCACTTTCAATATTTTTAGACGAGCCGACTATTTTTTGCGCAAGCGGCGTTTTGCCGAAAATTGATTCAGCGATAATATCGTGACAAACGTCCTCGGGCACGTCCTCGTCCATTGATATTTCTTCTAAGATTACTTTCTTTTCCATTTCAAACTCTTTTTCGGCGAAAGTAGCGTTAAAATACATATCGGAAATCAAATCAAAACCTTTTTCAAGATATTCGCTTGCGGTGCGGGTGTAATAGCAAGTGGTGTCTTTTGAAGTATAGGCGTTAATTTGTCCGCCTACTGCATCGATTTCTTCGGAAATATCCAAAGCCGTACGCTTCTGCGTGCCTTTAAATAAAAGATGTTCGATAAAATGCGAATAACCGTTATATTTTTGAGTTTCATAGCGGCTGCCCGCGCCGACTAAAACGCCGAAACTTACAGTATATAATCCTGGCATTTTTTTAAATACCAGACGCAATCCGCTGTCAAAACGTTTGTAAAATTCTGTTTTCATCTATGCTCCTTAATAATTTATATTTTCCCCTACCGTGACGATTTCAAAATTGTTTTCGCGGCAATAATCGATCATTTTTTGCAAGGCTTCCACGGTGCTGTCGGTCGGATGCATCAAAATAAGGTCGCCGCCGCTGAGACCGCTGGTTGCCCTAGAATAAATTAAATCCGCGTTTTGGTCACGCCAATCTATGGTGTCTTTGCTCCACATTACTGTGGCGTACCCGAGCGAATTGGCGTTTATCACGTTGCGCTTGTCGTAATCGCCGCTCGGCGGAGCAAACAGATTCATTTCTATGCCGCATATCGAAGATACAAGATTGTGCGTCGACGTTATCTCGGAAATGTCTTCAGCGTCGGATAAACCCGAATGATCTTTGTGATTATAACCATGATTGCCGATTTCGTGTCCGCGGGCGACGATCTTAAAAAAAATCTCGGGATTGTTTTTAACCCATACCCCGCCCACAAAAAAAGTGCATTTAATATTGTTCTGGTCGAGTATGTCCAGGATTTCGAGAATTTGGTCGTTGCCTTGATAAACGTTGAACATCAGCGATATTTTGTTACTGGATTTATCGCCGTTATATACCGCTCCTTGCTGAGTAAAAGCGTTGGTCGCGCCGCCCGAAAAAGCGAATATAAAGACGGTCAAGACTATTATGACTATTATAGCATTAGAAACGATATTTACAAAGATTTTTTCTTTAATTTTCATTACTTTCCCCATATTTATTTATGATTTTTTTCTTGTCAATATGAAAGGAAAGAAGTCGTTAAGTTTTTATCTGAAAACGCTTATACCAATAAATTTTGCGACAAAAAAGCGACTTTCAAACGGAAAGTCGCTCTTATTCAAAATATTTTAAAGTATTTTAACAAGTTTCAAATCGATTCTGCCTTTTTCGTCGATTTTGATAACTTTTACTTTTACCTTGTCGCCCATATTAACGACGTCGGTAACCTTTTCAACTCTGTCTTTGGAAAGTTTGCTGATATGAATCATACCGTCTTTGCCGGGAGCAAGCTCGACAAACGCGCCGAAATCAAGGATGCGTACAACTTTTCCGTCAAACTCGTCGCCAGGTTCGGGGTCTTTCGCAATAGCAAGTACGATAGATTTTGCTTTTTGAGCCATTTCGGAATCGGGTGTAGCGATAAATACCGTGCCGTCGTCGGCGATGTCGATTTTTACGCCTGTATCTTCGATAATTTTATTGATAACTTTTCCGCCGCTGCCGATAACTTCGCGGATTTTTTCAACGTCGATACTGAAAGAAATAATCTTAGGAGCGTATTTTGACAAATCTTTTCTGGGTTCGGGTAAAACTTCAAGCATTTTGCCAAGAATGTGCAAACGACCTACTCTCGCTTGTTCCAAAGCGGTTTCGAGTATTGTTCTGTCGATACCTTTTATTTTGATATCCATTTGAATAGCCGTGATACCGTTTTTCGTACCGGCTACTTTAAAGTCCATGTCGCCGAAAAAGTCTTCAATGCCTTGAATATCGCTCAATACGACTACTTTTTCGCCGTCTTCGGATTTCATGAGTCCCATAGCTATACCAGCGACAGGAGCGGAGATAGGCACACCAGCGTCCATAAGTGACAACGTGCTGCCGCATACGCTTGCTTGCGAGGTGCTGCCGTTACTGCTCAATACTTCCGATACCGTGCGGATTGCGTAAGGAAATTCCGCTTCGGAAGGCAGTACGGGTTCAAGCGCTCTTTCCGCCAAAGCTCCGTGTCCGATTTCTCTTCTGCCCGGACTTCTGAGCGGTTTTGCTTCGCCTGTGGAATACGGCGGGAAGTTGTAGTGATGCATATATCTTTTGAAAGTCTCGTCGTCGTCAAGCTGTTCGAGCTTTTGAGCTTCCGATATCGTGCCTAATGTGCATGTCGTCAAAACCTGCGTCATACCGCGGGTAAATACCGCGCTGCCGTGTACACGGGGCAAAACGCCCGTTTCACACCAGATAGGACGGATTTCGGTAGTTTTTCTGCCGTCGGGACGAACGCCTTCGTTCAAAATTCTGTCTCTGATTTTCTTTTTCGTCATTTTGTAAAGAGTCTCGGAAACATAAGGCAAAACGTCGGGATTATTTAGCTCAAAATAATTTTTAACCGTTTTTTCAACATTGTCCTGGTTGGTTTGACGTTGTAATCTGTCAAACGTAGACAAAGCTTCGGTAAGCATTTGGTCAGCGTAATCATGAATAGCATTGTAGTAATCTTCGGGAATTTCGTGCAGATTAGGAACGATTTTTTCTTTTCCTACTTCTTTTGCGATAAATTCGATAAATTCACATTGCTTTTTGATTTCTTCGTGACCGAACATAATAGCTTCAAGCATTTCTTTTTCGCTGATTTCTTGTGAGCCCGCTTCCACCATCATAACGGCGTCTTTGGTGCCGCTCAAGTTAAGATTTAATTTGCTTTTTGCTTTTTGTTCGTTATTGGGGTTAATGATATATTTTCCGTCAACATAAGCTACGACAACCGAGCCTGTAGGACCTGCAAACGGAATGTCTGATATCGCCAAAGCGATACTGCTGCCCATCATACCGTAAACTTCGGGTTGAATATCGGGTTCGACCGACATAGCCGTAGCTACGACTGAAACATCGTTCAAAAATCCTTTCGGGAAAAGCGGACGAAGCGGTCTGTCAATAAGACGTGATGTCAATATAGCTTTGTCTGTCGGTCTGCCTTCGCGTTTTTTAAAACCGCCGGGAATTTTTCCGACCGAGTACATTTTTTCTTCAAAGTCTACTCCCAAAGGGAAATAGTCGATACCGTCGCGGGGTGACGGAGCAAGGGTAGCGTTAACTAGTACTGCTGTTTCGCCGCAGCGTACTAAGCATGAGCCGTCAGCTTGTTCCGCGTATTTGCCGACTTCAACGGAAACTGTCTTTCCGCCGATTTCCGTTTGGAATACGTGATATTCTCTGTTGCCGATGTGTTCTTTTTTGTTTACAAATTTAGTCAATTTTTGTTACCTCCATTCTCTACCAAAAAAAGGGCAGACCCATGTCGCCCCTTTTAATTATTATTGATTATTTTCTCAAGCCGAGTTTCGCAATCAAAGCTCTGTATCTTTCGATGTCTTTGGATTTCAGATAATCCAGTAAGCCTTTTCTTTGTCCGACCATTTGGAACAAACCGCGTCTGCTGTGGTTGTCTTTTTTGTGTGTTTTCAAGTGTTCGGTAAGATGATTGATGCGGGCGGTGAGCAAAGCCACCTGCACTTCGGGTGAGCCTGTGTCGCCTTCTTTGACGGCATATTCGGCTATGATTTGCTGTTTGTTAATGATTTCTGTCATTATTTTTTCCTCCATTATTTTGTTACGCCGAAAACGATGTATCACGTCGGAGAGTCGTGAAACTTCGTAAACGGACTAGGCATTTATATTATCACACATTTACGCAAAAGTAAACCGTATGAAAATAAATTAAATTTATTATAAAAGTTATTCGGGCTTTTCTTCCGTTGTTTCTACGGTTTCAGCGGCGTTTTCTTCGTCTTGTTTTTTAGCTCCGCGTTTCTTTTGCTGATAATCAGCGGGTTTTTCCATTGTGGACTTGCGTGACAGCGTAACGCGTTTGTTTTCAGCGTCAAATTCCGTAATTTCAACGTCTATCATATCGCCGATTTTAAGCGCTTCGTTAATATCGCCGAGCCATTCCCAAGAAACGTTAGAAATGTGCAAAAGTCCGTCAATACCGTCGTCGAGTTCGATAAAAGCGCCGAAAGGAAGTATACGAGCGACTTTGCCCTTAACTACTGTGCCAACGGGGAATTTTTCAGCGGCAACAGCCCAAGGATGCGGTTGAAGTTGTTTGAAACCGATTGAAACTCTGTTTGCTTCACGGTCAAGTTTTAATACTACGAATTCGTAAGTTTTGTTAAGTTCGAGTACTTCAGCGGGATTTTTGATGGGATTCCATGATAAATCGCTCAAGTGAGCCAAACAATCGAAACCGCGTACGTTTACGAATGCGCCAAAAGGAGCGAAACGCAAAACTTTGCCTTCAACAATTTCGTTTTCTTCGATATTGGTCCAGAAATTGTCTTCTTTTTCTTGTTTTTCTTTAAGTAAAATTTCTTTTTGGCTAGCGACGATTTTTTTCTTATTGTCGTCTACTCCGTCGGGCAAAGCTACCAAACGCAGCGTTTTTCCAACGTATTGTTCCAAATTTCTGACGAAACCAGCACGGATTTGCGAAGCGGGAACAAAAACGGTGTAGCTTCCAAGCTTGGAGAGCAAACCGCCCTTTACCGCCTTTATCATCGCCAATTCAAAAACGTTGCCGTCTTTGATACCGTCTACCAAAGCGTCGTCTTTATATAGCAAATCTATTTCCTTTTTTGATAGTGTAACTCTTTTGTCAGTACCAACTACTATACATTCGATAGTGTCACCGATTTTAAGGTTATTTTTTACTTCTTGAAAATCACCTTCAAGAGTAAGTTCTTCGTTGGGAACGAAACCGTCGCCCTTAGAATTTGGAATTGTTACCGAAACACCGTCATCGTGCTTCTGAATAACTGTGCCTTTGATCTTTTGACCCTTGCGGAAAGTTCTCTTAGCGGGTATTTTCTCCACTGCCTGAGCAAATTCCTCATTGACTTCTACAACTTGTGCGCTGTCTTTTGCTTCTGCAAACATTTTCGACAAAACCTCCTCCATCAACTCCGTCGGAGTTGAAGCTCCTGCGATTAAACATATTTTTTCAAAATTTGACAGATCGGGAATTTCACTCGCATTCTCAACAAAGACGACGTTCTTGCAGCCGTTTTTGGCGATGTCAAACAGTTTGTTTCCGTTACTGCTGAGTTTGTCGCCGACGACTACCGTATAATCGCATTTTTTGGGAATATTTTCCGCAAAATTCTGTCTGCCTATGGTAGTATAACAAATTGTGTTAAATACGACAAGTGTTTTTACCCCATCTGTCAAAAGATTTGCCAACGATTTTTCTACCAAAGTGTGATTAAAAGTGGTTTGGAACATCACTAAAACTTTTTCAAAGCCTGTTAAATCGTACGTCGTGTTGCCGTCTAAAATAATGGCGGAATTATTACACCAGCCGTTTATGCCAATGATTTCGGGGTGGTTTTTATCGCCGAATAGGACTATCTGGTAGCCTTTTTCATAGTATTCTTTCGCTCTGGTCTGTATTCTTTTGACAAAAACGCACGTAGCGTCCACTATTTTTATTCCATTATCATGGCAGTAATCAAATACTTCCTTGCCCGCGCCGTGCGCGCGTATAATTAGCGTGTCGCCTTTTTTTAATTCTTTTAAATCGTTAATGGGCTTAACGCCGTTTTTTTCAAGCTCCGCCACAACGGCCTTATTATGAATAATATAGCCCAAAGAAAAAACGCGCTCGCCTTTTGTATTTAAAGCGAGCTTGACAGCGTTTTCCACGCCTTTACAAAAACCGTTGTATTTGCTTGTGAAAATTTTCAATTTTTGTTTTCTCCGTTATCCTTTATCGTTTTCAGCCTTTTCGGCTAAGGTTCTTCTAAAATTATCTAATTTTTTCTGCTCTTTTTTAGTCAGTTTGCGGCGTTTTTTGCCTTTGGAAGCGATGTATTTGTCCGCGCTTGTTTTTAATTCGACAAGTTTTTCGCATAAATCGCGCGAAATTTCTTCGAGTAAGTCTTTGGTTATTTTTCGGTCGTAATATTTTTCCAGCGTATATTCTTCCCCTACGACTATGTAGTTGCGATGAAACATTTTGAGTTTATCCCAAATATAAAACAGCCTTATAGGTGCTTTGGTTTTTAATGCGAGTAATGCCGTTCCCGTGTGAAAAGGTTTGAAGTTTTCGGGGTCGGGACTACGTGTTCCTTCGGGGAAAATGCCTAATATTTTTTCGCCGTTAAGGATTTCAAGACTTTTTTTAATAGCCGCAAGGTCGACGTCTCCGCGTGAAACCGGTACGTATTCGAGCGAATTGAAAACGGAACGCAAAAATCCGTTTTTACGGAATTCGGCTTTATACATAAAATGAATTTGATTTTTGCAGTAAGCGGACCATACCACGGGATCCCATCCCGAATTGTGGTTCATAACGAAAATTGTTTTTTTGTCCTCAAATTTTTTTGGTCCGAAAACAGTAACGGGATAAAAAGGACGTATAAGAGGTTTTAATAATTTCGCAAATCCGTATAAATTTTTACACACGTTTTTTATCTCCTATTACTTCTAAAAATTTGTTTATTACTTCGTCTACCGAAAGGAAGCTGCTATCTATTAAAACTGCGTCCGATACTTGTACGAGCGGAGCTATTTGTCTATGAGAGTCATTGTAATCGCGCGCCATAATATCGCTCAAAACCTGCTCGTACGGCAAATCCTGACCTTTTTGCGCGAGTTCTTTCACTCTGCGGCAAGCCCTTACTTCCGCTGAGGCGGTAAGGAAAAACTTGAATTTTGCGTCGGGTAAAACGTAACTTCCAATATCTCTTCCGTCCAAAACGCAATCACGTTTTTTTGCTATTTCACGCTGTGATTCAGCCATTTTTATACGCACGCACGGCACAGCGGAAATATCGCTAGCCATTTTTGATACGGCATGCTCTCGGATTTCGGACGTGACGTCGACTTCGTCCAAAAACACTTTTTGAACGCCGTCAATGTATCTGACGTCGACCAAAGTGCGGTCGAGCATACTTTTTACAGCCGCCTCGTCTTTTACGTCTAAGTCGCTTTTAAGAGCCTTTAAACCCAGACAACGGTACATCGCGCCTGTATCTAGATACATTATATCAAGCTTTTTCGCCAATAGTTTTGCGATTGTGCTTTTTCCCGCTCCACTGGGTCCGTCTATGGCTATGGTAATCAAATTAAATCCTTCCTTAAATTTATTGCGTCCTTTAGATAAATATGCTTTGGCGTAAAATCAGCGTCGACCGTGATTAACACTCTTATACACATCGGCAGAGAGCCGATTACGCGCATTTCCTGCGCGCACATCATAGGCACAGCCGAAAATCCCATTTCGCGGGCATATTTGGCAGGGTAAGCCGCCGTGATGTCGGCCGTGCAGGTAAAAACGGCAAACTGAATTTGCGCTATTTTTATTTTGTTTTTAGATAAAATTTCCGTCAAAAGCTCTTTGACTGCCGTTTCTATTTCGCGTTCGTCATTGTTTTCGACGGTAATCGCTCCGCGTATGGTTTTCATTTTTTATTTCTCCGTAGCGGCGTATAAACCCGCAGCGTAACCCGTTGAAAAAGCTATTTGCAGATTAAATCCGCCTGTTACTGCGTCCACGTCTATCATTTCGCCAGAAAAGTACAAGTTTTCAATCAATTTGCTTTGCATGGTTTTGGGGTTGATTTCTTTTACGCTTACTCCGCCGCTTGTCACAACGGCAGTATTCAAATCCCCGAGTTTTACCGCCGTCAAGGTGAAATTTTTTAAAGTTTTTACCAAAACAGCTCTTTCTTCGGCGGTTATCTGGTTTACTTTTTTGTCGGGATTGATTTTTGTAACCTCTATTATAACCGAAATAAGTCTCTCGGGCAATAGTCCGTTTAAAGAATTTTTGAAAGTTTTGTTGGAATTAATAGAAAAATCCCGCAAGATGCGAGCGTCAAGAATTTCGTTCGTCAAAGCGGGTTTTAAGTCGACTGCTATCGTAAAGTCGTTTATATTTTGCTTATTTATGTATGCCGAAGCCGTCAGTATTATCGGTCCAGATATGGCGTCGTGTGTAAACAACGCTTCGCCAAACTGGGAAAAAATCGTCTTTCCGCTCTTATCTATTATTGAAATATTGACGTTTGTAAGCGAAAGACCGGCGAGAGAATAGTCTTCTTTGGTTTTTATATCCACCAAAGACGGATAGAGATTGGTTACAGTATGACCGACGGATTTTGCCAGCGAAAAGCCGTTTCCGTCGCTGCCCGTCGCGGCATACGACGCGCCGCCGCAAGCTAAAATAACCTTATCGCATAGTACTATGCCCGACGTAGTAGTTAATGAAACTATTTTGCCGTTATTTATATCTATAGATTTTACTTTTGTGTTAAGTTTGATATCGCAGCCGAGACGAGTCAGCTCTTTTTCAAGCGTTTTAGTGACGTCGCTGGCTTTATCGGAAAGCGGAAAAACTCTGTCGCCTCTTTCCGTTTTTGTAGCTAATCCTAGCGAATTAAAAAATTCCACCGTTTTTTCGGGCGGAAACAAGTTTATCGAGCCGTAAAGAAATTTTTGGTTTGTGACGACGTTCGTTAAAAAAGTTTGGGGAGAGCAAAAGTTAGTCATATTGCATCTTCCCTTACCAGTAATATATATTTTTTTGCCGAGTTTTTCGTTGGATTCAATTAGTACTGTCTCGGCTCCGTTTCTCGCGGCGGTTACCGCTGCCATCATTCCCGCGGCTCCTCCGCCTACAACGCAGATTTTCACTTAAAAATCTCCTTTAACTTATCGAGTTCGTCGTAATCGGTGCGGTCGGTTTTTATGGGAGTAATCGCTATATATCCGTCGTGAACTGCCGTTATATCGCAGTCGGACTTTATTTCAAGCGGCTTTGGCTCGCCGTCAAGCGAATAACCTTGTCCGTCGTCGTTTTCAATTAAATCGTATCGGTCGTTGAACGAATGAATACCCAGTCTTACGAGTTTTACGCCCTTTATCTGGTCGTACGCCAGGCTTGGAGCGTTTACGCTTAAAAAAGTATAAGGTTTGTCGTAATTGACAAAATTGTCGAGATTACGAAGCGCGAATTCGATTAAACCGTCATAATTGTATTCGTTTTTATCGTTGCTTTTACACGACAACGCCACAGTTTTTCTGCCCAGAATACACGCTTCCTGCGACGCCGAAACGGTACCCGAATAAATAACGTCCGTTCCGTAGTTCGCGCCTTCGTTCGGTCCCGATATAACTAAATCGGGTTCAATCGCCAACTGTACCAAAGCGAATTTTACGCAGTCTGTGGGCGTGCCAGTAATAGAATAAGCGGAAGTAGCTCCGTCTACTTTTTCGGTTATGCAGTAAATCGGCTTGCGGAATGTCATAAAATGACTGTAACCCGACCTTTGGGAATCGGGCGCGACAACGTGCACAATGTGACCGCTATCCGACAAAACTTTGGCTAGCTGCCGCAGTCCTACTGAATTTATTCCATCGTCGTTTACAAGCAAAATTTTCAATTTATCTCTCCCGTTTTAGCCTTATTTTTATTTAAAGCAGTTTAGTTTGTTTTAAAAATTAATCTAAAGTTTTTAGATACGCCAGTTCTTTTTCGTTAAGGTCGCGGTAAGTACCTCTTGTCAAACCGCCGAGACGTATTTCGCCTATTGCCGTGCGTTTCAAAAACTCGACAGGCTTTCCTATCGCCTCGAACATATTTTTGACCTGGTGGTTTCTGCCCTCTGAGATTATTATTTCTACCTTAGTAGTGTGAACGTCGCCTTCCAAAACCGTCGCCGATATAGCTTTCGCTATCTTGCCTTCGACTTTTACGCCGTTAGTCAGCATTTTGATTTCGGGTTCCTTTACCATACCCGAAACTCTGGCAACATAAGTTTTGGTAATTTTGTGGCTTGGGTGAGTAAGCAGGTTTGTGAGATTACCGTCGTTTGTCAGTATCAATAAGCCTTCGGTGTCATAATCGAGTCTGCCGACGGGAAAAAGACGGGCTTTGATATCAATTAAGTCCATAACGGTTTTTCTGCCAAGGTCGTCTTTAACGGTGGTTACAAAACCTTTTGGCTTATGCAGCATTATATAATACAGCTTGTTTTTGGGCTTAATCGTTTTGTTGTCAAGAGTGACCGAATCCCTTTCGCTGATATCGGTTGATAAAGATAATTCTACCTTTCCGTTAACTTTAACTCTGCCGTCCTTGACAAACTGTTCCGCGGAGCGTCTGCTTGCCACTCCGCAATCCGCTAAATATTTATTTATACGCATTTAAAAAATTTCCTTAAAAAAAGATAATTAAATAGTATACAATTTTTGTGAAAAAATCAACTGTTTGCCTAAGTAAACGTTAATTTTGTAAGCCTCTTCATTTTCGTCATAAACTACTACTTCTTTTATTTGATTGATTTCGCTCTTTTCCAGCGGATACCAAAAACTTTTTTCGCTTAGATAATAAACTTTTTTGTTATTTATTATTTCTACCGAGTATATTTTATTTTTTGGCACAATGCAGCGGGTATCGTATTCGTTTTGGAAATATGTTAAAAGGCTTTTGGTTTCTTCAAACATATGTCCGCAGTTAAGAACGACGCAAACAAGTTCCGTGCCGTTATCCGCCGCGCCGACAAAACAACGCCCCGCGCGTTTAGTGTAACCTGTTTTGACGCCGCACGCATTTTCATAGTTATATAGAAGTTTGTTTTTATTCAAAAGCAAACGTTTTTCTTCGCCGTTGCCTATCGTGACTTTTTTTGTCGAAACTATTTCTCTAAAAGTCGGGTTTTTCATCGCTTCGCAGGAAATTACCGCCAAGTCGTACGCGCTGGTATAATGTGCGTCGTCGTGCAGTCCGTGCGGATTTACAAAATGCGTGTTTTTCAAACCCAAATATGCCGCTTTTGCGTTCATTAGTTCAGCAAAATTTTCTATACTGCCGCCGATATGAATAGCTAACGCCACAGCGCAGTCGTTGCCGCTACGGAGCATAAGTCCGTAAAGCAGTTCTTTTACAGTCAGCGTTTCGCCAAGTCTCAAATAAACGGAAGAGCCTTCCACTCCTATCGCCTTTTTGTCGATATTTACGGGTTCGTTTACGTCGCATAGCTCGACTGCGACAAGCGCGGTCATAATTTTAGTCGTACTTGCCATAGGCAGCCGAATATCGGCGTTTTTACTGAATAATACCCGACCGCTGTTTATTTCCATCACCACCGCGCTTTGAGCCGACGTCTGAGCGGAATAACCGCAAACGTTTATATTATCTAAATAAAAATTTTGAGTAGGTTCGGCGTTACTATCCGCAAAAGCGATACTAGGCAAAAGAATAGTTAACGCGCAAATAACTGTTAATAAAAAATAACCGATTTTTTTCATTTTAACTTGTAAATTTGCCCAATAATTCTTTTGTTAAGTCCAAAAGTTTGTCCGCCGCGCTTTCTTCGTTTATTTTGAGCATTTTTATTTCGTTTCGATGTATAACCAAAAATCCTATCGGTGTAAGCGAAGCTCCGCCTCCCGAACCTCCCGCAAACTGGTTATCATTTTTTGCCAAAGCTTTCGGGGGCGTGTTGTATTCGCCGCCGCCCGCCAAAAATCCGAAAGAAACCTGAGATACGGGTAAAATCGTGCTGCCGTCTGACGTAACCAAAGGCTTGCCGATTATCGTATTTATTTCGGTGGCGTTTTTAATGTTGGTTAACGCCGTGTTAACTATCTGCTGTATTTGATCTGATTGATTTTCCATAATCTATCCCCTTTTTACTTAATAGCCTCGTTAATATTTTTAATATAGACGTGGTCGCTTTTATTTTTATAATCAATATTTCTTTTTGATCTTTCGCTAACTCAAAATCAAAATTCGTTTTATTGCTTACCGCTGTGATAATTTTTGCTGTGGCAAAAGCCGTACACAAAAACGGTTCGGAAAGTTTTTCGTAACCGCACAAGTATTTTAACGACAATTTTTTTACCGTAAACGCATCTAACAAAAAATAAGGCGGTTTTTTAGTCGCTTTTATTTTTTCTCCGTCGATTTTTTGCTCGAATATCTTGATATTAAATATTTTCAGCGCAATCACGGGGAAAATATCGCTGTAAAAGCCCGCGGAAACGCTTAACGATATAGGTAAAACTAAGATTATCGTCAAAAGCATAAACGAAACGGCAATGTAAATAACTGTCATATATTTAGCATTGAAAAAATGAGAATAAAATATGCGTTTTCTATTAAATGAAAACGCATTTGAAAAATATATTTTATTTAATTTTTTGTTAATTAGATTTTTTTGTGAAGTAAAAACACTTTTATAAAAAATTATTGAGATTCGATAATCTCGAATTCTTCCCCTTTCAAAAATTCGGGCACTTCGTCTTCGGGTTTGAAATCTTTATCTCGGTTGCTGTTATATAAATCCGTGTCGGGTGTAAGACCTACCGACAAAGTTTGAATACGGTTTAAAAGCATTTCGTAATCGGGCAGATCGTCGATATTTTCCAGCGAAAATCTTTTTAAAAACTCGTCCGTCGTGCCGAATAAAAGCGGCTTGCCGATAGCGTCTTTTCTGCCCAATATTTTGACCATATTGAGTTTTGAAAGCGCTTGAATAGCGTATGTGCAGTCTACGCCCCTTATTTCTTCCACTTCCAAACGGGTGACAGGCTGTTTGTACGCGACGATAGCCAATGTTTCCAGCATAGCTTTCGTAAGTTCTTTTTCACGTATAGGGTTAAGCACGCTCGAAACGTCGTTTATGTAATCGGGATTGGAAGCCAGTTGAAGCTTGTCGTTAAAACGCAAAATGTTGATACCGCAAACTCCCGAATAACGGTTTTGCAGGTCGTAGATTGCATCGGAAAGCTCTTTTTTGCTGATGCCGAGCTTGTCGGAAATTTCCTTTTCTTCCACTTCTTTGCCCGCTACAAAAAGTATGGATTCTATTATATTAGCCAAGTTTTTTTTCATAATCAAAGTCCTTTTCAAAGGTGTCGTTTATCGTTACGATGATACTGTCAAAATTTTCGTTTTGTGTTGCAGTTACCAGCTGATGTTTAAGTAATTCCAATAAAGCGATGAAAGCAACCACAACTTCCGATATATCGCCCGACTCGTCGCAAAATTCTAAAAAATCCAACGAACGGTCTTGAATTAATTTCTGACGCATATATTTTATTTTGCCGCCTACTGAGTAACTGTCTTTTTTTATCTGTTTGGGATTATTCTGCTCGATTTTATTCAGTTCCACGCGATGAATAATAGACGCGAAAGCGTCGAGAAGATTATCAAGCGACATATCTTTGACAGCGTAAATAACGTCGTTTACTTCGGGAGACGGTTGTTTGAATAATCTGTCCACGTTTTCTTTTTGCTTCAAGCTTTCGGTTACTTCTTTAAACAGTTTATATTCTTCTAGCTGGCGTATGAGCAGTTTTTCGGGAGATTCGTTTTCTTCAAGCTCGGGTATTTCGGGAAGCAACGCCCGCGACTTTATTTCCAACAAAGTCGCCGCCATAGTCATATACTCGCTGGCTTTGTCGATATTAACGGTATTTAGCTGCCCCATATAGCTAAGAAACTGTTCTGTAACCTGCGAAACAAAAATGTCTTTAATTTCGATTTTTTCTTCTTTTACTAAATGCAAAAGCAAATCAAGCGGTCCGTTAAAGACGCTTAAGTTAAGCGAAAGATCTTCTATTTTTATTTGTTCGTATATTATTTCGTTTTCCATTATTTTTACAGACCGAACAGCCCCCAGAATTGTCCGAACACCCAACGTAAACCGATATTACAATAACCGATGTATAAAGAAAGCGGCGAAAAGGTGTCGAGTATCGGTATATATTCCCACATTACGAGAATAAGCAAAATCATAATGCTGTATCTGCGCAAAAAAGTCATAAATTGATTTTGCGGGTTTACAAATGCTGAAATCAAATTAAAGCCGTCAAGCGGCGCGATAGGAAGCAAGTTAAAAGCGGCAAGATTGATGTTAATCATAATTGCGAAATACAGAAAATAATATACCCATTCCAAAACGCCAACCCAAAAAGCGCTTATGCCGTACAAATTTACTGAGCTGACAAGATTTTGAAATGGAAATAATATAAACGCGATAACAAGGTTGGTCAAGACACCCGCGAGAGAAACCCAAATAAGTCCTTTTTTAAAATTTCTGAATTTTGACGGATCAATAGGAACGGGCTTTGCAAAACCAAAACCAACGAACACGAGCATCAAAAATCCGACAGCATTAAAGTGCTTTACGGGGTTTGCCGTAAGCCTTCCCATATATTTTGCGGTGTCGTCCCCGTTTAGTAACGCGACGTAACCGTGAGCGACTTCGTGACAAACAATGGCGATATAAATAGCCGCCAAAAAAGCTGTTCCAAGAAGTATCGCTTCGCCGAGAGAATCGGCCAGTTGTATAACTTGTATCATAATCTAATTTAGTTTAGCAAAAGTTTTTTCAAAAGTCAATAAACGGGCGGTCTTATATAAAAGTAAAACCGCCCGAATATTTTTGTATATTAGTGTCAGCCGATAATATCTAATAAATAATCCCAGTAACCTTTTTTCTCCACGTTCTCAGTAGCAACCAAATCACATTCGCCCACGGTTACTCCATTGGAAATCGCGTACGCTTTGCCTACAACGTCGCCAGCGGTTATAGGAGCTTTTACTTCAAATAACTCCAAGCTCATTTCCGCTTCGACCGTTCCGCGTTTTCCAAAACAAACGAGTTTTTTACTAGGCGCGTATTTGACGGTATCTGTTTTGCCGTTTTTGATCGGCGTTTCAGAAACTGTATCAACGTCCAATAAAACCTTGTTTTCATAATTGGCAAAAGCGTAATTAAACATTTCCGAAACTTCGGCAAAACGTTTTTTGCTGTCGCTCGCCCCTATTACGACCGAAATATATCTAGTGTCGCCGCGCTTTGCGGTGGCGCATAAGCAATGCATAGCTTCCGCCGTAAAGCCCGTTTTACCGCCGTCACAGCCGTCGTAAAAGCGTGAAAGCTTATTCGTGTTAGTCATACCCGTGATTCTTCCGTCGGGATGAACATAGTCTTCCATCCATATTCTTGAATGAACGAAAAAGTTGTCGTGTTTTACTAAAGCCCTGAACATATTAGCGACGTCGATAGCGCAGGAAAACTGGTTGATTGCGGGTAAACCCGTGCAGTTTACAAAGAACGTATTCACAAGCCCCAGTTCTTTGCTTTTTTGGTTCATTTTTTCGACAAAAATCTCGACGCTGCCGCAAATATGCTCCGCCATCGCCACGCAGCTGTCATTTGCCGAACAGATAATGATGGATTTTATGAGATTTTCCGCTTTGTGAGTTGTGTTAGCGTCTAAAAAAACCTGACTGCCGCCCATTGACGCCGCTCTGTCGCTGACGTGCACTTCGTCGTCAAGACTGATTTTGCCCTCTTCTACGCTGTCGTATATACATAAAAGAGTCATAATCTTGACCATACTCGCTATCGGGCGCGCATCGGTTTCGTTTCTCGCGTACAAAATCTCGCCCGTATCGTATTCCATTAGCAAAGCCGACTTTGCCGTCGACGTGTTTGCGATTTTTGCAGTGTCGATTGATGCGTTTATAATTTTCGTAGCATCACTCGATGTGCTTACAGCTTTTGCAGACGTATCCGCAAAACACAGTTGCGGAAATACAAAAGCCACAGCTAGTATCAAACAAATAATT
>DAOTGG010000009.1:0-33878 GCA_035446985.1 Eubacteriales bacterium
CGCCCGCGCCTATTTTACCGAAAGAAATATACGCCATCCAGCTTCTGCTGTTAAAGCCTTTCATCATATTTACAGTATAATCGTATTCGCCGCCGGGCAACTCCACGTGAAAAGTGGACGACTCTGTAGTTTGCCATATATAAGGACCAAGGTGACCTTGCGTTACGCCGCCAAGATAGAAAAAACCCTCTTTCGTGACCGTTTTTTCCAAAGCGGGTTCAATTTTTTCATCATAAAAATTTTGTACGTCTTCTTTCGTATTAAACTCGGACAACTTAATTTCTAATTTTTTTGCCAAGCCGTACGTTAAAGTTTTTCTTGCGGTATCTTCATCGATTTTTTTCCAAAAAATATCGTAATAATATTCTTGAAAATAAACTAAAATTTCGTTAACGGTTTTATTCCTAGACATTTTTAACAGCTTTCTAGGATTCGCTTCATAAAGATTATGGTATTTTTCAATCAACCTTTGATTGGTTGAACAGTTTTTGAGATAATCCACAGCCTCGATAAGTTTGCCTTGCAAAATAAATCCGAAATATTTGTTTTTGTCGTATACTTCCAAAATAATCCCTCCGTTAGGTAAGTAAGATTTGTAAGTAAACAATAACATAATTTTCAAAATAGATAAATCATAACGCAGCCCGTTTTTGTCAATCATTAGTTGCGTTAAAATTTAATTAAAATAAAATAAAAACCCCTTCGATTTTTAAGGGGTTTTTGTAATTTTATTTTTGCATTTCTCCGTAATATTTAAGAGTTTTCTTTATACTCATTTAGTAATTGCAAGGCCGCTTCGGGGATTCTTTGTTTTTGTTCTTTCCATTTTTTCATATCAGACTCAAATTCAATATCGAATATTTTTTTTGATAAATTACTGATTAGCATATAAGAAGAATAAGCCAGAGAATTATCGGGATCGTCTTTGCTTGCGTCCAACATAAAATTTTTGAAACTCGTCATATTTATAGCGTAAATCAACTGGACCAGCTTTGCGCGGTATTCCATATCTACCGCAGACATATCTTTAAAATGCTCGTAATCATAGGCGTGCTGCGCCGTGTGCTTTAAAAAGTCAATTTGGAAAATCGATTTTTTTAGTTCGGATTCGTCTTTCCATACGCAATTTAACGTTCTGTCTTCGCCCGTCCAACCGCTGATGCCGATACTGCCAAATGAAATATACGCCAGCCAGCTTCTGCTGATAAAACCTTTCAAAATATTTACGGTGTACTTATATTTACCGCTGGGCAGCTCCACATGAAAAACTTTCGGCTCGGTCGTTTGCCATATATAAGGACCCAGGTGACCGCGCGTGTCGCCGCCGCGATAGAAAAAGCCCTCTTTCGTAACAGTTTTTTCCAAAGCGGGTTCTATTTTTTCATCAAAAAAATTCTGCATGTCTTCTTTTGTATTTAGCTCGGGTACTATAATTTCCAATTGTTTCGCCAAACCGTATGCCAGAGTTTTTCTTGCTGTATCCTCGTCAATTTTTGCCCAAAAAACGTCATAGTAATATTCCTGAAAATAAGCTAAAATCTCGTTAACTGTTTTACTCTGGGACATTTTTAACAGCTTTCTAGGCTCCGCTTCATAAAGTTTTCGGTATTTTTCCGCTAATCTTCGGGTGGTAGAAAAACCTTTGACATAGTCCACCGCTTCGATAAGTTTTTCTTGTAAAACTAATTCTAAATATTTTTTTCTTCGTATTTTTCCAAAGTATCCTCCGCAACCAATGTAATTATGACTTATTAATACTTTACAATAAAATAAAATCATATTAAGCCCGATTTTGTCAACCTATTAGTTTGATTTTTTCTTTAAACTAAGCTATTGCCAAAAAATAAAACCCCTTTGCTTATTTAACAAAGGGGTTTTTTGCTATTTTAAAATAATTCTAAAATTAGTTTTTAGGATTTTTGATTGCCGCTTGAGCAGCAGCCAAACGAGCGATAGGAACTCTGAAAGGCGAGCATGAAACGTATTCAAGACCTACGTTGTGGCAGAACTCGATAGACGAAGGATCGCCGCCGTGTTCGCCGCAGATACCTGTCTTTAATTTCGGTCTGGTTTCTTTACCTTCTTTAACAGACATTTTTATCAGTCTGCCAACGCCTATTTGGTCGACTCTTGCAAACGGATCGCTTTCGAAAATCTTTTTCGCGTAATAATCGGGCAGGAATTTTCCAGCGTCGTCGCGTGAGAAACCGAAAGTCATTTGTGTAAGGTCGTTTGTGCCAAAGCTGAAAAATTCCGCAGCTTTTGCGATTTCGCCTGACGTTAACGCAGCTCTGGGTATTTCTATCATTGTGCCTACGAGATACTTAAATTCGGTTTTGTTTTCTTCCATAACCTTTTTAGCGGTTTCGTCAACGATAGCTTTTACGTATTCAAGCTCTTTTACGTCGCCTACAAGCGGTATCATAATTTCGGGTATTACGTTAATGCCTTCTTTACGAACGTTGATTGCGGCTTCAATTACGGCGCGTGTTTGCATTTTTGCTATTTCGGGGAAAGTGATAGAAAGTCTGCAGCCGCGGTGACCGAGCATCGGGTTGAATTCGTGAAGTTTTGTAATAGTTGATTTGAGCTTTTCAACCGTGATTTTCATTTCTTTCGCTATTTTTACGATATCTTCTTCTTTTGTGGGCAAAAATTCGTGCAGCGGCGGGTCTAAGAAACGGATAGTAACGGGACGGTCCTGCATAGCTCTGAAAATGCCTTCAAAGTCTGCTCTTTGGAATTTGAGTAATTTTGACAATGCTTTTTCTCTTTCTTCCAAAGTATCGGAAACTATCATTTCTCTCATGGGTTGGATACGGTCCTTGCCAAAGAACATATGCTCTGTACGGCATAGACCAATACCTTGCGCGCCAAAATCAACCGCTACTTCAGCGTCGTGCGGTGTGTCGGCGTTGGTGCGGACTTTCAAAGTACGGAACTTGTCAGCCAAATCCATAATGATACCAAAGTCGCCTGCGATTTGCGGAGGAACGGTTTCGAGCGCGCCTTCGTAAATATTGCCTGTGCTGCCGTCAAGAGAAATAACTTCGCCTTCGACAAATTTTCTGTCTTTGATATAGAAGAAATCTTGATCCTCTTCGATTTTGAGGTCAGGGCAGCCCGATACGCAGCAACGACCCATACCGCGGGCAACAACCGCCGCGTGTGAGGTCATACCGCCGCGAGCGGTCAAAATACCTTGCGAAACAGCCATTCCTTCGATGTCTTCGGGGGAAGTTTCAAGTCTTACTATAATAATTTTCGCGTTTTTATCTTTTTCGAGTATTTGCAAAGCTCTTTTTGCAGATGTGCAAACTATGCCGCTTGCAGCTCCCGGAGAAGCAGCCAAGCCTTGAGAAATAGGTTTTGCTTCGGTAAGTTTTTTTGCGTCGAACTGCGGGTGAAGCAATGCGTCCAGCGACTTTGGCTCGATGCGCATTACAGCTTCTGTTTCGCTGATGATGCCCTTATTAAGCATATCTACAGCGATTTTGAGTGCAGCTGCTGGTGTGCGTTTGCCGTTACGTGTTTGAAGCATATAAAGTTTGCCTTTTTCAATAGTAAACTCCATATCCTGCATATCGCGGTAATGATTTTCCAATGTATCGCAAATTTTTACGAACTGAGCGAAAACTTCGGGATTTTGTTTTTCGAGTTCCGCGATAGGTTGCGGAGTTCTGATACCAGCGACTACGTCTTCGCCTTGAGCGTTCATCAAATATTCGCCGAACAACGCTTTTTCGCCTGTTGCGGGGTTGCGTGTGAAAGCTACGCCCGTGCCGCTGTCGTTACCCATATTGCCGAATACCATTGATTGTACGTTAACGGCTGTGCCCCAGTTGCCCGGGATATCGTTCATTCTTCTGTAATATATCGCTCTGGGGTTGTCCCAAGAACGGAAAACAGCCAAAACCGCCGCCATAAGCTGGTCGATGGGGTCTTGTGGGAAATCTTGTTTTAATTCTTTTTTATAAAGTTCTTTGAATTTTACCACTACTTCTTTCAAGTCGTCAGCGGTTAAATCCGTGTCGAATTTTACGCCTTTATTTTCTTTGAATTTGTCCAAAATTCTTTCAAAATTGCTTTTGGGCAGTTCCATAACAACGTCTGAAAACATTTGAATAAATCTGCGATAGCTGTCGTAAGCGAATCTCACATTGTTCGTGAGTTTTGCCATTACTTCCACAGTTTGGTCGTTCAAGCCAAGGTTAAGGATTGTGTCCATCATACCAGGCATAGAAGCGCGCGCGCCGCTCCTGACCGAAACTAAAAGCGGATTAGTTGTGTCGCCGAGTTTTTTGCCGAGTTTTTTCTCTGTGATTTCAAGCGCGTCGAAAATTTGTTTATTTATTTCGTCGCTAAGTTTTTTTCCATTTTCGTAATAACTGTTGCAGGCCTCTGTGGTGATAGTAAATCCGTCGGGCACGGGCAATCCGAGATTCTTCATTTCAGCCAGATTTGCGCCCTTGCCGCCCAACAACTCTCTCATAGAACCGTTGCCTTCGCTAAACAGATAGACGTACTTTGTCATATTATTTCCTCCATTGAATAATTTGTCAAAAAAATTAAAAAAGTTTTATATTCGCTATTTTACAATAAAATCGTTATTTACACAAATGAATTTAAGTAGAAATTTATTTAAGGCTAGATTTATGAAAAAATCCTATAATTCCAAATATTGTTTCAAGCTTTTGATTTTTGCCATCGACTGCCCTATGTATTCGTCCAAAAGCGACAACGCTTTTTTTAGATAATCGTCTTTTATTTTTACCACGCCGAGCTTTTCGTAAGGCATTTCGTTAATCATTTTCAGCGTTGACATAACGGACGGCGCAATCTCCACGCTGTCGGCGGTGCGGCAGGCGGGACAGACGAAACAGGAAGAATTATAGTCAAGATACATTCGGTCAAAATTGACGGAACGGCAAACGCCGCATTCGTCAAAATTCAGTTTGTAGCCAGAGTTTTCGAGATAATTTAAGATAAATTTAATTAAAGTTACTTTTGGATTGGTTTCGCCGACTAATAGCTGCAAGCCTTTTAATAGCAATAAAAAAACGGCGGGGTTGGGCTGTTTTTCGATTTCCAGTTGAGCTATCATATCGAGCATTACCGCGCCGCTGTAAAATTTGTCGGTGTCGGCGCGTAAATCGTAAAAACTTTCCACTTGGGAGCAACCCGTCAAAACGTATTTATCGTAAGTAAGCGACAAAATATATTCGCCAAAACAAAAAGGCTCGACCGCGAATTTCAGCTTTGCGGTAGCCTTTTTTACCCCCTTAGCGATAACGCAAATTTTTCCGTATTCCACCGAATACAGCCAAGTCAGTTTATCGTTTTCTTTATAATCCGCCGACCTAAGAGCGATTGCGTTAGTCTTTATATCCATTCGTTTCGTTTTTCTTCACTTTCTTGTAAAGCAAATAACAGTTGATATCGCCCGACCTAGTAAACATGTTCCAAAGAATGTCTTTTGTTTCCACCTATGTCACCTCATAAATCTAAGCTTGGATTACTCTTAGCATAAACGGCGCGGGCGTTTTTTATTCCGCCATTATTTGTCTTTGTAGCCTATTTCGTTTAACATATACGGATTGTCGCGCCAGTCCTCTTTTACCTTAACCCAAAGTGCCAGATACACTCTTGCGTCAAGCATTTTTTCGATAGACTGTCTTGCGCGTAAACCGATTTCTTTGATATTTTTGCCTTGTTTTCCCAAGATTATCGGCTTGTGCGACTGTTTTTCCACAATAATATTAGCGTCAATGTCCCAGATAAGGGCGTTTTCATCATACTCCATTTTGTTCAGCACAATGCCGACGCCATGCGGGATTTCTTTTTCGCAGCAAAGCAGTATTTTTTCTCTAATGAGTTCGCACACGATATATCTTTCGGATTTATCGGTGATGTCTTCTTCGGGGAAAAACATTTCGCTGCTTTTAAGATATTTTTTCAATCCGTTTTTAAGCTCGTCGATATTGCGGTTTCTTTTCGCCGACACCGAATAAACCTCTTTGATTGCGGAAAATTCGTTAAGTTTGCTCAATTCGGGCATAAGTTTTTCGGGCTGCGCAATGTCCGTTTTTGTAATAGCGACAACGAGCGGAATATTTTTTGCTCCGTATTTTTTTACAAGTTCTATTTCTTCTTCGCTTATGCCGTCGTGACCATCTATAACTAACAGAATACAGTCAACATCAATGACCGCTCTTTCGATAGTTTTCGCCATATAGTCGCCCAAAGCGTTTTTTGGTTTGATACTGCCGGGCGTGTCGACAAAAACCATCTGGCAGTTTTCGTCAGTCCATATTCCCAAAACGGCGTCTCTTGTCGTCTGCGGCTTTGGGCTGACTATGGATATTTTTTGCTGTATAAGCGAATTTAAAAGCGTGGATTTTCCCGCGTTTGGTCTGCCTACGATAGCGATAAATCCCGATACAAAATTATTCATTTTACCTCTCTTGTGAGTTCCGCGCGGGCAAGGATTTCCGTTTGTTTTTGCTCCATTACACGAGCGTCGGCTTCGTTAATATGGTCGTAGCCCACTAAATGCAAATAGCCGTGCAACGCCAAAAAACATACTTCGCGTTTGTAGCTATGTCCGTACTCTGTCGCTTGCTTCTTCGCTCTGTCGCGGCAGATAACAATGTCTCCGAGTGACAGTCTGCCTGTGCGCTCGTCGACGTCCACGGCGTTATTTTCAAGCGAAACAGGCTCTCCAGCCACGGCGTCAATAAGCGGAAAACTCAATACGTCTGTAACGTCGTCGACTTTTCGAAATTCGTAATTAAGCGACCTAATTTGCTCGGGATTGATAAACGAAACGGCGATTTCGAGATTATCGGGCTGCAATAAAAAAACGTTCGCCGTTTTCAAAACTTTTGTTATAAATATTCTTTCAATTAAGTTAGCGTTATATAATTTTATTTTCATTTTTTTAGTCTTTATTTATCTTTTCATTGTTGACAAGTTTTGCCTTCGGGTATTTAATTCTTTCGTGTTTTATACCCATATAGGTGGTTATGATGGTCGATTTTATTATATCTATGTCTTTCATCGTTAGGTCGCAGTCGACAAACTGGTTAAAATTCATTCTTTCCGCGATTATGTTATTGACAATTTTCGCGGGATCTTCGCGGTTGCCTGCGCGTAAAGCCGCTTCCGCTGCGTCCGCTATCATAATAATACCGCTGATTTTGCTTGTGGGAATCGGTCCGTCGTAACGGTATTCGTCGTAAGGCAATTCTCCGTCGGTATATTTTTTCGCTTTTAGATAGAAAAATTTTAACGGCATCGTGCCGTGATGCTCGGAAATAACCCTTTCTATTTCAGGCGGCAAATGGTTTTCTCTCGCAAGCGTAAGTCCGTAAATTATGTGTTTTTTTATAGCCATAACGGAAGCTTCGGGTGTCAACTCGTCGTGCGGATTTACGCCGCCATTTTGATTTTCTGTAAAATAATTCGGATTTTTAAGTTTGCCTATATCGTGGTAATACGCGGCAGCTCTTGCCAAAAACGGGTTTTCACCGATAGCTACTGCGCACGCTTCGGCGTAATTTGCCACCGTTAAACAATGGTTGAACGTGCCCGGGGCTTCGTCGTACAAACGTTTTAACAACGCTTGTTCCGTATTAGCTAATTCGGACAAACGGAAGTTAGTCGACAAATTGAAAATTCTTTCAAATATAGGGACTAATAAAAACATAAACATTACGCATAAAAATCCGCTTCCGAACGCCGTGCCGATATTTATGAAAAATGTTGTGGCATCGTATGAAACGCCGAATATGAAATAGCAAATAATAGTAGACAATACGGTGAATAAACTAAGCTGCAAGCCTACAAATATATAACGAATTCTGCGTGAATTTTTTGTGGTTAAGTATGACGCTATTACGCTGCTGAACATTCCGCCGAATAGCGGATAATACAACTCTGACGGCGGCGCGGAAGAGAATAATAATTGCGCCGCAAAAAAAGCGAGTATCAAACTGAAATTAGCAAAAAATCCAGTCTTGGAATCCAGCATAATAGAAGTTATTAGTCCGCATAAAGCGAACGGAGCTAAAAAAGTCAAGTTAAGTAAGTGCGCGAAAAGTATGATTAAGAATTGGCTAAGTACCATGGTAAGAGCGAGAGCGGCGCATTTTCTAAGCGATTTTGTTTCTTCGCTGTCGCTGTAGAGCATATAGTAGCAGGTACCCGCACAAAGCAAAATTAGAACGGTAATGTACATAAGGCTTTTTGAAAAAGTCAACGTCGTATCGGGCATAACGTAAAAAACGACTACTTCAAAATACAGCAAAATGTACGCTAAAATAACTATCAAAACGGAATAAAGTTTTTTCATCCGTTTTTCTTTTTGTGTTTTATCTATAACGCAACTATTTTTCATTGTTTCTCCTGTTTTTTTCCGCCGCTTCGTACGCTTTTACAATCAATTGAACAAGCGGATGACGAACGACGTCTTTTTCCGTAAGGGTGATAATGCCTATGTCGGGTATATCTCTGAGCAAAGTCGCGGCGTGTTTTAGTCCGCTCAGTTTACCTTCGGGTAAGTCGGCTTGGGTAAGGTCGCCGTTAATTACCATTTTGCTTCCTTCGCCCAGACGCGTCAAAAACATTTTTATTTGTTCCCGCGAGGTGTTTTGCGCTTCGTCAAGAATGATAAAAGCGTTTGACAGCGTGCGTCCTCTCATATATGCCAAAGGAGCAATCTCAATAACCCCTTTTTCTATTAATTTTTGATACTGCTCAAAGCCAAGCATTTCCTGCAATCCGTCGTAAAGCGGTCTAAGATACGGATTTACCTTTTCTTGAAGGTCGCCGGGTAAAAAGCCTAATTTTTCCCCCGCTTCTACTGCTGGACGGGTGAGAATTATTTTGTCCACTTGCTTGGCTCTAAGAGCGTTTACTGCTAACGCTACCGCAAGATAAGTTTTTCCCGTGCCTGCGGGACCTACGCCTATAGTTATGGTTTTTTTCGCTATGCTGTCAACGTATTTTTTTTGCCCTACCGTCTTGCATTTTATGGGTTTGCCGCGGTTTGTAAGTATAACGATACCGTGCAAAAGGTCGTCGATTTCGTCAAGCTTGCCTTCCTGGGCGCAATCGCACATATATTTAACTCTGCCAACGTCTATCGTATCGCCGTTGTGAATGAATTTGCTGAGTTTTTCAACGACGGTAAGCGCGGCGTTAACGTTTTCTTCTTCGCCCTTTAAGTAGTTTTCGCCTAATAGATTTAATACTTCAACGTTAAAAGCGTTTTTTATAATAGTGATGTTTTCATCCAAAGCCCCGAATATTTTCATCAAGGCGTCGACGTCATTAACGTCGATTTTTTTCGTGATTTCTGCCAAATTTCCTCCGCGGTTTTTTTATTTTAATTTATTCTGAAATTAACATTTCTCCCGTTACCGTTACTGTTATTATGTTTCCCGATTCGGTGGTTATAACATCAAGTACGATAAAATCGGCTTCGTTTCGGGCAAGTTCTTCCGCCCGTCCCGCAAGCAACGGAAATCTTTCGGTGTATGTATAATAAGTCAGTTTCGGCTGCAATTCGTAAACGTAAGTAATTTCAGCCACAATACCCGTCGGGAAAAAGGTGTAAAACTTCGTTTCAGTTTCGTATTTATGAAAAGTTATTTTGCCTAGACTGTCGGTGTTGTGCCCGTAAACGTCAAAGGAAGTCAAAATTTGTTTTTCGCCAGTTCTTATGTATTCCACAACGCAGGGACTGTATTCGAGCGAATGGCTTAGGCTAACGCTTGCGTATACTTCGCCAACCGCTTTTACGTCTTCGGTAGTTCCGTCGCGAAAAGTCTTTACGCCCTTTATCAACACTTGACCGACGCTGACCGTATCGCCTACCGAAACGAGCGGAGTTCCCGACAAACATACTATTCTTGTAATAACTCCCGCGCGAACCGCAACGATGTCGTCTGACTTATTGTAATCGATTACGTCTTTTTTCGGCAGACTGTCGATTAACTCTACCGACAAAGTTGAACCATTAACGTCAACTATGGCGTAACTAATGCCGTCAATATTGTTTTCTAAATAATTTTCAAGCGTGTCAAAGTCTATTCTTGCTAAATTACAGCCGATTTTTACCCCGTAATCTTCTAAAACCTGAATTACAGTATCGCGGTCTTTGGTGGTGTCAATTTTTATTGTAAAACAAAAATTCCCCGTTACCGCTATCAACGCAATTGAGATAACTGCTGCCAAAACGATAATAAGATTATTTTTTACGGCGTCGTAAAACTTGGCAAAACCTACGGATTCGCAAGATAATACATTATAGCATTTATTTTGCAAGTAATCAACTATTCTAATGTCGTCGCGGACTTTGGCGACAAAGCTCAAAATATCTTTATTTCGCCTGACATTTTTAATTGGTATATTAAGTTTGGTAAAATCGCTGAGTAATTTGGCGTGATTAAGCCCTTTTACGGTGTATTTTTTGCCGCTAACCATTGCTCACCTCGCAGGAATTTATCTCGCCCGCAACGACGGCAAAATTTTTCGTCATCTGCTTGATATACAATCCGTCACCGATTATTTTGACATAGCGGCGTTTTATCTTAAAAATAATCTCCGTCTGCTCGTATTTTTTTATGCCCGTATGCCCTTCCAAAACACAAAATTTGCCGCTAAAAACCGAAAATTTGAAACCGCCGACAAGACTTAATATATCGTAATCGTCGGTTGAAAAAAGCTCTTTTTCAAAGCTGGTCATAATTTTTTTCGCTCCTTTTACCCTATTACTATATGTTTTGGTTTGTTTGCGAATACTTTTTGAGTTTCTTTAAATTACGCTAAATTGTTTTTTTTATTGCCCTTGTTTATCGTATCTATTAACTTTTTTCCGCATACAAAAAACGCCCCCAAAGGAGCGTTTAAAAAAAACATATTTAAAAAATTTACTCTGACTTAAACTCGTCCAAAAGTTTTTTGATTTCTTCCAGTAATGCCGCGTTTTCGTCGTCGAGCGGCGTCGCTTCGTCTTCAAGTTCTTCCACTTCGTCCAAAATTCTGTCGCTGTCGACAGGCACATATTTTTCTTCGCCCGGCATCGGTTCGGAATCAACTTGTTCCAAAATCTCTTCTTTCATTACTTTTGCAGTTTCGGAAGATTTTTTTTCGGCTTCTTCTATTCGTCTAAGCATAGAAGCGAATTCACCTGCCATTTGACGGTCCGCCACAGATTGTTTAGGAGTGTCTTCAATTTTTTTCGCATCGGTCGCGGCGGCTTGGGAAGGTTCGTCAAAGACTTCGTAAGAGGGCTTAACGGTTTCGGTTACAGGCGGAATTATTTCTTCGGGTATTTGATTTTCAATTATTTCTTCCGTGATTTCTTCGCTTATTTCATCGGTTTTTTCTTCTGCTTTTTCTAGTTTTTCTTCCATAATTTCTTCGGTGTTTTCTTCTTTACTTTCTTTGGTGTTTTCTTCCGTCATTTCTTCGTCTTTAATTATTTTTTCCGCAATCGGTTTTGCAGCTTTTTTCTTTGGCAAAGGTTTTAGCACGTCAACTATTCCCACGTCCAAAAACTCGTCGACAAGCCGCGAAGACTCCTCGTCGTTGTTATCAAGAGCGTATATCGCAATATTATAACTTTGGAGTCTGCGGTAAAGATATACCATATCGGCTGGCGGAGCGATAATCGCAACGGCTTCGATATTCGTGTTTTGCAGTACGTCTTCCATAACGTCGATTATTATTCTGTTGTCAAGAGTTTTTTGACCGCGTTTTTTTATACGCATAGGCGGCGCGACCTCGTAACCGCGTCTTGCTATTTCGTCAAAAATATCTTTATTCCTTCGCTCCGAAACGCCGTAAACTTTCGCGACAATGATTTCGCCTTTTTCCTGCAACGCCAGGTTAGCATGAATAAAGCTGTCGTATGTAATATCGCAGTTGTCTACGTCGATATAAAAAGCGATTTGTTTTTTATCGGGCATTTTAAAAGAGTCCTCCAAAATCTATACTCAAGGTTATTTTAAACTATTTAACGCTGTTTTGCAATACTTTCCCGTTCAAAATAAAACAAATATTGCTGAGCGTATCCGCTGTATTCGCCGAACTTTTTAACGAAAAATTCCGAAATTTTTTGCGGCGAAAGCTTAATTCCGTCGGAAAAATGGTTTTCATACACTTTTTCAATCCAAGTGTCAACGGGAAAAACATCCGCGCGTTTTAGCCCGAACAATAATATACAGTCGGCTACTTTTCCCCCTACGCCCGATAAAGTCAAAAGACTTTTTCTCGCTTCTGCGGTGGAAAGATTTTTTAATTCGTTTATGTCAAACCCGTCCAGAAGCATCTTCGCCGTTTTATGAATATAATCCGCTCGGTATCCGCAACCCTTTTCGCAATAAAAAATTTTGTCCTTACCCGCCAATGCTTCAAGCGTGGGGAAAGCGTGACCGTATTTTGTCTTCTCGCCCAGTTCCAAGCAAAGGCACTCGATAATCTTTTGAATACGCTTGATATTGTTATTTGACGACAAAATAAAACTGAATATGATTTCGGTTAAGTCCTGATTCAACAAGCGTATGCCTTGACCGTATTCCACCGCGCGGCTCATAATATCGTTGACGGCGACTTTTTGAGTTATATTGCCGTAATCCCGGTCAAGGTCAAAATAATCGTAAAAATACTGCGGATTGTCGGTAATAATCTCAACGTCGTCCACTTTTTGCGTTACGCGGGCGTATTTATCAAGCGAAAACACGCCGTAATTGTTCTCGGCATACTTAACGTAGCGAAAAACCTGTCCGCATTCCAAAATACTTTTTATATCAAAATTTTTTTCGTTATTTAAAATAATTTTATCGGCATGTATTTTTATCATACGCTTATTATCAACCGACAAGCATCGGTTGTCAAGTTGACAGTTAAATTTAATGAATCTATAATCTTTTTATGATAAAAAATCCTAAAGCTAACGAAAATACATTAATCGACGGATTCGAGCCTTTTTATAATGAAAACTCCTTAATTTTGATTTTAGGCAGTTTTCCAAGCGTGAAAAGCCGTGAAGTCAGTTTTTATTACGGAAATAAGCAAAACCGATTTTGGAAAATGCTGTCGGATTTTTTCGGTATGCCGATTCATTCGATTGCCGAAAAGAAAAAATTACTAAGCGTAAATGAAATCGCTTTATGGGATATCGTGACCAAGTGCGAAATAATAGGTTCATTAGACAGCGCGATAAAAAATTATTCTGTGGCGGACGTGCCGAGTTTGCTTGTAAACGCGCCTAATATTAAAAAAATCCTTATTAACGGGCAGACGGCATATAAAATATTTACTAAAAATTTCCCCGAGTTAAGCGATATTGCGATTTGCCTACCTTCCACCAGTCCAGCAAATACAAAATTTGATAAATCCGCTTGGCTCAAAGAATTGGAAATTTTGAAAAAAACAAATTAGCCTTTATGAAATGCAAAATTACAAAAATCTGTTATTTGAATAATTAATAAAATTACAATTATCAAAATAAAAAATAAAGCGTATTGATTTCAATACGCTTTTGTTTTTATTTATTACGCGTTAGGATATACGCTAACTTGTTTTTTCGCCTTTCCCTTGGGTTCAAATTTTACTACGCCGTCGATAAGAGCGAACAAAGTGTCGTCCTTGCCGATTCCAACGTTGTGACCCGGGTGAATATGAGTGCCGCGTTGACGAACCAAGATATTTCCCGCAAGAACAAATTGACCGTCGGCGCGTTTAGCTCCCAAACGTTTGCTTTCGCTTTCACGTCCGTTTCGGGTGCTACCCATACCTTTTTTGTGGGCGAATAATTGAATCTTTATAAACATTATTCATTAACCTCCAATTTCATAAAATCCGAATATTCGGTGTATAAGTCGGACAAACCGCACAGCATTGTGCCCAAAATCATATCGGCGTCGCGCCTGCTGGTTTCGTCCAAATTTTCAGGCAGATTAAAGCTTAATACCCCGTCCTTTTCATTTCGCTGGTATTTGACTTTTATATGAGCCACCGAAAGCAGCCCAAGCAAAGCCGTTTGCACCAAAGTGGATATACCCGCGCAGACGATGTCCTCGCCGCAAGCCGCATATCCCGAATGACCCCGACAGTCGACAGCGGTAATGCTGCCGTTAGTTTTAATCACCCTGATTTCCGTCATTATTCTTTACCGACGGTGATGTTTTCTATTTTGAGTTTTGTATACGGTTGTCTGTGACCTTGTTTTTTACGAACGTTTTTCTTTGCTTTGTAAGTAAAAATAGTCAATTTAGCTCCTTTGCCGTGTTCCAAAACTTTTGCGGTAACGGTGACTTTTTCAGCTTTTTTGCCTGTCAAAACCGTTTTGTCGTCCGCGTACAAAAGAACGGGCAGTTCGATTGTCGAGCCAACTTCCGCTTTAAGCAATTCGGTGGAAAAAATCAAATCCTTTGTGGCTTTGTATTGTTTTCCTCCTGTTTTTACGATAGCGTACATTTAATTTACCTCCTCTTCCCAGTCTCGCTGAACTTATGTTTTCGGGCGGTTTACCGTGCGGCAAACGCTTAGATAGCCCAGTCCAAGCGGCTCGTCTAATAATTTATCATAAGGCTGTTTTTTTGTCAAACATTTTAGGTATTAAAACAAACCGCCTTCCGCATACTAAAAACTAATAAGCCCACAAAAGGAGAAAATGCTATAATGCCAAAAAGCAAAATAAAAAATTTTGAATATTTTATGAACGCTGAAACGAGCAGAAACCCCGAATTTTATCTCTTTGACGAGTCGGAATATTACGATTTTTACCGTTTGGAGGACGAATAATATGAATGAACAACCCCGCGAAAATAATGAAAACAGCACGCGCGGCGCGGTGTGGAACGAACCCGCAAAAGACTGCGGAAAGAACGTTAATACGATAAAAATACTTAACGCGATAAACGATAACGCTCTGATGGCCAGAGAATCGACCGAAACCATTCTTAAATATGTGGACAATATGGATTTTGGCGACCTATTGCGCAGTCAAGTAAATAAATACGACGAATTTTGCAGACGGGCGCAACTAATGGCGAATAACCTTGGCTGTGTGCTTGAAACGCAAAACAAAACGGCGCGCGGTATGGCAAAAATGTCATTGAAAATGAAAATGATGATGGATAATTCCGTCGGAAAAATCGCTGAGATTATGTTACTCGGTACTACTAACGGCATCGTTGATATGGGCAAACTTATTCGCCACACCCCCGACGTAAAAGACGAAGCTTTGTCGCTGGCAAAAGAACTTTTGATTTACGAAGAAGACAAAGTCGAATTGATGAAATATCATTTGTAGATTTTAAATATGATATAAAAGTAAAAAGAACGGAGTTTATCCGCTCTTTTTTTTATTATTAAATTTAAAAAATTTAACACACTCTATCCAAACGCATAAAAATGGCATCGTAATTTACATCGTTTACTTTTCTGGCGTTAAGTTCGCGTTTATAAATTGAAAAACCGAGTTTTTCCGCGCATTTTATCATACGGACATTTCCAGACCATGTTTCTAAATAAAAAACATTAAAGTCATAGTTATGATAATACCGTATGAACGCGCTTAATGCTTGCGCGCCCAAACCCTTGCCCCAAAAAGCGGGTTCGCAAATTTCTATGCCCAAAGCGCAATACTTATTTGCGTTTTGAATTTGGTTATCTTGAATTTCAAAATCTTTATTGGGAGAATAAGCGCATACAAAACCTATATGTTTTCCCTCGGTTTCTATTTCGAGCCGTGACCGCTCAGCATCGGAGCGTATCGAAGAAAGGTAACGACGTATATCGTTTTCTATTTCTATTTCATTCGCAGGCACAATCGGCTCCCACGGCGTATCCGCAGTCATCCAAGCCGTTTCTTTATTGAACCAGCGGATTTCATCCGCAATATCTTTTTCGAGATAATCCCGCAATATTATGTTTTTATATGCGATTTGCATTTAGAATATCTACTCCATAGATTGAAGTTTTTTGTCCTTGATTACACTTTTTTATCGAGATTTTCAATATATTCATCGGTGGGAATGTCGCCGCAAAAGGTATTTTTTTTTGTAATTTCTGCGGTGTTATAATCAAGTCCGTATTCGGCGCACCAGTAGCGCAGCAGTCTGTCGGCTTTCAAATTCAAGTTTCCGTAAGCCAAAATAACCGTAACAACGTCGTCGCTCATTGGCTTTACGGAAAAAATCCTGTCTGCAATGTCTTTATTTACCGTTTCGCCTTTTTCTTCGTAAGAGATAATGTAACTCTTGCCCGCCGTGAAATTTTGCACAGCTTTGCCCAGACCTAGGCAGTTAATTTCGTATTCCCCTTTTGTAATTTTTCCCGCCGTGTTGGGATTTTTTGCGGTATAAAAAACTTTTTCCGCCGTTATTCCTTGCGGAGAGTTAGCGTTAAATTTACTGATTACGTCGCAATCAGTCTCGGCGTCGACGGTCATATACTCGCAAAGGCTACTAAGTCCTAGCGTGAGAGGCGGCGACATATACAAAAGCATATGCGGATTAAATCCTTGTGAATAATTAGTGTTCGCGCCGATTCGCCGCCAGATGCGCTGCAAAGCCCGCAAGGTATCAACATGCGGCAGCAAATTAGCAGGGTATGTTTTTTTGTATTTTATAGTAATCAAAACGCTTTTTCCTTTATATTTAAATTTTACTTAGTTGAAAAAAATCTCTCCATAAGCACCAAATTTTCAACAAAAACTTGACAATGCTATTTATGATTTATTCGCTTTTAAGAAATTACGAGTTTCCTTTTTATGTGATTATTTGCAAAAACCTTCTTTTTTTAGTCCGCAGCCATTGCATTGTTTGCTGCAAGACGGCGTCGTTACGGCTTGATAGGCAAGTTTCTTTTCTCTGATTAAAAACTCTTTATCGACGCCCACGCTGATAAAATCCCACGGCAAAATATCGTTTTCGTCCTTTTTGCCAACGATAGAATTTATATCCACGCCGCAATGCTCAAAAGCCTGTTTGTAGTTATCGTATTTAAAATATTCGCTCCACGCGTCGAAACGCGCGCCGAGTTTATATGCGTACAGCAAACAGTCCGCAAGCTCTCTGCCGCCGCGAGCCAGTACCGCTTCGGTCAAAGAGTTGTCGTAATCGTGCCACGAAACAGAAATATTTTTCACATTGAATTTGTCGTAAAGATATTTTTGTTTTTCGGCGATATTTTCGCGTGTATCGAACGCTTCCCATTGGAACGGCGTGAACGGCTTTGGAATAAAAGTGCTTACCGAAACGCTGATTCGCAGACCTTTTGCTGAACGTGGCTTTGCGTAATACATCTGTTTAATGCGGTAAACCAAATCAACGATACCTTGCACGTCCTGCATAGTCTCCGTCGGAAGCCCAATCATAAAATAAAATTTTACGGTGGAAAAACCTTTGTCAAACGCTTGGCTTACCGAGCCGAATATATCGTCTTCCGTAATGTTTTTATTGATAACGTCGCGCAATCTTTGCGTGCCTGCTTCGGGCGCGAAAGTAAGCGAGCTTCGTCTGTTTTGGTCGGCGTAAGCCCCATCGAAACTGTCGAGCCTTAAACTGGGCAAACTTATTTGGACGCGATTGCTTTCGGTATACGGTTTTAGTTTTTCGATTAACTCGGGCAAGCCTTCGTAATCGCCGCTGCTAAGGCTGTTAAGCGACAGTTCATCAAATCCGCCTATATCGCACAGACCTTTACTGATATTAAGTACGGTGTCGACTTTTCTTTGCCGTACGGGGCGGTAAATATATCCCGCCTGGCAAAATCTGCAGCCGTTGTAACAGCCGCGGAAAAGCTCCGCCACCGCGCGGTCGTGGACTATCTCAATATTCGGCACTATTTGATTGACGGGATAGAAGCTGTGATCAAGGTCTTTGATTTTATATTTTTTAATAATTTTTTTGTTGCCGAAACCAACGAGTTTGCCGTTTTTTCGCTCGTTTTCATAAAACTTCGGTATATAAATACAGTCGTAAGTTTGATGTAAATATTCCAAAAATTCGTCTTTTTTGCGGTCTTTAAAGCGTTTGTAATCATTCAAAATTTTCGGCCAGATTTCTTCGCCCTCGCCGACGAATATGATATCTATAAATTTATAAATAGGTTCGGGATTAACGCAGCAAGGTCCGCCCGCCACGATAAAAGGAAAATCTTCACCGCGTTCGCTCGACAAAAACGGAATACCGCTAAGCTCCAGCATATAAAAAAGATTTGTATAGCCCAGCTCGAATTGAAAAGAAAAACCGACAAAATCAAATTCTTTTAGCGGTTTTTGAGTTTCCAAACTGTGTAAAGTCTGATTGTTGGATTTTAAATATTCTGCGTAATCGAGCCACGGAGCGTAGCATCTTTCGCAGACGACGCCAGGGATTTCGTTAAACAGATGATAAAGTATTTTTGTGCCGAGATTACTCATTCCGACTTCGTAACTGTCGGGTACGCAAAGACAAAACCGCACATCGCAAGGTTTGTCCATATTCGGCGTACCGTATTCGCCGCCAAAATATCGGGCGGGATTTTTGACGCTGTCAAGCAAATTATTATCAATTTTTTTCATTAAGCCGATTATATCAAAAAAAGAATTTTTACACAACTTTATATATCGCGATTTATATTTTGTCCTTTAAAATAAAAATATTATCGCAAAAAAATAATTTTACGCACAGAATTAAAAAAATTTATAACAATTTAGAAAGTCGGAATTTTTATTATCTGACTGACGGGCGTGTCTACGGGGTATTTTGAAATGTAATTATAAAAACGCTCTTCCGTTATTATCGCCACCGCTTTCATATTTTCGTCCACTATCTCAAACTCGAACACATAGCCGTTTTCGATTTTGCCTAGTATAGTTTTTAACGTTGTTTCGGGAAGAAAAATCAGACGCTTTTTTTCAAGACCGTATTTTATACGCTTTTTTTTGCCGAAAATCACATTGAGCCGAGAATATATTTGTTTGTCGGTTTGCTCCAATAGAGCGGAAAAAAGCAGCGCGGCGAATATGCCCAAAGCGAAAAGCGGATATTTTGTAAAAAGAGAAATGACAAAAACAACAAATAACGCCAGCGAAAAAACGGCGGTCAAGGTTTTTACTATGGCAAGCGAGCTTTTGTAAGGACGCTCTCTCGTTAAAATACCTAGTAATGCCCTGCCTCCGTCAAGCGGGTAACAAGGCAAAAGGTTAATCAGCCCTATCGATAGGTTAGCGTACAAAAAATCACTGGTAAAAACGTATATCTCAGGGTAAATATACCAAGCGGCGAACAAAAACAAACTTATAGCCAAGTTCGCGAAAGGTCCCGCCAAAGCTATCGCCGTTTGTTCCTTGCTCACCGCTTCTTCAAAATCTCCGTACAAAGTCAAGCCGAAAGCTGAAATTTCTATTCTTTCGCATTTGTAAAAATATTTTAAGGCTGTAAAATAATGTGAAAGCTCATGTATCAGAACACTCACAATATAAAACGCAAAAACGGAAAGCTTGCCTAAGAGCAAAACCGCTCCGCAGGCAAGCCAAAAACTGAGTTTTATTTTAAATTTCAGTTGCCCCATTCAAAGGATTTGTCCGTTCCTACAATATTGGTAACGACGGTATTTTCAATAACGACGTTTACTTTCATTGTGCCGTCGTATTTGCCTAAAACCGAGTTTTCATCAACGGTCTGACCGTCTTCAACCAAAATCGCAGTTAAATCCGAATACACCATATTGATATCTTCGTCAATTTTGACGGTTACCGACGTTTCCGTTATCGAAACGACCACGCCTTGCGCTAAATTCATACACAGCGTTCCGCCGCCGATTTCCACAGTACCGTCGCTTTCCACCCCTTGCACTACGGCATTGACGGGTAAAGTCACCGACGTTTTTTGATTAACGGAATCCGAGTTTCCAAAAACCGTGGAGATATAAGCCATTTTTGCGGTTTCAAAAATATCCGTTCCGCCGTTTATAAAAATCATACCGCAGACGATGCCTACTATAATAATCAACGCGCCCACAGTCACAAGCATATTTTTAGGCAGTTTCGCTTTTGGCTTTTTTATTTGATAATCGCATATTTCCTGCTCTTCTTCCAAATATTTTCTTTGCGTGTATGTGATATCAAGCCAGTCGGACTCCACCGCGCTGCATTGGCATTTTGACACGTCTTTGTGTTCCATTTTGATTCCCCCTTGTCACTATACTCTAATTTATGACGGGGACTGAGGCATTATTCAAATAGCTTTGCCTTGTTTTATAAAACCGCTTGATTTTACGCAAATACGCATTTCCATTCCCTGGTCAAGGCGAATTATTTGTATATCGGCGTCGGTGACGCGCATATATTCCGACAAAAAGGCTTTTAACTCGTTTTCAAAGCCGTCTACGTTTGTATTGCATTTGTCTTTGTTGAGTACGCGCGCGGCGCGTAAATATTGTTTGTTCAAAAAAAATTCACCTCGCTTTACGTTTTAACAAAGATTTATGTTTTGACAAATAATCTATCATATCCGTAGCTCCGTTATGCAGATTGTTTGCCAAAATATCGAATGTATTATCGTTAGGCTCAACGTATCCCGTACAGTTAATCGTATCGTCTTCTTCGATTATGCCGAGAGGATTTGCGTTCAGCAGCGAAAAGACTTCAAAAGCGTCCAGCATTTTGCCTTCGGCAACAAGGTCGCCGCGCATACGGTTTATGACCACTTTGACGTCATTAAGGCAGTATTTAATCAAAGCGGCGGCAACTTTGTCCGCATCGCGCAAGCTCGCCAGATGCGGCGTACAAACTATTATCGCTTCGTCGCAAAATTTTGCCGAGCGTTCAAACCCTTCTTCAATTCCCGCGGGGCAATCAATAAGCACGTAGTCAAACATCTCGTCGAGTTTTGTCACGATAGTTTTTACCGCGCATTCGCTCATATTGCCTTTACCCGCTACCGAAGGCAGTAAAAAAAGCGACGGAAGCGTTTTGTTCTGCACCAAAGCCTGTTTGATGCGGCACTTATTTTCCGCCACGTCAAACATATCGAAAACGATATTGTTTTCCGCTTCCACCGCTATATCGAGATTGTTTAGGGTAAAATCAAAATCAACGATAACGACTCTCAGAGCCATTTTCGCCAGCGCAATGCCTAGATTGGCGGTGACGGTCGTTTTGCCAACGCCGCCTTTTCCGCTTGTCACAACAATTTTTCTCGCCATTACCTTACCTATAAAATTCAGTCGGGAATTCTATTATAAAACGAAAAAAAACTTAATCAATATTAAAACCAAAATAAGACAAAATAAACTAAAAATTTCAACTTTTAACAAAAATCGAAATTCAGTTTTGCAATAAATTTTTTAGAATTTGTTTGATTATTAATCGATACTAATAAATAAATTATTTACTGATATTTAATGAGTTATTTTTTAAAGCAAACTCGCTTATTTTGTGAAAATACATAAATCTAATTTAGTTACTAAAATAAAAAAAGAGCGGTTTACGCTCTTTCAAAATTTTTTTATTAAAATATTAACTTCAACTAGATTAGTTTTAGCGCGCCGATCGCGTTAAGATTGTCGGAGTCGGACGGAATACGAACGTTCATTTTCAGTCCGTCCAAAAAATATTTGTCAATGCCGTTTATTTTTGACAAGCCGCCGCACAAGAAAACGCCTTCATTTTTCACGGTTTTCGCTATTTCGGGCGGAACGGCTGTGAGCAGACTATCAATCACCTGACAGTATTTACTGATGACGTTTGCGACGACGTCGTAAAGTTCTCTCGCGGTTATTTCAACCGTCTCCAAAACGCCTTTTAGTATGTTAATACCGCTGGATTCAACGGATGATATATCGTTTGGGTACAAACTCGCGCAATCGCGTTTTATTCTTTCGGCTTCGTCGGTTGTGATTTGGAGATTGTATTTTTTGTGAACAAAATTGACTATATCTTCGTCTATCTGCCTTCCGCTAAAATATATCGAACAGCCCGAAATAATTTCGTTTTCCACTACTACGGCAATATCTGTTTTGTCCGCGCCCATATCGCAGATTATGCCCCTATCTACGTGAAACTGCTTAAAAATTTCCACAGAGGAGGCTATCGGCGCGGTTACGAAACGAGTTTGTTTTACGTTTACGATATTGAGCACAAATTCGATTTTTTGCTTTTCATTTTTTGTCAAAGCGCAAGGCACTACGCACAGTACCGCCGCGCGTGAAAAAGGCGAACTGTCGGGCAAGACCTTTGAAATCAAAGTTTTGAGCAAAAATCTGGCTTTGTCCTTGTCCTCTACAGCTCCTTCAACGATAGGTCGGCAAAGTTTTACTTTCGCCAACTGGCTTGCGCTCATTTTGACAGCGGTAAGTCCCGCCGCTTTTATCGTTTTGTTGTCGACCGCGTCCACCGCCACTACGGAAGGCTCTTTTATTACCAGTCCTGTTTTTGCGCACGCAACCGTTATATATTGCGAACCTAAATCAAGCGCGATATCGAAATTTGCCACTTTTATTTTTCCTCCGTAAGTTTTTTTAAATGCTCTGTGATTTCTTCGACGGGCAAACCCATTACGTTGGTATAACTGCCGATAATTTCTTTAACAAAACCCGAGTCCTGTATTCCGTACGCGCCCGCTTTGTCCATAGGCGAACCTGTGGCCACGTAAGAATTTATCATATCTTCGGTCAACTCATGAAAGATGACTTTTGATGAAACGAAAAACATATCAACCCGCTCTTTTGTCGCCAAACATACACCCGTATAAACGGTGTGAGTATCGTTAGCCAAGCGCGAAAGCATATCAGCGGCTTCGGCTCTGTCAATCGGTTTACCCAAAACTTTACCTTTATGAACAACGACCGTATCGGCTCCGATAACAACGCAGTTGTCGTCCTTTATAGCCAAAACAGGCAGCGCTTTTTTTGCGGCGATGTCCATTACCATTTCCGACGGAATTTTTTTGTCGGAAACTTCGTCGCAGTTACTTACGCATATCTCATAGTCGGGAATTATTTGTTTTAAAAGTTCTTTTCGTCTTGGTGAAGTCGAAGCGAGTATGATTTTTTTCATAAAATTATTATAAATGATTTTTTATTTATTGTAAAGAAAAACCCCATTTTTTAACAATAGATAAACACACAATATAAATAGCTAAATTCTTATTAAATGAAAAAAAATAACCCCTTCAAAACGAAGGGGTAAAGTAATTTTTATTAAAGTATTTCCAAGTTCTTTTTGAAAACTTTTTTGAATTCGAGCGCGATTGAATTGGCTTCTTTTATTTCCAAAGCGGCGTCGCCCTCGACCTCCGTTTTCATAATTACGCTGTCGCCGAGTACGTCGCAGTTGATTTCCGTTATCAGCCCCGCGTTGCTCTTGTCAAAGGCTTCGGCAAGACGCAGGATTACTGCGAGCTTTTTGACCGCTTCATAATCTTCGTCGGACAAAATAGGCTTGTATTGCGCCCATTCGCTTAAACTTGCTTCTTCTTTGCTGTACATGTCGCATACGTATGCCGCCAGCACGATATCTCTGTGACTTGCGCCGAAAAGGTTTGAATGTAAAATCATATAAGACGTGTGTTTGCGGTAATTGTAAAATTTGAACGTTTTGCCCGCGTCGTACATCATGCTTGCGATACGCAAAACTTTGACATACGCTCTGGGGAACTTGTGCAAAACACGCAGTTGTTTAAACAGCTGCACGCAAAGATTGAACATCTGGTCGGCATGCGTTTCGTCAAGATTGAGTATCTTTATAAAAGTGCGTAAGTCGTGACCAAGTACGTCTGAAATCGGCTTGTCGATAGTCGTCGGTACTGCGTAATTAAACATAATGCCTTCTCTGACGCCGCAGCCGCAGACGGTGATATTTTGCGCTTGCAGATAATCAAGCAAAGCTTTCATAGTAGCCAGCGCGCACGGGAATACGTCCGCTCTTGTGGCTGACAAACCTTTGATTTTGCTAGCCTTTTCAAGGTCGAACGGTTTTATCATATTGTAAATATAATCAAACTCGTCGATTTTTACACTAAAATTATGTACCATATCTAGAGGGTACTTTTTAATTCTTTTAGCTATTCTCGCCAAAGAACGAGCCGAGCCGCCAACGCCGATTAGCTGGGTATCGGGATCGAGTTCTTTTAACCAAGGCAGTTCTTCCAGTCTTGATTTAACAAAATTTTCGATGTTTTGGCACGCGACTTCGGGTTTTACAGACGGACTGACAAATTCCGCAGCAAGCGAGACGCTGCCGAAATCCAATACGTGTTTTTGCAAAACATTGCGTCTGTTATAATAAATCAGTTTCATACTGCCGCCGCCGATTTCAAAAATCAGTCCTTTCGGCGCTTCCAAAGTGTTGATAACTCCCGTATAGTCGTAAGTCGCTTCTTCGTCTTCCGTCAAAACCTGGAATTTTACACCCGTTGCGGCGAACATTTCATTCAAAAAAGATTTTTGATTTTTTGCGTTTCTTACCGCGGCGGTAGCCACAGCGATAATTCTGTCCGTTTTGCTTGCGGTGCAAAGTCTTTTGAAAGACTTAATCGTATTTATGGCTTGCAAAATGCGTGTCGGTTTTAAATTTCCGTCACGTTCCGTTTCGCCAAGCCTTACAGCTTCCCGCATTTCGTTTACAAGGACAAAATAACCGCCGTCATACACATCGTATATAACGAGTCTCGCGGTATTAGAGCCCAAATCAAATAATCCCACTCTTTCCATATATTTTCTTCCCATATTAAAATGCCCTCATAAACGACCTAAAAACAAGGATTTTTAGTTATTTCGTCAGGCATTTATCCGTAAAAATTTTGTTAAGTCGCATTTTAGCGCAAAATTTGACTTTTAATAATGTTAACACATAATTGTCAACTTGTGAATACCCTTTGTGAAAAAAAAGTCTAATTTTTCATTTTTAAACACGTGTTTAATAAGTATATTCCCTTTTTATAGCTTTTCAAGCGGTTTGATAACTTTTTTGGGGCAAACGTTAACGCACGTCATACAACCCGTGCATTTGCTGTAATCGATAACGGGGGTATTATTTTCCATATGTATGGCGTTTTCGGGACATTTTTTCTCGCAAAGTCCGCAGCCGATACAACCAGTAGAACACATTTCGACCACTTCTCTGCCCTTGCAGTTATTTGAGCAAGCCACATAAATTTTGGCTTCTCTGGGGATACGATGAATAATATTTTTCGGGCAAGCCTTTACGCAGCTGCCGCAGCCGATACAAACCTTGTCAAGAATATGAGAAAGTCCGTCGTAAACGTCGATAGCCTGCACGGGGCAAACGTTGACGCACGTTCCCGAACCCAAACATCCGGTTAGACACGCTTTTCTGCCGTCGGCTAACATTTGCTGACTTACGCAGTCGCCGTAACCTTGGTACTCGAACTTGTCCTTGCAGTTTACGCCGCCCGAACAAGCCACTACTATGCGGGTATCTCCGCCGCCTGTGTAATTGATGCCGAGAATGTTGCTTATTGCAACCTTATTTTCTTTGCTCGTTTGTCCGCATTGTTCCAGCGTTGCCGTGCCTTCGCACAAAGCCTTTGCAAAATCTTCGCAGCCGGCTTTTCCGCAAGCTCCGCAGTTTGCGCCGCCGAGTTTCGCTTTTATTTCAGCAATGCGCGGATCCGCCCCTTTTACGGCGGTTACTCTACTGATCAGCATTATAATAATGCCGAATAATAACGCCACCGCAAACATAATAGCAACGGTAAATCCCACGCTCGCCCAATTTATTTCTCTAAAAAACAGTAACATTTAACCAAAACTCCTTACATCGTTATAAAAGTAAAAACGTAAAACGCCATTGCCATAATGCCCGCCGTTATCATAGAGATAGGAAAACCGCGCATGTGTTTCGGCGTGGGCAGTTTGTCGATTTTTTCACGAAGTCCCGCTAAGATAACGATAGCAAGCGTAAATCCTATTCCGCTGAATAGACCGTTTAGAGCCGCGGAAAATACTCCCGTAACCAGTTCGTAAGTAAGGTTTATTTCCGCAACACCCAAAATCGCGCAGTTTGTCGTAATCAGCGGCAAATACACGCCCATTGCCTTGTATAAACTCGGCGACATTTTGCGTATTACCATTTCCAGTATCTGCACGAGTGATGCGATAACGAAAATAAAAACTATTATTTCAAGATATTCGATACCGTTAGGCAGCATTATATACGTGTAAATCGGATAGGTGATAAGCGAAGCCAATACCATAACGAAAGTTACGGCTACGCCCATACCCAACGCGCTGTCAACTTTTTTTGACAGTCCCAAAAAAGGACATATACCCAAAAACTGTACTACAACGTAGTTAGATATAAATATTCCCGCGATTGCTAATGAAAATACCATTTTTTATACCTCCGTCGTTTTTGGTTTTAATATTTTCGCTCCGCCGAGTTTTTGTTTGCGAACAATACGGTCGTAAACAAAAGTGAATAACGCGATAAACATACCGTACGTCATAAACGCTCCTGCGGGAGTTGTGAAAAAGGCTATTTTAAAGTTCCATAACGCAACGCCAAAAATACTGCCGTTGCCTAAGATTTCACGGACAGCGCCCAGTAACGTCAGAGCCACGGTGTAGCCGATACCCATAAAGAGTCCGTCCATTACCGACAGTCCGATAGTATTGTGGCTGGCGAAAGATTCCGCTCGGGCAAGAATAATACAGTTAACGACTATGAGCGGTAAAAACACGCCCATTGCGTTGTATATACCCATAATAGCCGCCGACTTACTTCCAAGATAATACAGCAACATTTTTACAACGGTAACAAACGTCGCTATTATTAAGATAAAAGCGGGTATGCGGACTTTGTCGGGAATGATATTGCGCAGTATCGATATTACAAGGTTACTGCATACAAGCACGAACGTAACCGCCGCGCCCATTCCAAGACCGTTTATCGCTTCGTTTGACAAAGCCAAAATCGAGCAGGTGCCAAGCACGAGTTTTAAAGCGGGGTTTTGTCTGACTATGCCGTCTAATGCTAATTCTTTTACTTTCATTATTTCAAAACCTCCCTTTTATTCACCGTATACGGCTTGATAATATTCTTGCGCTGTGACAAACGCGTTCATAACGGCGTAAGACGAGTGCGTCGCGCCTGTAACGACCATTTCGGGGTCTTTCGGCACTATGTCGGCGATATTCGTTCCGTTAAGCGCGGCGAGTTTGCTTTCGTCGTAATCATACGGCGCAGCGGAACTGCCTTGCTCTTTGATATACGAACCCAAAATAATTCCCGTGTCTTTTTCCAAAACGATAATTACGGTAAACGCTTTCGCTTTGCCGTAACCTGCGGACTCTATATACAGTCCGACAAGCTGTTTGCCTTGGCTGTCGCTGCCTTCAACCGCCAGTAAAACTTTTCCGCTTGTCGTAGCTACGTCGGCAACCTCGACTTGATCGTATTCTGCTTCGTATGCGTTACTGAAAGCGGAAAAATCCGGCGGAACGTAAAGTAAATCGTTTAATATTGCCAAAGCCGCAACGCAAACCACGGCGATGATAACAAGCGTCAAAACGCATTTTACGGAGGGGGTTAAGATTTTTTTCATTTTGCCGCCTCCTTTTTTTCTTTTCTATATCCGAAAGGTTTCGGAACAATATATTTGTCAATTAACGGAACAATCAAGTTCATAAGCAAAATAGAGAACGATACCGCTTCTCCGCCTGTGGCTTGTCTAAGTCCCGCCGTAAGCAGACCCAAAGCTATGAAATATACATAGTTGCCGAGTTTTGTGTTGGGCGTCGTGACGTAATCCGTCGCCATAAAAATAGCTCCGAGTATAAGTCCGCCCGAAAGTATCGACGGCAAAAAATAGCTGAAATCAAAACCGTTCAATGCCACGGCAAACAGTCCCGTTACGCCGATATATACCAAAGGCCAACGGAAATTTAAAACTTTTGTCGCAACAAGATAGATGCCGCCGACGATAAGGGCAAGCTTGCTTGTTTCACCGATACAGCCAGGCAATCCAGTACCTAAGAGCAAGTCCCAGTTGGAGTAGCCCATAGTAAGCAAAACGCCGCTTCCCGTCGGATGAGTCAGCATTTCCGTCAAAGGCGTCGCGCCTGTGACTACTTGAACGTTTCCGCCCGAAAGCAATCCGATAGCGGGATATGCCCACGTATTCATAAGCACGCCGAAACTCATAACGACGAAAATTCTGCCTGTGATGGCGGGATTGGCGATATTACAGCCCGTGCCGCCGAAAAGCATTTTTACCACTATTATTGCGAATACGCTTGCCAGTACGGGAACGTACCACGCCGATAAAGCAAGCGGAGGCATATTAAGACCTATCAAAAGTCCCGTGACGACGCTTGTAAAGTCAAGTTGCTTCAAAGCATCTTTAAAACTCATTTTTCTTATCAGTAAGTAAGTAATCTCCGCCATAACCGCGCTCAAAACCGAAACGGCAAGCACGAACAAAGCGTTCATTCCAAAATAAACGACAGCCATAACCGAAGCGGGTAAAAGAGCGATTATTACGTTAAGCATTATTTTTTTCGTATTGTCGTTCGCTCTGACATGAGGCGAACCCGAATAAATCATTCTTTTCATTTCTTTCTCTCCCTCATCTTTTGTTTAGCAAGCCTTACGCTTTGGACAAGCGAGCGTTTTGCGGGACAAATAAAAGAACAGCAGCCGCATTCAAAACAATCCATAGCGCCGTATTTTACCGCGCTGTCAAGATCGTCCGATTGAATATAAAAATCTATATACATTGGCATAAGATGCATTGGGCATACCGCCGCGCATCTGCCGCAGCTTATACAGTTGGTCGGCTGTAACAAATTTATTTCGTCTTCTGTAAGCGCAAGTAACCCCGATTCCGCTTTTGTCGTCGAGCAATCGGCGTTATTTAAAGGAAATCCCATCATCGGTCCGCCGCTTATTAGCTTTACAGCGTTATCGTTTACTCCGCCGCAAAACTCAAAAATATCTTTATGTAGCGTGCCGTTAAGAACCCACAAATTTTTGGGGTCGTTGATACCTTTGCCCGAAACCGTCAAAACACGCTTATACAGCGGATTGTTGTTTCTTACGGCATCGTAAACAGCGTAAGCGGTAGCCACGTTATGCACAACTACGCCCACGTCCATAGGTAAGCCCCCTTTATTAGGCACTCTGCGTTTTGTGCAGGTGTAAATCAAAACTTTTTCCGCGCCTTGCGGATATTTTTTCTTTAATAATTTTATTTCGTAACCGCTGTTGGAAAGTTTCTCGTAAGCGGTCATTTTGTTGTCTTCAATACCGATAATAACTTTTTCAACGCCTATTGCCGTTGCCATAAGACTAATTCCATCAAGAACTTCGTCAATATGCTCTATCATCAGTCTGTTGTCGCAGTTAAGATACGGTTCGCATTCAGCCGCGTTTATCAGCAATATATCGACGGGTTTATTAGGCGAATCCTTGACAGCGGTAGAAAATCCAGCGCCGCCTAAGCCTACTATGCCCGCGTCAAATATTCTTTGCAAAATCGATTCTTTGTCGATTTTTTCCATTTTTGGCAAAGCGACTTTGTTATCGCCTTCAGCCTTTACGTGAATATAATCGACCGCCGTGTTTTGCGCGTTTTTGCGTTTTAGTATTTCTACTACCGTGCCCGAAACCGAAGAAAAAATGTTCGCGGAAATTTTGCCGTTTGCTTTGGCAATGAGTTGTCCTTGCGCTACGTTGTCTCCTTGGTTAACGATAGGCGCGGCAGGCGCGCCGATGTGTTGCGACAATGAAATAAAATAATCCGACGAAACAGGCATTTTTTCAATCGCCTTATTTTCCGTCAGATCTTTCTTATCAGATGGATGCACTCCCTGTAAAAAGGTATGCTTTTTCAAAATAAACGCCCCCTTGGTTTTACTTGTTTTTACCTTAACATAAATGACGTCAAAAGTAAATAGCCATTAAGCAAAAAATCCGCTAAAAATCGACTTATTCCAAATCTTTTTTCGGTTTAAAAATCTCATATATTTGACAAGCCGCTAATGTCAAAAGCAGGATGCCGAAAGATATTTTCAAAATTTTGTCTTCGACAACATTCGACAGCAATGCACCGACAATCGCAAAGATTACCGCGGGCAATATCATTATTAAAACTCTGTGGTTTTTTACCAGACCGTTTTTTTTATGCACGACGAGCGTCGCCGCCGCCATTGGAATAAAGCTAATAAGATTTGTTGCTTGTATCGTTTGTTGCGGAATGTCCAAAAATCCCAGTAGCGGTATCAAAAAAGTCCCGCCGCCCATTCCCATGCCGCCGAGTATGCCCGATATAAAGCCGAATACCGCTATAATCAAATAAGTCATATTTTACCTTTTTTTTGCAAAAGTTTGTTTTATAGTTTCGCGAAAATTTGCGCATTTTATTAATTATTTTTTTTATATTGTTTCATCAAAAAAACATTTTTACGCCCGCGATGACCAGTATTGCCGAAAAAACTATCTGCACTACTTTTGGATCGAGTTTTTTTAACAGCACCGCTCCGCAAAGCCCTCCCGCTATTACTCCTAGCGTGGCAAAAAGCGTATAGAGCCAATCCACTCTTTGATTAAATACGTAAACGATAGCGGAAACTATCGTTATCGGCAAGATTACCAAAATAGCGGTTGCATGGGCTTCTTTTTGGGGCATTTTTAATATCGCCACCAGCGCGCACACAACGAGTATTCCGCCTCCTCCGCCCAAAAACCCGTTTAAAAAGCCTATGCCCGCGCCAAGAAGCGCAATTGCAAAATTTTCTCCGTCTCTTATCACAAAATTATTGTTGACAAAATTAGCTTTCTTATATCGCCGATAAAGTTAAATATTTTTGTGTTTTGTAAAATAAAGGTTTTTGGTGCTTGAAAATATCGGGAATTTTAATTTTTCGAAAAAAATAAACCGCCTTTTAAAGCGGTCTGCGTTAAATAAAAATTATCTAAAAACGTGAAATTTAATTCTCTGCGATATTCAAATCTAATAAAATGTCATAAATTTTTTTTGCGGCGGTATTAACGGAAATCGCGCTGGTATAAACAGTCATATCTCTGCAACTAAGGTAAAGATTTTTTCGTTTATTATAAAGACTGTCGAGTTTGTCCGATAAGTTTCCCCTCAAAAGAGGTCTGTCTGAATTGCGTAAACGAGACATCAAAGCGTTTTTTGAAGCGGACAAATATATTACGTAACAATCGCTTAGTAAGTCGATATTGGCTTTATTCTCCACTATTCCTCCGCCCGTGGAAATAATTACGTTTTCCATTTTTACAGCCGACGACAAAGCTTTTGTCTCGTATTCGCGGAAGACCTTTTCGCCGTGTTTTTCGAAAATTTGCGCAGGCGTCATTCCGACTTCAAACTCGATAAGTTCGTCGGTATCAACCGACATTAGTCCCAGTAACGAAGCGAGTTTCTTCGCCACCGAGGTTTTTCCGCTGCCAGGCATACCTATAAGGGCGACGTTTTTTACAAGCCGCATAGATAATCTACCGCCTTAAAATAGCTTTTTTCTTTTTCGCCGTAAAAACATTTTTTTACCACGCCGTCGAAAACTCGGATTTTCCGAAAATCTTCCCGATTTTCTATATCGGACAAATGAACTTCGATAACGGGCTTATTGATACTTTCGATACAATCGCGTATCGCGTAACTGTAATGCGAATACGCCCCCGCGTTTAATATAACGCCGTCGGCGTGTGTCTTTTGAAGTTTCGAAACTATTTCGCTTTCGGAATTTGAAAAGAAAAATTCCGTCTTCGCTTGTTTTGCCGACGCGTATTTTTTTACCGCAAAATTCAGCTCTTTTAAGGTTAAATCGCCGTAAATTGCGCGGTCGCGCCGTCCGAGCATATTAAGATTAACGCCGTTTATAATAAGGATTTTCATAATGTTTTCAAAAATTCCCCATAAAGATTTTCTATATCGCCGAGTTTTTGCCCTTGGCATATTTCGTATGAAGCCGCCCCTTGAAAAAACAACATAGCCAGACCGTTTATCGCCGTTTTTCCACTTTGTTCCGCTTCGATTAAAATTTCAGACTTATGTTTATAGTTTGCGTCGAATACAAACTCCGCGGTTTTTATATAAGGCTTTATTAAGCTAAAATCAGCGTTTTCGCTGACGAATGACAGCACTCCGCAAGATGTTTTAAAGGGCTTTTTAAGATTATATTTTTTTGCAAGATAATCCGCTTTTTTTTGCGTGCGGTTTATCACGGACACATTCGCCCCGTCGTAAAGCAAAGCGCAAATTGCGGATTCTGCCGCTCCGCCCGCTCCGTAAACAAGCATTTTTTTGCCTGTCGGGTCTATTCCGTGATAGTTCAGCGACGTAATAACGCCTATTCCGTCCACCGAATAGCCTTTCAAACCGCCTTCGTTTACTATTAGATTTATCGGATAATCAAGGTTTAGTAAATCCGCCGCTTTGTTTTTGAAAGGCGCGGTAATGTTTACTGCGTCAAATCGGCAAACGTTTTCTAGTAAAATTTTGTCCGAAACGTCCGCTGGCAAGTCGCAAAGCTCGTAAGTTAATTCTGCTCCCGTTTTTTCGGCTAAAAACCGCCATATTTTCGGCGAAAGGCTTTCGCTTATGCCGTTTCCTATCAAAGCGTATTTTTTCATTATTTATTTTAAATAAATCCTTTTTTGCTAGTCAAGTAGTTAATTTTTATAGAGAATTTTCAAAACCGTTTAACTTTATTCTAAACCTAGCATTTTTAAAAAATTTCTTGACGAAACGCCGATACATTCCGCACCGTTTACCGTTACACCTTTACTTGACAAAATTCCCCCCGTTACCGCCGACATTGCTATGCGATGGTCGCCGTTGGAGTTAACCGTTCCGCCGATAATTTTGCCGTTGCCGCGTACGATTAAGCCGTCGTCAAGTATTTCTGCACTACACCCAATTGAATTTATAAGATTCGCGGTTTCTCTTATGCGGTCGCTTTCTTTGTATTTTAATTCGCCTAATCCGTGAAATTCGCTGACACCATTGGCTAAACACGCCGTAACGCAAGCGATTGGGATTTCGTCTATCATATCCGAGACGTCTTTCGCTTCAACAATAAAAGGTTTTATTTCCGATTGATATACGGTTATGTCGCCCGTAGGCTCGCCGCAAAAATAACCCGTTTGGACTTCTTTTATTTTCGCTCCCGCTTTTTCCAGTACTCGCAAAAATCCCGTTCTTTCTTTTGAAAGCAGTACGTTTTCGATTTTTATGCCGTATTTTAATCCCAAAGGCAGTAAAAAAGCCGCCGTTGAAAAGTCGTTCGGCACGGTCATATTTACGCCTTTTAATGAACTTTTTTTAACGGTAATTTCATTATAAAGACCTTTAATGTTTTCGCTGATATTGCCGCCGAAAGTTTTTAACATATTTTCGGTGTGTTTTCGGGTAATTACTTTTTCAATTACCGTCGTTTCGCCGTTCGCGTTTAAGCTCGCTAATAACACCGCGCTCTTTAACTGAGCCGAAACGAATGGCGTTTGAAAGTTAATTCCATTGATTACTGACGGATTTATCTCAAATAGACAGTTTTTGGCTTGGGTGATTTTCGCTCCCATTGCGGTCAAAGGCTCGATTATTCTTATAGGCCTATTCGCCAAAGATTTGTCGCCGACAAATTTCGCTTTTATTCCGAGTCCTGACACTAATCCGCCCAAAAGCCTTGCCGTCGTGCCGCTGTTACCGCAATCCAAAATAACATCGTTATTGGATTTTTTAAAAGGAATTACGGTGGTTTTTTCGCCGTCAAACGTTATTTTCGCGCCAAGTTTAACTAAGCAACCGGCGGTGGATAAAACGTCGTCGCAAATCCCTATATTATTAAATGTCGACGGCTTGTCCGCGATAGCCGCCAATATCAAGGCT
>DAOTGG010000010.1:0-33454 GCA_035446985.1 Eubacteriales bacterium
CGTTACAGCCTTTTCCGCCGCAGTTACTGCAAGTAAGGTCTACTTCCACGCTGGGCTCGGTAAACGGGAAATATGACGGGCGCAGACGAACCTGAGTTTTTTTGTCAAATATATTTTTTGCCAAATATTCCAAAGTGCCTTTAAGGTCGGACAACGTAATACCTTCGTCCACTACCAAACCTTCGACTTGGTGGAAGATAGGCGTATGCGACGCGTCGGAATCCGAGCGGTAGACTCTGCCGGGGCAAAGCATCTTTATCGGCGGTTTTTTACATTCCATCGTTCTCACTTGGTTTGGAGAAGTATGAGTTCTAAGCAGTATATTTTGCGTGATATAAAAAGTGTCCTGCATATCGCGCGCGGGGTGGTCGGACGGAATATTCAACGCTTGAAAATTGTAATAATCCGTTTCGATTTCCGGTCCTTCCAATACTTCAAAGCCAAGGTTTATAAATAAATCGAGCACTTCGTTTTGAATTTTTGTAATCGGATGCAGTCCGCCAAGAGCGGCTGGATCGAACTTGTCCAAAGAAATATCGATAAATTCTTTTTCAAGCTTTTGATTAAGCTCTATTTTTGACAAAATCTTTTCAGCTTTATCAAATTCCGCTTCCAGTAAATTTCTGGCTTCATTGACAAAAACGCCGACAGCGGGTCTGTCTTCGGGCGCGACGTCTTTCATTCCGCGCAAAATAGCGGTCAGCTCGCCGCTTTTGCCCAGATATTTGACCTTGACGTCACGTAGTTTTACCATTGTGTCCGATTGCCCGATTTCTTTTTTGCAATTTTCAATCAGTTTCGCTATGTTTTCTTTCATAACACATACGCTCCTTAGCTTAATAAAAAAAATCCCCGATATGCTTATATTTTAGCATATCAGGGCGAAATTTTACGCGGTACCACCTGAATTCTTTCTTAATTAAAAAGAAACTCAATAAAAACCTTTAACGGGGTTAATCCGTAAAACGCTACTTATTTTCACGTTTTAAGCTCCAAAGTGAATATCTTCCCGACCGTTCCGCGCGGTTTTTCACCGTCCAACCGCTCTCTAAAGCAAGATTTTTGCGGGCTCTTATGCTTTTTCATAGCTTTATACTGTTGATTTTACCATTCTTTTACTTTTTTTACAACTATTTTTCGGCTTTATAAAAATTAAAATTGGCTTTATTATTAAAAAAATAAAAAATTGCTATCAAAACTTAATTTATTTTAAAAATGGCGGAACAGCTTAACCATTCCGCTTTTTTAAATTTTTTTTTGCGAAGATAATCATCATCTTTATAAGGCTAATTATTTAATCGAAATCAACGTACATATTAGGCACAACTCCGACCAATACCGTTTCCGCTAAAATTATGTCGGTGGTATTAGTTATTACGGTGTTTGCTGTCGGCACTATCAAAGTCATCGCCGTGTTCACACGCAATATTATTCTGTGACGCGTTTGATTTATACCCGCGGAAGTAAATTCCGAAACAAATTCGCACGTCACGCTTTGATACGGACTGAGTTTGAAATAAAGGTCGGGTCCGATGCCTGTAAAAATAGCCATATTGCTTAGATTGCCAAGCGGCATACTCACGCCAGTTTTTGCTACCGACATCAGCTCTTTTTCCACCGCCACGACCACTATACGGGCAAGGTTATTTACAAGCATAGAATTTGCCGTAAGACAAGATACTTTGCCGTCGGAATCTTTTTCAACCTTTACAAAGTCGTCGTAAGAAAAATCGCTCAGCGTATTTAAAACGGCGTCGTTAACGGCTATCGTGGTCTGTGTTTTTACCTGCGCGTTGCCGTATTCTACTATTTTTGGGGAAATGGAATGCAAAATCATTAAAGGCGCGACGATAAATATAAAAACCGCCAAAATCGTAAAAATTAAAATTTTTCTTGTTTTTTTACGCAATTTTGCTCCCCCGACACTATTATATTTATCGGGAAGGGATTTTGATACGAATATTTTTTTATACAACAACTAAAGCAAAGAAAAAATATGAATATTTACTTAATTAGCGAGATTTTTGACTATTAAAATGACAGTTTAACGAAATATTTCTCAAAATTGAAGAAAGTTCTCGTTATTTTTATTAAATATTAAAAGCGTAAAAAAACAGATACCCCAAACGGGCATAACCCATTAAATCGGGTATCTACTACTGAATATTCATAAAAACAAATACACAATTATTAAATTAAAAACTAAAATTTTTAATACATTATATATTTTATTCTCAATTCTTTTTAGTGCGGGGTTTGAAAATCAACGCGACTAAGTAGCCGAACACAATCGCGGTCGATATACCTAATGACGTCGCCTCCAGTCCGCCCGTAAGCGCGCCCAAAATACCTTTTTCTTCAATAGCTTTTACGGTTCCCTTAACCAAAGCGTAGCCAAAACCGCTGATAGGAACGCTGGCGCCCGCGCCCGAAAATTTTACCAAAGGATCGTACAATCCAAATCCTTCCAAAATCGCGCCCGCAATCAAAAATATAACCAAAATTTTGCCGTTTGTAATGTGAGTAATGTTTATGACTATTTGTCCGATAAGACAAATGCCGCCTCCCACCAAAAAAGCTTTTAATATATTTATTGCCATTTAGCTCTCCTTTTGCCCCATTTCGATTTCAACCAAGTGCGCGATAGCGGGAATGCTTTCGCCTTGAAAAGACGTGGTCGGACTCATCAAAGCGCCCGTGCCGACCAAAAGCAGATTTTTTATATTGCCTTTTTTCAAATTGTTATAAAGCCAGCCGTTAGTGACCAAAGCCGAGCATGCCGCGCCGCTGCCGCCCATATACGTTTTTTGTTTTTCATAAAACAACTCGGCTCCGCAATCTATATAATTATTGTTAAAGTCGTACCCTTCCCTTTCCATTAAGTCGATAAGTATTTCTTTGCCGAGTTTTCCAAGGTCGCCCGTGGCTATCATATCGAAATCCGACGGTTTTTTCCCCGTATCGGTGAAATACTGCGTAAACGTGTCTTTTGCGGCTGGAGCCATTGCCGCCCCCATGTTATTAACATCCATTATTCCGTAGTCCATCACTCTGCCTACGGTTGCGGATACGATTTTCGGACAGCCGTCGCTATGCCGTTGCAATATGCTTGCGCCGACACCCGTAGCAGTCCATTGCGTAACGGGCGAACGCAGCACGCCAAGTTCCAACGGATAACGATATTGTCTTTCCGCTGTAGAAAAATGACTGCCGCTTACGCAAAGCACGTTTTTACTGAAAAATTCCGTCAAAAAAGAACCGATAATAAGACTTTCCACGTATGTTCCGCAAGCGTTATACAAGCCTAAAAAAGACGATTTAAACTTTTTTGCTGCAAAAGAAACAGATACTATTTGATTTAATAAATCTCCGCCGATAATCGTATCTATATCATTCGGCTGCAAGTTGGCTTTCGCTATCGCTCCGCTCACGGCATATTCAAACATTTTGCGTTCGGCTTTCTCAAAAGTTTTTTCACCGAATTTGTCGTCTTCTAAAGTCAAATCAAAAGTGCTGCCGAGCTTTCCTTGTTTTTCTTTCGGTCCCGCAAGCGTAAAACCGCTTACAAAACTCACATTTTTAAAATGTAACGTTTGTTTTTTGTCGTAAAACTGCATTTAACCTACCCCCAAAAACAAACTGCGTATTAGCGCGACTACCACCGAAACAAGCACGCCGTTTACGACTACAGGTCCCGCGATTAAAAACATTTTCGCTCCAAGACCGTAGATTAAGCCTTCGGAGCGAAATTCAATCGCGGGGGCAACCATAGCGTTTGAAAAGCCCGTTATCGGCACGGTACTGCCCGCGCCCGCGAATCTGCCCAGCTTGTCGTAAACGCCGATACCTGTAAATATCGCCGCCAAAGCAATAAGCGTAGCCGATGCCAATGACGAAGCCAGCTCCGCTTTCACTCCCCAAATGATATATAACTCGATAAGAAGCTGCCCGAAAGCGCAGATAAGTCCGCCCACCAAAAAAGCCCAAAACATATTTTTCCAATGAGCGGAACGGGGCGATTTTTCAAAAACATAGTCCTTGTAGTTTTCTATCGTAATTTCACTAAATTCTGTTTTTGGTTTCATTGTCCCGTCTCCATACCTTTTTTTATATTTTTTTTCGGGCAATAGCTCTCCCTATTCGTTATATTTTTTTCAAATTCTTTCGGCTCTGTGGTTTTCATAAATTTCTCCCCTAAAAAGTGTTGACAACTAAAATTTAAAATAATCAAAACCAACGAATTTTTAAAAAAAGTCGCTTTCATTATTTAAAAAAACTGTATGCGATTTGGTGAATAAAAGTTTTTACGATTTCGAATTTTCTTTTATATCTTTCTTTTTCGAAAATTTAAAAAAAATTGAGAACAATTAGAGAATATTGTTGGTTAAAATTAAATATAAAAATTAAACCATAAAAAAAGCGTGAGCACCACGCAACAAAAAATATGTAAAAAGAATAGCAGCAAATAACTACTATTCTTGCAGAAAATACGATTTGATTTTTTCCAGTATTTTATTTTCAAGCCTCGAAACCTGCACTTGCGAAACGCCCAATAGTTTCGCTATCTCGCCCTGCGTCATATCTCTAAAATATCTAAGTAAAATGATTTTTTTCTCTCGTTTGCTGAGTTTGTTTATAACGCTTTTTAATATTACTCGGTCGATTAGGTCCTCGTCTTTTGACGGCATAACGAGCTTGTCCACCAGTTCCTGGCTTTTTTCGTCGCCCGAATTGGTTTTTTCATAGAGCGACACAGGTGATTTTACCGCGTCCATAGCGAACACAACTTCGCTCGGCTCTATCTCAAAATGATTCGCTATTTCGTCGACGGTCGGCTCGTTCCCTATTTTTCGCATTTGGTCGATATATTGCAAAATTTTATTAGCCTGCGTTTTAACTGAGCGCGATACCTTTAAATACCCGTCGTCACGCAAAAACCTTTTTATTTCACCCAAAATCATCGGCACGGCATATGTGGAAAATTTGACATTATAATCTTGAGAAAAATTATATATCGCCTTTAATAATCCAATGCTGCTTATTTGGAAAAGATCGTCGTACTCGATACTTTTGCCCAAATAACGTTTAATGATGCTTTTAAGTAACGGCGTGTTTTCTTGAATCAAAACCGTCTTCGCGTTTTCGTCGCCTTTTTTTGCCAGCTCAATAAGCCGCATAGTTTCTTCGTGTTCAAGCATCGCGGACTCCCGAACCTATTATTTTTTTCATAAAAACGGTAGTGCCTGACTTTGGCTGACTTTCCACGTTAACTTCGTCCATCATAGCTTGCATTACGGTAAATCCCATACCGCTGCGTTCCTCGATATCTCCCGATGTAAAAAACGGCTGCATTGCTTTTGAAACGTCGTCAATACCTTTTCCTTCGTCAGCGATTTTTATCGTCACGGTTTCTCCGTTTACAGCCACGGTAATAGTCACGAAACCTTTGCCGCTGTTGCCGTACCCGTGTACGATAGAATTTGTCACGGCTTCCGAAACTGCAGTTTTTATGTCGCCGATTTCTTCTATCGTTGGGTTTAGCCCAAGACAAAACGCGGCAACCGCGCTACGGGCGAAACTCTCGTTTTCCGACACAGCCAAAAACGAAAGCGTCATTTTGTTTTCACACATATGTTTCTCCTTTTGCTCATATTTTGGGCATTACGTTATACAAACCGGAAATTTGAAAAATCATATCAACGTTTTTTGACGGATTGGCAATATAAATTTTGTGCTTATCTTTGATTTTTTTGTATCTGCCGATAAGCACCCCTATTCCCGTCGAATCCATAAAACTAAGTTTTTTCATATCAAAAATAAGACAGTCAAAAACGGCATTTTCAAGGATTTCGTCTAAGCGGGCTCGGGTTTCGGCAGAAGTATGGTCGTCCAGTTCGCCTATCAAAGACAAAATAAGGTCGCCTTTGTCTTTTTTAGCAAGCACGTTCATAAGCCTTTCCTCCAAAGCTAAGGTATTTTCAATTTTAAACTGAGTATGGGAAAGTAAAAATTACAATACTGTCGAAAAATAAATAAATTTGCACAAAATTATTCAATAAAATTTAAAGAAATTACCGCTAAAACATTGACAATTTTTGAAAAATAGGTTAAATTAAATAAGCTATTGTACGAGTAGGAACCACCACCTGACGGGGTGTAGCGCAGTTTGGTAGCGCATATGGTTTGGGACCATAGGGCCGAAGGTTCGAATCCTTTCACCCCGACCATAACGTGGGCCTTTAGCTCAGTTGGTCAGAGCGGTCGGCTCATAACCGATTGGTCCGGGGTTCAAGTCCCTGAAGGCCCACCAAAGATTCCTGCTTTACTTTAAGAAAAGTTTGGCCTGGTAGTTCAGTTGGTTAGAACGCTAGCCTGTCACGCTAGAGGTCGTGGGTTCGAGTCCCATCCAGGTCGCCAAGTTGCCTCGGTAGCTCAGTTGGTAGAGCAGGGGACTGAAAATCCCCGTGTCGGTGGTTCAAGTCCGCCCCGAGGCACCATTTTTATGAAAAATTCATATTGAAATGCTGGTGTAGCTCAACTAGGCAGAGCGATTGATTTGTAATCAATAGGTTGCGGGTTCGATTCCCATCACCAGCTCCAATTTTTTGGGAAGATTCCCGAGTGGCCAAAGGGAGCAGACTGTAAATCTGCCGTCCGTCGACTTCGGTGGTTCGAATCCACCTCTTCCCACCAAAATAAAAAGACCCCCGTTTTCGGGGGTTTTTTGTATGTCTTTTTAAATTTTAATTGAATAATTACCATACTTATGATATAATAAATAAAAAGAGGTCTAATATGAAAAAAATAATAGAAACAGCTGCAAATTTTGCAAAGAAAAATAACTTGGTACCTAACTTCTTACTTTCTGAAACGGAAAAAAAATTTAATGAAAAACCACTTATTCCAGTGATACTTGTCGCTGGTAAAATCACACACCTTGAAGCGCTAAACATTCGTGAAACCAATAATCTCTTGATTCGAAAATTTGGATACATAATAAAAAAAGGTGATAAATTAATAGATGAGCATGATAGTACCTATTTCGTGGAAGATGTTGACCCTAATTATATTTATGAATTCGAGAATGATTATAAATTAGAAGTTTTGAAAATTACATATAAAAAACAACCTTTGGAATTACCTCAAAACACAATGCAACAAATAGCAAATATAAATAATACAATAAATATTAATACAACTGGTGAAGTAAACAATATATCAAACAATTCAAATATTGTACAGAGAATGACATCAAATCAAATTCTACAAATTCTTGAGCAAGTTGTAGAATCAAGTTATGATATTGAAAATTTGAGAAAACTAATTGAAGAAATTAAGACTTTACAAAAGAAAAATGCAGAAATTAAATATGAAAAATTAAAGAACTTTCTCAAAAAAGCGGGTACGGTGTGTGTTGAACTTGTAAAAGCATTTGTAGTAACTTATGCTGTTGAATTCACAAAAAACATCATAGGAGCTTAGCACTTTAATACTTGTTTTTTTATCAATATAAAAATTTAATCAACGAGTTTTAAATTTTTTGAAATTCATACTCAATCATATTAAAAAACCCTTCGTTAGAAGGGTTGTTTTAATTTTAGGTTTTAAAAATAAAAAAAATAAAAATCGATATGAATTTAAAAATTGACTAAAACTAGTTCGCGGATTCTTTCGCTTCTTCGATAAGCTGCAAAATCAAATCTTTGTCGATGTTTTGATATTCGCCGTTGATTTTTTCAAAGGAATAACTCTCGATAAATTTTGCTTTGAATGAAATATCTGATTCTGAATCCAGATAGATATTTATTACAGCATAACCGATAATATTGCCGTTTTCGTAAACGATTATTCCAACGTATGTATCTTGACCTGTAAATAATTCTACGTCTTCAAGATTTGTCCAATAGATATTTTGGGGATTTACAAGCTGACAATTTTTGCCCAAATATTCGATTTTTGAATTATTTAATATAAGAAACTCGCCGTCATCCGCCGTAATTTCAACAACCGTATTAGTGTCATCGTAATCAAACTCGATTGGCAGACCAGGAACGCTGCTGATAGCGAGAGACCAGCTATTAAAAGGTAAAGATATATGTTCGTTAACCGTTACGGTATAGCCTTTCAATTCATCGGGAATTTTGTTCTCACGTTCAATTGAGCATGAACTGAAAATACTTAGTAAGGAAACTATTAAAAGAGAAATAAGCAGTATTTTAAAACATTTACTTCGTTTATATTGTATTTCGTCATTTTTCATACGCGCCTCCTACTTTATACTTCCAGTATAACAAAAAAATATTAAAAATCAATTATCAAATTTTAAATTTTTTGAATTAGTATTTGCATAATCTTTTGCGAAAGAAAGCGCGAAAGATTCGAGATTTTCATCTTTCCACTCGGGACAACTGATAAGTTTTGAAACGCATATTGTATCGTCTCCGCATAGCGATAACTGCAAATATCCCGCGGGTTGAGATTCGGTATAAATTATATAATTCGCTGTTGTTTCAGTATCCACTACCATTTCAAGCCACTCCCGCGCGGTTGTCGGATTATTTTTTTCGGCAAGCAGTTTTGCTATAAAAGGTAAATGAATTTCCGACGCGGGAACTATTTCTGGCGTGAGCGGTATATGGGGAAATTTTGTATCGTATTTTTTAGCGGCAGCTGGGTTCACAGCCATAAGCGGCGATTCGTGATATTTTCCTCCAAAATCGCTCAAATATCCGTCAATAAGCTCCATACCCATAAATGCGGGAAAGTTTTTGCCCCAAGAAGTCGTTATTCCAAAGACAATCGCTTCTTTGAGTCCGAAGCGCGGATAATAATTTGGATGTCCGAAAAATAAAATTCCGCCGTAGCCGAGTTGTTTCGCTATTTGAATGCTGTGAGTCATCAACGCGCTGCCTATGCCTGTATTTTTAAACTCGGGCAGTACCGACAGCGGACCGTAATTAAGCACGGGACGCAGTTCGCTCGAGCCGATTTCGATATAGCCCATACTACTCATCACGTTTCCGACGATGATTTTTTCTCCGCAGATTTCTGTCTCCGCGATAAAATTCAACTCAGGCACAAACTCGGGCGAAGTCCTCAACGTGTGGCAAAGATAATGCTCGTCACAGCCCGCGCCGCAAATTTCTTTCATCCGTTTACGCTTCCAAAATGCGCGTTTGGTAAGCTCTTCAACTTCTTTTATGTCTTTATCGGTTTCTAAGCGAATTGTGATTTCAATACCGTTCGCCAACTGTTTTGTAACGGGAAATGAAAAGTCTTTTTTTGCGTGTTTTTCTCTATCTTTTTTTATATAATTGTCAATAAATTCATTCCATTGTGTTTCCATTATTTTACTCCTATGTGTTGCAGGGTTTACCGCTTGTAGCAAATAAATTATTTTTTAAATAATTCTTTTTTGCGGGCGAGGTAAAGCGGTAAATCGTTGTTGTAAGTAATTACGTCTTTTGGGTCGGCTTGACGTTCTATGCGGTTCTGCGCAGAGAAAACGCGTTTGGAAATGGCATTGCAACCGCACGCCGCGATAGAAGTCGTTTCTTCCATTATATCTATATTGTATCTGCATTGAGTGCCTTTTTTGCAGTAGCCGACGTTTTCGAGATTTGACGAAACGTATTTTTGACGGTAAAGATAATACGGATCATAACGGTTTGAACTGAGTTTTTCTCTGGCGTATTCCACCATTTTTATAACGTCTTCTTCGCTGTTTGCCGTCAAGTTTTCCTGCTCTTTTAGCAAACTTCCCCTTTTTAGAGCCAGCGTGTGAATAGTTATATTTTCAGGGCAAAGCGAAACCGCCTCATCTACCGAATAACGAAACATTTGCTCGGTTTCGTCGGGCAAGCCCGCGATTAAATCCATATTTACAATAAAATCGAACTTACGCGCGAGGGAAAATTTTTCATAAATTTCTTTTACGCTGTGATTTCTGCCGATTTTGTCCAAAGTGATTTGATTAAAACTTTGCGGATTGACGGAAATACGATTAACTCCCCGATTTGCTAAAACACTCAGCTTTTCATTATCTATCGTGTCCGGTCTGCCCGCTTCCACGGTAAATTCGGATACGGGAAAATCGAAACAACTCAAAATCAAGTCAAGGTCGCTTGCAGAAAGGCTGGTCGGCGTGCCGCCGCCGAAATACACATTACGAATTTTGTAGCCGTATTCTTTTAAAAAGCTCAAAGTGGTTTTAATTTCAGTCATAAGGTTATTTACATACGGCTCAACATGCTTAATTAGCTTTGAAATAACGCCGCTGGTAAATGAACAATACGAACAGCGGCTTACGCAAAACGGAATACCAACGTAAACGTCAATAAAATTGTCGTCGATTGTTCTCAAACCCTTTTGACTGTTTATTATTTGCTCAACAAGCGTTATTTTTGACGGCGAAACGTCGAATTTTTCAGAAAAAACTGTGCGAAAATCGGCATTTTCGTTTTCCGCTATTTCATAGGCGAGTTTTACGGGGCGGATACCAGTAAGACTTCCCCACGGTGGCTGTTTATTAAAAACTTTTTTTAAACACGCGTACAAAGCGGATTTTATACATCTCTTTTTGTATCTTTTTTCTTCTAACTTCGTCCAAAGTCTATTTAAAATAATTTTGTGATCAAAATTTACGTCGTTATATGAAGCAAAACAGCTATATTCATCGTTTTTTATTTCGGATTTTACTACTATGTCCGCAATAGTACTCTCATTTACAGTTAAAAATTCGGTGCGAGAAAAAAACAGTTTCGCAACGTCAAGTAACTCGGGCGCAAAACCGTTTTCGTTTGTATAAAATTTTAAGATTTGTGTTTCGGACATAATTAAAGATTGTCCCCTTTATTTTGCAATGATAATTTCTTCTTTTGAAAATAGTTTTAACTAAATTTAATTTAAAAATTTTATTTTAAAAAAGGATTATGTTCCAATTCGTGAAGCAGTCTTGTTGTTTCCTGGTGACCAGGGCAAATAAAATAATCGCGGTCAAGTTTTTTGATTTTTTGCAAAGATTCCTGCATTTTAGCCATATCGCCGCCGGGTAAATCCACCCGTCCGACCGTGCCCGCAAAAAGAGTGTCGCCCGTAAACATATAATCGCCGATTATGTAGCAAACTCCGCCGGGCGTATGTCCCGGGGTGGCTAAAACTTTGAAAGTAAATTCGCCGATATTAAGCGTTTCGCCGTCACTCACAAAATTCGTCACTTCGCAGTCTTCGGCGGGATCGCCAAAGCGGTTTTTTGAAGCGTACTTAGTCATCGGGGCATCGATTTCGGAGCAATAAATAGGAATATTTTTATCTTTTGTAATGTCGTAGACTCCGCCGCAATGGTCAAAATGCGAATGCGTAAGCAAAACGGCAAGCAAATTCAGATTTTTTTCGGCGAGATAGTTTTTCAACTCGCCCTTATTAAAAGCGGGGTCGATAACTATGCAGTTATGCGTATCTTTATTCGTAATAACATAAGCGTTTGTGAACAAAATTCCAAGTTGCAGTCTTTTTACAATAATATTCATAAAAACTCTCTTTTTGCGCCTAATAGCTATTAGTATTCGGCATAATTTTATTTTTTTAAATATGTCTATAGCAGTTACTGTTAGAAGTAATCTTTTGATTTCTCATTTTTTTCATATTTAAGCTATAGTGACTTTTTTATTAAAACTATTTTGTCGTACGGAAAACTTTTATCGTATTAGGCAGATTGTTTAGTTTTGTGATTAACGCGGCTACCTGCTCATTGTTTTCAATGTCAACGGTAATGGTAGCTACGGCGTTTTTGGTTTTGGGATCTTTTCTGGCGTTTATCGATAAAAGCGGCAAATTTTCATTAGCGATAACTCTTGTAATATCGGCAAAGACTTCGCCTTTGTCTTCTGATATTATTTGGAGTGTCGCGCTGAAAGTAGCCTCTGCGGTTTCTTTTGCCCATTCGGCTTCAACCAAACGCTCTTTTTCAAACGTTTTGACTGCGGGACAGTCTTTGCGGTGAACGCTTACGCCCCTTCCGCGTGAAACGTAACCGATAATTTCGTCTCCAGGTACGGGCGAGCAGCAGCCAGAAAAACGCACCAGTATGTCTTCCGCCCCTTTTATTATTACGCTGTTTTCCTTTGCGGAATGTCTGTGTTTTTTTATGGGTATATCGTCTTGGATTGAGCCGTTTGCCACGTTCGCGGCAAGAAGTTTGAAAATAACCTGATTTATCGACAGACCGCCGTATCCTAGCGCCGCGTAAAGTTCATCCAAGGTGTTAAACATATATCTTTCGCAAACTGCTGTTTCGGCTTCCTCTGTCAATAATTCCGCTAGCGTATAGCCGCGGCGTTTCGCCTCGCGCTCGAGCATAGATTTGCCCGTTTTTATATTTTCGTCTTTTAATTCGCGCTTGAAAAACTGGCGTATTTTGGCTTTCGCGCCGCTGGTTTTGACAATTTTCAGCCAGTCCCGCGACGGTCCTTTTGAGTTGGGGTTTGTCAATACTTCGATAACGTCGCCCGTTTGTATAACTTTGTCAAGCGGAACGATTTTGCCGTTAACTTTCGTACCGACGCAGCGGTTGCCTACTTCGCTGTGTATCATATAGGCAAAGTCCAAAGCGGTCGCTCCCGCCGTTATCGCCCTTACGTCTCCTTTTGGCGTAAAAACGTAAACTTCGTTGCTTATGCTTATATCTTTGCGGATATAGTCCAAAAACTCTTTGCTGTCTTTAAGGTCGGTTTCGTAATTTAACACGTCCTGCACCCAAGTAAGCTTGTCGTCAAGCTCCGTAACGCCCTTTACGCCCTCTTTATATTTCCAATGCGCAGCGATACCGTATTCGGCTATTTTGTGCATTTCGTGCGTGCGGATTTGGATTTCAAAAGGCACGCCAAAGTTGGTAATAACGGTCGTATGCAAAGATTGATACAAGTTCGGTTTCGGCACGGCAATATAGTCTTTAAACCGTCCCGGAACGGGTTTCCAGCGCGCGTGGATTGCGCCAAGCACGGTGTAGCAGTCTTTTACAGAATTTACGATAATACGCACGGCAGTCATATCGTATATTTGATCAAGAGTTTTGTTTTGGCTGCGCATTTTTTTGTAAATACTGTAAAAATGTTTTGTGCGCCCCGAAATTTCGGGTTCTTCAACGTCCGTTTCTTCCAAAATACGGTAAATTTCGGCAATTACGCTGTCAACGAGAGCCTGCCGCTCTTCTTTTTTTAACGCGATATTTTTCGCCAAGTAGTCGTAACTTTCGCGGTCGAGATATTTTAACGCAAGGTCTTCCAATTCGCATTTTACGGGCGAAATACCCAGTCTGCCCGCTAGCGGAGCGTAAATTTCCCGGGTTTCTTTCGCCATATTTATCTGTTTTTCTTTTGTGAGATAACTTAAAGACCGCATATTATGAAGTCGGTCCGCGAGTTTTATAAACAATACCCTAATATCTTTCGACATAGCAAAGAACATTTTGCGGATATTTTCGGCTTGTTCTTCTTCGGCGTTATTAAAATGCAGTTTTTCAAGTTTTGTGACGCCTTTGACCAAATCCGCTATTTCGTCGCCGAATTTTTTTCTTATATCTTCGTCGGAAACAACCGTATCTTCAACGGTATCGTGCAAAAGCGCGGCGCAGACTGCGGCGGAATCCATTCCCAAGTCCATGAGAATATCGGCGACTTGAAGCGGATGAGTGATATACTCGTTTCCGCTGGCGCGAAACTGTCCCGAATGGGCTTTGGCAGCGTAATCGTACGCGTCCATAATCAAATCATAGTCGCGCTGGTAGTAATATCTCGCCTTGCTTTTGAGATTTTCCAGTAATTTTTCTGTTGTTTCCTGAATTTTTTCCATAAATTTAATATATCACAACACTACTGTTTAATCAACTTTATTAAACAGTTTAAAAGTGTCGGAATTGGTTAAATCGGTTTTGTCGGACTGCATAATTTCATATGAAAATGGCGTGTTAAATTTCACTAAATTAAGCTCCTCAAAGACTTTGACCGCGGCGATAAACTGAGAATAGTTTATATCGATTAGCCTTAGTTTCATAAAAAGCGACTTCATATCGACGGCTTTCGCGTTGTCCATTAAAGCCTTGTAAACAGAGGCGCATACAGCTCTGTCAAGCCGTAAATTCAAGCAAGCGGGGAGTTTTGGCTCCAATTGAAAAAGACTGTGCGGATAAGCGTAAGTCGGACAAAAGCCCCCGTATTCGCCGAAAACGATTACGTTAGCGTATCGGCGGAAAGAATCCTCGTCGATAGGAGAAATTAACACCGCATTGTCGACAAAAACATTCTGCGAAAAGAAAAACTGCCTGTACGCTGAAAAATCAAAAACAGCGGACGCTTTTTCGTATTCTTCATACGAAGAAAAAACAGCGAGCGTGCCGACTTTTTTTAAGATTTTTTTCGCCTGTTTATCGTCAATCAATTCCCCTTGTCTTTTATTAAGGCGGCTGATGAGATTTTGCGTGTACAAATCCTCGAAACGCAAAGAATTTTTGAGTAATATGTTGTTAATAATGCCGACGACCCTTTTTGAGTATGAGTCGTATTCGAGATTGCATAATATTTCACATTCGCCGCCCGCATTAAGAGCGTCGTAGTACGGATAAAATCGGTAAAATCCTTTCAGTTCCAAGCCGCAATTAAGCGTAATTTTAAGATGATTTTTGTCCGTTCCAAACAAAGTGGCAATTTTGGCGTAATCGCGAACGTGAAAAACTACTTTATCGTTAGGCAAAAGCGGTTGTAATGTTTCAAGTTTGATGTAATTTTCTTTTACCAGATATTTTAAGTCAAAGTCAAGGTCGTAATAGCTTACGGCGCAATCGTTGTGTTCTATGGATTTTAACGCCGTCACAAGCTCGTCTTTAAGTTTTTCGACGTTTTCTTTTTTTACTGTAAAACCGACCGACGCTTTGTGTCCGCCGAATTTTACCAATATATCGGAAACCGAATCAAAAAGCTCGTAAAGATTGACATCGTCGACGCCCCTTGCCGAGCCGACGTAATTTTCGCCGTCGCGCGTCATAAAGACAGCGGGTATTCCGTAAGACTCTTTAAAGCGGTTTGCGGCAATGCCCAATACGCCGTTTTTCCATTCGTCGTCATAGAGATATATCAAGCCGTCGCTCATAAATTCTTTGTCAGAAAGCTTTTTTTCCGCTTCGTTTACTACTTCTTCAACCAAATTGCGCCGTTCTTCATTCGCGCGCAAAAGTTCCTGTACCGCCAAGTCGTCTACGTAATCTTGCATTAATAGCACCGCCAAAGCCAAGCTTGGGTCGCCTATACGCCCAGCGGCGTTGATTTTTGGAGCGATTTTTAACGCGATATCGTAAGCGGTGTAAGGTTTTTCGCATTTTGATAATTCGGCAAGTCTTTTTAAGCCTTTGTGATTAAAGTGTTTTAAGCCTATTTTTACAATATCTCTGTTTTCGTCGATTAACGGCATCATATCCGCTACCGTGCCTACGGTCGCCAAATCAAAATAATTTTTGGATTGATCTAACCCGCCGACAGCTTGAATAAGTTTTAACGCCACTCCCGCGCCTGCTAAATAAGCGAACGGATAACCGAGTTTCGGGTTAACGCAAACGCAGTCGGGTAAGTCTTTCGGTATTTCGTGGTGGTCGGTGACTATGATGCTTGCAGGGATTGACATTTTTAAAATATCTATTTCTTCTTTATTGGAAATACCGCAGTCCACAGTTATGATTAAATCGTATTGTTTTTTTGAAAAAGCGTCGTAGACGTTTTCGACGTGCATTCCGTAGCCTTCGTCACGAGTGGGAATGATAACGTCGCATTCCGCGCCGTTGTTGTTGAAAAAAAGTTTTAATATCGCGCTCGACGTCAAGCCGTCGGCGTCGTAATCGCCGTATATAAGTATTTTTCCGCCGTCATTCATCGTCTTCTTGACGATTTCGGCGGCGTCCGTCATACTTTTCATTAAGGACGGATCGTAAATATTTTTTTCGCTAAAATTAAAATATCTGTCGGCGTTTTGTTTTGTGACACCCCTTGACGAAAAAACGCGCGCGAGATCAGCGTCTATTCCGTATTCTTTTACAAAATAATCCGCGTCCGCTTTGTCATAATTGGGGTTGAGTAAAAACATATTTTTCATCGCCGTATATGTGAACAGCCTTCACCCTAAGGGAAGGCTGTCAAAAGTATTTTTAATTAGATTTATTTAACCGACATTTTGTCCTTCATAGGCAGCAAAACGTAAAGGTTTGTCAATGCGGAGAAAATTACTCCCACAAACAAAGGTACCGTTATACTGAGAACGTATATCGACATCGAAGCCGAGAAAGCGATTAAAGCGAGCATCAATATAATCGTTGTGAACATAACGGGTTTACGGATTTCACGATAAGCCGCTTCGGAATCTTTGTTATTTGCAAGTCTGTTTGCAGCCAGCGTTGTCAGGAATATCGAGAACGCCGCGGTTATTAACACAGCGCATATTCCAGCTACGGTGACTTTTATTCCGATATAAGCCAAAATCATACATGCAGCCAAAGTCGCTAAGATGTTCAAAATCGTTACTACCAAAGAGGAAATTGTCATTTGAGCTCTGCCAAGTTTGCCTGTGGCAAAAATCATTACGACGGCGAACAAAACGAAAGCGATAGCGAGCGTTATTCCGCCCCACAAAAGAGTGTCGTATCCAAGCGATGAGTTATTGGTACCGACGTAAATCGTGTTTACGCCTTGCATAGTCGACAACGCTTCAAAACGTGTAGCTTGGTCAGCCGTTAAACTGTCAAAAGTATAAACGATAGCTTTAACGTCTTCCACCAAATTTGTTTGGTGACGAATTGATTGCGCGACCAGATTTTCTTCGGTTATTATTTGGTTAGCGGCTTGCTCAACAGCGGAAACATCGTCCGCTTCGATAAAGCCGAACTGAATAACGACGGATTTACCGGTGCCGAATTCAAAACCGCCGATAGTATCGGTGATAAATATACATACAACGCCCAGAATTACTACCAAAAGCAGGGCGATAAGCACAGTCAAAAATTTAGCGTTAGTCATTTGCTTTTACCTCCTTGCTTACTCTGTGTAAAGACGGGTTGCGGCTAAGAGCTATAAAGATGTTGGCAAAGAGTTTTGTTACCAGTAATGTTGAGAACAAACCAAAACCAACTCCGTAAGTCATCAATACGCCTAACGTTCTGATTGAGTTAGGAGCTGCCGCCCATATCGTAATAGATATAGCCAGTACCATCAATGAAATCCATACGATAGGCTTTGTATAAAGGGAATAGCTTTTTGTCAAAGACGCGCGCAAACGTTTTTCAATATTCGGCTCAACGTCTGTGTTTGCGGATTTTCTGAATTTTTCGAGTATCAAACTGTTAAACAATCCAAACATGGCGACAGTAATATAAAGTCCCAGATAAGCCCCTACCGAAATTTCGCTTCTATAAATAAACGTTGCTGTAAGGAGCGTTAATATTAATGTAACGAGCAGAGACAAAGATGCGGCAAGTCCCGACAAACCGTAATTAACGATAAACGCGATAACCAAAGCTACGGCAATAACAGCTAAACCAACGTTAGCCCAAATAACCGCGTTTTGTCCGCTTGTCGCTTCCGTTACGTAAATGTCGTTCATTGTCATATCAAATCCGTAACTGCCGCTGAAAAGTATGGAATACAAAAATTGAGCGGCGTTAACGTCTGTAGTCGATACGTTCAGAGAGTCGTTAGCAAACTGTTCTTGTATTGTGGCAGTTGTGTAATCTTCGCCGTCAAGTCTGAAATATATTTTTACACTTGTTTCGTAAGCGGTTGCAGTCGCGGTAGCGAGAGCCGCTTTCGCTTCAGCGTCCAAATTCATCACGACGTAATAATTGCTGCTTCCGTAAGAAACGTATACGTCGGTGAAATGAGTGCTGTCGGTAATTACAGTATAAGCTTTACTTTCATCGTCATAGGTGCAGATTTCAAACAATCCGTTGGTGTATATAGCGGAATAAAAAGTGTCATCATACGAATTTACAGGCAACGTCAATGAGATATTTGAAGAGGAAGCGACGATTTGGGTTTTATCCAAACCGTAACTGGTTAATCTTTCTTCCATGATTGTGATAGATCTAGCGATTAACGCGCTAAATTCCTCATCGGTGATTTCTGACGGGCGTTCAACCGTGAAAGATGTGGAAATTCCGTCGGCTAAGTCGTTGCCGTTAATGATATAGTTTATCGGTGAAATGTAGGTGTAGTTACCCATTTTCATTTGCGGTAAAAACGAGAAAACTCCTAAAAATAACACCACTATCATCAATACGCAAAGAAGTACGGTGGCTTTTGTTTTGGTCATTTTAATGTAACTCCTTGGTGAATTATTAACTAATAAATTATAGTCGGATTTTTTTTGTTCGTCAATAGATTTCCCCAAATTCTTTGGCGTAAACGTATAAAGCGCATTCCAAACGCTTTTTAACGAGAGCGCACGCGAGATTATAGGGTTTGTTTATATCGCCGTTATAGTGAATAGCGTTAGCGTTGCAACCGCCGCTGCAATGATATCTTGCCCAGCAGTTTTTGCACGCGGATTTTGTCATAAGGTTAGAATTTTTAAAAATATTTCTAATATCTTCATTTAGTTTTTTATCAAAAACGTTACCTATCAGATAATCTTTCTCACCCGCGAACTGGTGACACGGATAAATATTTCCGTCGGGCGTCACAGCGAGATATTCGCCGCCCGCGCCGCAGCCTACCAGTCTTTTTTTGTAGCATGGTCCGTTTTCAAGTTCCACTAAAAAGTGGAAAAAACTAAACCACGAGCTTTTATCTTTACGTCTGCTGATATATTCGGAAACGAGAGTTTCGTATTCCGCCAATAATCCGGGCAAGTCCTTTTCCGTTATCGCCATAGGGTTGCTTTCGGGCAGAACTACGGGTTCCATAGATATTTGGTCGAAACCAAGCTCGTTTATATATAGAACGTCTTTTGAAAAGTCGAGATTGTCGTGTGTAAACGTGCCTCTGATAAAATAATCTTTATTGCCCCTAATCGAGCGGAAATACTTGAATTTATCTATAATCAGGTCAAAACTGCCTTTACCGTTGGGTGTAGGACGGGCGTTATCGTGAACGGATTTTCTTCCGTCAACGCTCATAACAACGTTGTCCATTTTTTCGTTAAGATAATCTGAAATTTCTTTACTTAACAAAATGCCGTTAGTCGTGGTAGTGAGTTTAAATTTTTTGTTATGAATTTTGCATTGTTCCTCTATGTAATTAACGGTATCTTTCATTACCTGCATATTCATCAAAGGTTCGCCGCCAAAAAAATCTATTTCCAAAGTATGACGATTTCCGCTTTTTTCAATCAAAAAATCAACGGCGGCTTTCGCCACTTCGATAGGCATATTCATTCTTTCGCCGTGATAAGCTCCCTGTCCCGCAAAACAGTATTTGCAGCGCAAATTGCAATCGTGGCTGAGGTGAAGACAAATAGACTTCACTTCGTCGCCCAAAATAAGGTTGTCCACCTTTGGAGCGGGAGCGTCAATCAGTCCGAGTTTTTTTAATTCGTCCATTTCCGCTTTCGCGTCGGATAAATCTTCCGCCGTATAACCTTCGGTTTTGCCTTCCAATATATCGTATATTATTTTGTCCACGCTATGCAGCGAGCCGCTTTCCACGTCGTACAAAAAATACTCGCCGCAACAAGTAAACCAGTGCATTTATTACTCCTTATCAATAAAAAGAGCAGTCAATAAATTATAACTGCTCCGACCGTAAGTATCGATAAACTAAATATCTATTTCTTCCTTTGTTTGTTATGAATAGCAATCTTTTGTTCGCAAACCTGATTTCCTACGGTACAGCTTGTTTTGCAAGCGGATTGACAGCTACTTCTGCATTCGCCGCAACCGCTGCCGCTATTAACTACGTTAAGTTTCGGGCTCACAACAGTTTTGATATGTTTCATTTTGCCTTATCCTCCGAAAATTTTATATATACGCGTATTATAATATAATTTTGGTATTATTTCAAGCGTTTAGCGGTACTATTTTGATTTACGCGCCGCTCCGAAAGCTCCGCCGAGTCCGCCCAAGACCAATCCGCACAATGCATCAATGCCAAACTGCCCCCATTGAAAACCGCCGCCAAGTAAGCCGAATACGGCTGTGGCGAGTAAAACGAACAAAAGTCCGCCCGCCAATCCTTTCAAAAACCCTTTTTCGGGCTTGATTGATGCAAAACAACCGAAAAATACGCTAAGGCACTTCAAAATCTGATTGATTATTGGTAAAGCGGTAGCTCCGATTTCAAAAAGTTTGGCTAATAGCGCAAGCGTCAATACTGATACAACGCAGAAAAATAACGAAAAAATCGCCGCGCCAGCAATCTGCTTTATAACGTTATTACGTTCCGCCGCTACTTCGTTCATAAAAAAACCTCCGAATAATTTAATTTATTCGGAGATTGATTTCGTTATGAGTTTTTGTTATTTAATTTCGTCTGTGGAATCTTCTTGTTTCTTCTCTTCGGTAGCGTTTTCTGGGTTATTTATCATATAAAGCGCGCCTGATGTGAAACTCATTGTTGTTTTGCTGCCTTCGATACCTGTTTCCAAAGTAAAGTTTCCTTTTTCGTCCAAAGCAACGATTTGACCTACGATACCGCCGATAGTTGTGATTATTGAACCTACTCTAAGGCTTTTTTTCATTTCTTCAGCTTTTTTCTTGTTACGTCTTTGAGGTATAATCATCATAACGATAAGCAAAGCCATAATAGCTACGATAACAACCGTTGAAACCCAACTGGGAATAGCGGGCTCCGTAGTGGTATCCTCAAACAAACAAAGTATTTTTAAAATATTATTTAACACTTAATTTATCTCCTTAATGAATTTGTGTTTATTATAAAGTAAACAACCTAAAAAATCAATTGATTATTTCCTTATTTTGTAATATTTCATATAAAATTCACTTTTGAATTCGCTAAATCTGTCGTTATTTATCGCCTCTCTGATATTTTTTGTCAAATTCAGCAAAAATCTTATGTTGTGAATGCTCAAAAGTATGGAAGCGAGAATTTCATCGCAATTTACAAGGTGACGTAAATACGCTTTTGAGTAATTACGGCAGCAATAGCAGTCGCACTCGGGATCAAGCGGCGAAAAATCGTCTTTGTATTCGGCGTTACGCACCACAATTTTGCCTTGACTGGTCATTGCCGTACCGTTACGAGCTATGCGGGTGGGCAGCACGCAGTCGAACATATCTATACCCCTGCTTACTCCTTCAATAATATAATCGGGAGTGCCTACGCCCATAAGATAACGGGGCATATCCTTAGGATAGTACGGTAGCATTTCGTCAAGCATTTCATACATTACCGTGTCGGGCTCGCCGACGGATAATCCGCCTATCGCTAAGCCGCACTCTGCATAAGGTATCGTTTGGCGCAGACTTTCAAGCCGCAGGTCTTTGTACATATTGCCTTGAACAATGGGGAAAAGTATTTGTCCGTCGCCTAGTTTTTGCTTTTTACATCTGTCGAGCCATCTTAAAGTACGCTCCATTCCGTGTTTTGCGCTAGCGTGGTCGACGCCGTATTCCGTGCATTCGTCAAAAGCCATAACTATGTCGGAATCCAGCAGCCTTTCGGTTTCCATTACGCTTTCGGGGGTAAATAGATGCGGACTTCCGTCAAGATGCGAAGAAAATGTAACGCCCTGCTCGGTTATCTTTCTAAGTTTGCCCAAAGAAAAAACTTGAAAACCTCCGCTGTCGGTAAGAATAGGCTTGTCCCAATTCATAAATTTGTGCAATCCGCCAGCTTTTGCCACTATATCCGCGCCCGGGCGTAAATATAGATGATACGTGTTAGACAGTATGATTTGCGCGCCCATTTCTTTGAGCTGCTCGGGCAAAACCGCTTTGACTGTCGCCGCCGTGCCAACTGGCATAAAAATAGGCGTTTCAATGTCGCCGCGCGGAGTTTTCAAAATTCCCGTTCTTGCTCCGCTGTTTTTATCTTGTTTTAATATTTTGTAACTATATCCGCTCATATTTTTCCTTTTTACCTTAACTTATTGTAGCTTTGATTTATCTATAATTTTCGTAATTTTCTAACTTTTTTGTAACTTTATTTATTGAATTATCTACAAAAATTGTGTTTTTAACTAATTTTGTTAGATAAACGCAATTTATTATTTAAATAAAAAACGTCGCGTCGCCGAAGCTGAAAAAACGATATCTTTCTTTTACCGCTTCTTCGTAAACTCTTAGCGTTTCTTCTCGTCCGCATAACGCCGACACAAGCATTAATAAAGTGCTTTCGGGCAAGTGAAAGTTTGTGATAAGAGCGTCCACGCATTTAAACTTATATGGCGGATAAATAAAAATTTCAGTTTCGCCCTTACACGGCTTAACTATTCCATTTTCGTCCGCAACGCTTTCCAATACCCTTACCGACGTCGTGCCGACAGCGATAATACGTCTGCCTTCGCGTTTTGCTTTATTGATTTTTTTCGCGTTCAGTTCATTTATCTCATAAAATTCCGAGTGCATTTTATGGTCTGTGATCTCGTCTTCTTTTACGGGGCGAAATGTACCTAGACCTACGTGAAGCAAAACTTCCGCAAACTCTACGCCTTTATCTTCAAGCTTTTTCATAAGCTCTTTTGTAAAATGCAAGCCCGCCGTAGGCGCCGCTGAAGAACCGTCAATTTTTGAGTAAACGGTATTATATCTTTCTTTGTCGCTTAGTTTTTCCTTTATATAAGGCGGCAACGGCATCTCGCCTATGCGTGAAAGAATGTCCTCAAAAACGCCGTTATAGCTAAATTTTGCAATTCGCACGCCGTCGTCTATTATGTCGGTGATTTCTGCGGTGAGTTCGTCTGAAAAAATGACTTTATCGCCGATTTTTGTCGCTCTGCCAGGTTTTGTAAGCGTTTCCCAATGATTGATGTCAAGCCGTTTTAATAATAAAAATTCCACTTTGCCGTTCGTATTCGGACGGTGTCCGTAAATGCGCGCGGGCAAAACCTTTGTATTGTTTATAACGAGTAAATCGCCTTTAACTAGATATTTTTCCACGTCGTAAAAATGTTCGTGAAAAATGTTTTTTGTTTTTCTATCGTATACCAGTAATCTTGACGCGTCGCGCGGTTCTATCGGCGTTTGAGCGATAAGTTCTTCCGGCAAGTCATAGTAAAAGTCTTTGGTTTTCATTTCTGTGGTTAATTCCTTATTCGTCTTCGTGTTTAGTATTATTATTCGACTCAAAAAAACTCAGTTGCGCCTCTTTATCTACAGGTAACGCTTTTTTAAAATGCTTGTAAGCGGCGGGCAAAACTACTCTTCCGCGAGGCGTTTTCGTAATGAAACCGAGTTGCAGTAAATACGGTTCGTATACGTCCTCAAGCGTTACTGAATCTTCGCCCGTGACGGCGGCAAGAGTGTCAAGCCCCACGGGACCGCCGCCAAATTTATCGATAGCGCAAGTCAGATACGCTTTGTCGACCGCGTCAAGCCCTATGCCGTCTATATCCATTGCGGTTAAAGCGTAATCAGCCATAGCCTTAGTGATAATGCCTTCGCCTTTTACTTCGGCAAAATCTCTCACTCTTTTTAATAGCCTGTTAGCGATACGCGGCGTGCCGCGGCTTCTTTTTGCTATTTCAGCCGAAGCGTCGGATTTTACGCAAACGCCGAGTTTTTTTGCTGAGTTATCTATAATAACGGAAAGTTCATCAAAATTGTACATTTCCAACTTTGCGTGTACGCCGAAACGATCTCTAAGGGGTTGCGCAAGCATACCTATTTTTGTCGTCGCGCCGATTAATGTAAATTTTGCAAGCGGCAGTCTTACGCTGCGAGCCGACGGACCTTTACCGACAATAAAGTCAAGCGCAAAGTCTTCCATTGCGGGGTAAAGTATTTCTTCCACCGTGTGATTAAGACGGTGAATTTCATCGATAAAAAGCACTTCGTTTTCCTGCATATTTGTGAGTATCGCAGCTAAGTCCGCCGCGCGCTCAATCGCGGGCCCGCTCGTGACCATAATACGGGCGTTAAGACTGTTTGCGATAATATGCGCCAAAGTCGTTTTGCCAAGTCCCGCCGAGCCGTACAGCAAAACGTGGTCAAGATGCTCTTTACGCTGATTTGCCGCCGAAATATAGACTTCGAGATTGCGTTTGAGTTTGTCCTGACCTATGTAATATTCCATTGACGTCGGGCGGAGAATGTTTTCCGACTCCATGTCTTCGGGTTTCATTGTGCTTGCGATAAGCCTGTCTTCCATAAATTTTTCCTTGTTTATTTTTCTCTAACTTAATGGTATATAATCAATAATTTTTTAACGCATGAGAGAGTATTTCTTCCGTTGTTTTCGCGCCGCTTTCTATTGCGTCTTTTACTTTGCGCAAAGCGTTGTATTCGCTGATGCCCAACGTGCGCAATACTGATACGGCTTCGTCACCGACGTCGGTTTTAACGTTACCCATTGCGCATATCTCGTATTCGCTCATTTTTTCTTTAAGTTCCAGCACTATTCGCTCGGAAGTTTTTTTGCCTAAACCTTTAATCGAGGAAAGCGTGCGTGTGTCCTGGTTTACGATAGCTACTGCGAGATCCATTATTTTTATGCCGTTAAGTATGGTAATCGCCATTTTCGGTCCGACGCCGTTTACGGTAATAAGCTGCAAAAACATATTTTTTTCTTCTTTTGACGAAAAACCGAATAATGCCAGTCCGTCTTGCTTGACTTGCAAATACGTAAACAGTTGAGACTTTTCACCAACCTCAAAATTTCTAGCGGCGTTAACAGAAACGGTCAAAGAATAACCTATACCGTTATTTTCCACAACGATTTTGTCGCCGTCTATTTCCACTACTTCGCCGCAAATAAAATCTAACATAATTTCACCTTAATTGCTGTACAATTTTTTGCCGTCAACACTCAAAAAATGTTAATCTATATTTTTCTCGAGTAAACTGATTTGTTCTTTTAATTTTTTTATCTGTTTTTCGGTTTGTTTTTTCGTATTTGCCTTCGCGTATTGTCCAATAAGATAATCGGACATAAATATCAGCCAAATGCCGAAATGATATTGCATTAAGTAGCTAAGCGTTACCAAAAAATCGCCCCAAGTTAAAACGATAGTCATTATCAAAAACAGCGCTTCAACTAAATAAATGTAAAAAAATTTATTGTATGGTCTACTGCGATACAAAATCAGCCTTATAATGTAAGTCAACAAAATTAAAATAATTATCGAAATCATAATAATCTGCAAAATATCGCCCCACATAAACGTAATTACTAGCATCGGAATACCGAACATAATTCCGCAAATACCGCAAATTATACCGAAAAATAATTCTCTTTTTTTCAAAATATTTCTCCCATTTTGGACTAATTTTTATTTTAACCTATTAGAAAACCGTCGCTCGCGCGGAAAGTATTAGCATGAGTTAACGCAACGGCAAGCGCGTCGGCAGCGTCGTCGGGCTTTGGGATTTCATTAAGTCCGAGTAAAACCTTTACCATTTGCTGAATTTGATTTTTGTCCGCTCTGCCGTAACCTGTCAAGGCTTGTTTTATCTGTAAAGGAGTGTATTCGTACAGCTTGCCTACGTGACGGATAGCCACGGAAAGCAAAACCCCCCTGGCCTGCGCAACGTTTATTGCAGTAGTCACATTGCGGGCAAAAAATAGTTCTTCAATAGCGATAACGTCGGGCTGAAATTTAGTAAAAAGCTGTTCGGCGGCGTCGCATATCAAAGCCAGCCTTACAGGGACGGTTTCTTCTTTCGGCGTTCTTATTACGCCAAAATCCACCGCCTTATGTTTTCTGCCGTCGGTATCCAATACGCCGTATCCGACTATCGCAAGCCCCGGGTCAAAACCCAATATTCTCATCGCTTCTCCTAGTTTTCTTTGGTTTTATGTTACAAATACAATCCTTTTTTAGCGTTTTTATGTAGTAATAATCATTTCAAGTTTTAAAATTCTTGCACATTAAAAAACGTCTATATAAATGATAATCTTTACCGAGATTTTAGTCAATACAAAAATCGGCGGCAGAACGCCGCCTAAAAAATTTTGATTTTTTATTATTCTTCTTCGTCGTCGGGCAGGTCGACGTTGTGATACACGTTTTGAATATCGTCGTCGTCTTCCATCGCTTCTATCATTTTTTGGAAACGCGTTAGGTTATCGGCTTCAAGCGTGACCGTGGTTTGAGGCACCCATTCGATTTCGGCTGAAATCAAATTTACGTTTTTGTCCGTAAGGTTGTTTCTCACGGTATTGAAGTCCGACGGAGAAGTATTTATGACAAATATATCGTCTTCAACCGACACGTCGTCCGCGCCGCATTCGATAGCAAGCTCGAATATTTCGTCTTCGGTTTGGTTTTCCGCTCTGTCGGCTACGATAACGCCTTTTTTATCAAACATAAAAGAAACGCAATTAGATGTGCCGAGCGCGCCGCCGAACTTGTCGAACAAATATCTTATTTCGCCCGCCGTGCGGTTTTTGTTATCGGTCAAACAATCAACCAAAACCGCGCTTCCGCCGATGCCGTAACCTTCATAAAGCAGACTTTCGTAGTTTACCGTACCAAGTTCGCCCGCCGCTTTTTTTATGCTGCGGCTGATATTGTCGTTAGGCATATTGTTGATTTTCGCTTTTTGAACGATATCGAATAACTTGCTGTTGGTATTCGGATCGCTTCCGCCCGATTTTACCGCCACCGCTATTTCTCTGCCGATTTTGGTAAAGATTTTCGACCTAGCCGCGTCGCCTTTGGCTTTTTTATTTTTAATATTATTCCATTTGCTGTGACCTGACATATCAAATCTCCTTATTGCTAAGTTCGTACATAATGACGCCCGCCGAAACCGCCGCGTTCAGCGACTCGAATCCGTTTTTCATAGGAATGGCGACTGTTTTTGAACAATTTTTCTTAGAAAACTCGCTGACGCCGTTTCCTTCGTTACCGATAACGATAGCGTGATTAGGGCAAACCTTGATTTTAAAAACGTTTTCTCCGCCCATATCCGCGCAAAGAATTTCGCACTTATCTTTTACGACTGAAAAAATTTCTTCAATATCGCCTTGATAAATATTAAGAGCAAAGTGAGCCGACATAGCCGCTCTTATTACCTTTGGCGAAAACGGATCAACGCTATTATATAGATAAATATCGCCGTAACCGCAAGCCGCAGCAGTACGCATAATCGCGCCCAGGTTGCCCGGGTCTTGCAGTCCGTCAAGAATAAGACATTTACCCTTTGGCGGTCGCACGGCCGTATCGGGCAGCTTTAATACCGCCACAACGCCTTGCGCCGTAACCGCTTCACACACGCTGTCGACAACGAATTTTTTTGCCGCAAAAACGGGAAAAGAATATTCCTTAAGGCAAAATGCGTTAGTTTCGTCGCATAAAACGTATTCGATTTTTTGATTGAACCTTACGGCTTCGTTCACCAGCTTTTCGCCTTCTATTAAATACATTCCGCTTTCAACTCGGTATTTTTTTTGCAACAGGCGTTTTGTGTTTTTGACCGTTTGGTTATCGGTTGACGTAATCATATATTGGTAAAAGAGTCTTCAATTAATTTATTGAAGACTCGTATAAAGACCTATTTTAAATTTGCTTTTGCGGTGTCTGTGAGTTGTGTAAACGCTTTCGCGTCAGAAACTGCTATTTCCGCCAAAACTTTTCTGTTAAGGTCGATTTTTGCGGCTTTTAATCCGTACATAAATTTGCTGTAAGACATTCCGTTAGCGCGAGCTGCGGCGTTAATACGAGCAATCCAAAGACTGCGCATATCTCTTTTGCGCAAACGTCTTCCAACGTAAGCGTATTGGTATGATTTCATAACCGCTTGTCTAGCGATACGGTAGTTAGTTGATTTTAATCCAAAATAACCTTTGGCAAGTTTTAATATTTTTCTGCGTTTTTTAACCGCATTAACTGCACGTTTTATTCTCATTATCTATCGTCCTCCCAATTTAATACGGCAACATCTTTTTCACGGTTTTTTCCTGCGTTTGGTCAACGTAAGAACCGCCGCGCAAATTGCGAATACGCTTAGTTGTCATTTTTGTAAGTTTGTGATTTTTGTTGCACTGCGTTCTTTTGACTTTGCCTGATTTTAAGACATTAAATCTTTTCTTAGAAGCGCTGTGAGTTTTTTGTTTAGGCATAATATATCATCCTCCGTTAATTTTACTTGTTTGCGATAGGCGAAAGCATCATGGTAATGTTTCTGCCTTCGGCTACGGGCTGTTTGTCAACTTTTGCCGCGTCTTCAAGACGTGCGTAAAACTTTTTGACAACTTCCACCGCGTCGCCCGCGTATGCCATTTGGCGTCCTCTCATACGAAGCGAAACCTTAACTTTATTTCCTTCAGCCAAAAATTTTGCAGCGGCTTTGGCTTTTATGTTAATGTCGTTTTCGTCAATGGTCATAGACAGCCATATTTCTTTGATTTCGGTAATTTTTTGATTGCGTTTCATTTCTTTTTCGCGTTTGCTTTGTTCGTATTTGTACTTATTGTAATCCAAAATTTTGCAAACGGGCGGTACTGCGGTAGGAGATATTTTTACTAAATCCAATCCCTCGTCGTCCGCCATTTTTTGCGCTCTAATTACGGGCACAACACCAAGCTGCGTTCCGTCTGCGCCGATTAGCCTAACTTCTCTGTCTCTAATTTGTTCATTAGTTTGAAGTTCTTTTATAACCGTTTCCCCCTTATAACAAAAAAATGCGATACACGATTTGTACCACATTCCCAACTAAATTATGTAAAAGACATTTTTGTCTAAAACAAGATTTCTTATTAGCCTACCTAAACAACGCAATTATCGTTTGGTGAGAAGCGGTACTTCTTCTTTGATGCTATTATAATAGCAAAAACGGCTGATTATGTCAACCGTTTTTGTTATCTAATTTATTAACCGTTTTTTGTTATTTTTAGACGGTTTTGTTAGTTAGGTTTGCAGATTTTGTTATCTATTTCGTCTTTTAATAATGCCGCAAACTCAGTAAAAGTCATTACTCCGCGGTCGCCGACTTTGCGCTCGCGTACCGCAACGCTGTCGGATTCCGCTTCTTTATCGCCCACAACAATGGTGTACGGAACTTTATCAAGCTGCGCTTCACGGATGCGGTAACCGATTTTTTCATTTCTGTCGTCGAGGTCGGCGCGTATTCCCATACCGATAAGTTTATCGTAAACTTTCTTTGCGTAACCGTTTTGCGCTTCTGATATCGGCATTACTCTGACTTGCTCGGGCGCAAACCATAGCGGCAGCGCGCCCGCGTATTTTTCAAGTAGAAGAGCGAGAGTGCGTTCGTAACAGCCGATAGAAGTTCTGTGAATAATATACGGCATAGTTTTACTTCCGTCAACATCTATATATTCCATACCGAATTTTTGAGCCAATAGCATATCTATTTGGATTGTTACCAATGTGTCTTCCTTGCCGTGAACGTTGGTAATTTGAAGGTCAAGTTTCGGTCCGTAAAAAGCCGCTTCGCCGATACCGATTTGATAATTTACGCCCAGTTCGTCCAAGATGTTTTTCATAAGTTTTTGCGCTTCGTCCCATTGTTCTTTTGTACCTTCGTATTTTGAGGTGTTTTCGGGATCCCATTGACTGAAACGGTAAGTTACGTCTTCCAATAGACCAATGGAACCGAGCAAATATCTCGAAAGCTCCAAACAGCCTTTAAACTCTTCTTTGAGTTGATCCGGACGAATGATAAGATGCGCCTCGGAAATAGTAAACTGTCTTACTCTTATAAGACCGTGCATTTCGCCGCTGTCCTCGTTTCTGAACAGCGTGGAAGTTTCGTTCAGACGCATCGGAAGCTCACGGTAACTGCGTTGGCGGTTAAGGAAAACCTGATACTGGAAAGGACAAGTCATAGGACGCAAAGCGAAAACTTCTTTATCCTTGTTTTCGTCGCCCAGAATGAACATACCTTCTTTATAATGAGACCAATGACCGCTTATTTTGTATAAATCGGATTTTGCCATATACGGAGTTTTTGTCAGCTGGTAGCCCCATTTTTCTTCCGTGTCTTCTACAAAACGCTCCAATATCTGTATGACTTTCGCGCCTTTCGGCATAAGTATCGGCAAACCTTGTCCGATAACGTCGACTGTTGTAAAATATTCCAGCTCTCGACCGATTTTGTTGTGGTCTCGGCGTTTCGCGTCCTCTACTTTTGCCAGATATTCGTCCAAGTCGGCTTTTTTGTCAAACGCAGTTCCGTAAATACGGCTGAGCATTTTGTTTTTGACGTCGCCGCGCCAATACGCTCCCGCAAGACCAGTTAGTTTGAAAGCTTTTACCTTGCCCGTGGAAGTAAGGTGCGGTCCGCGGCACATATCGGTATATTCGCCTTGGGTATATATCGAAACTTCGGGTACATTTAGGTCCTTAATCATTTCAACCTTATAAGGTTCGTTTTGTTTTTCGAAAAATTTTATCGCGTCGGCGCTACTCATAACCGAGCGCACGATAGGCAGATTTTCTTTTATTACGTTTTGCATTTCCGCTTCGATTTTTGCTAAATCGTCTTGAGTAATAGGTTCGGCAAAATCAATGTCGTAATAAAATCCAGTTTTTACTGCGGGACCTATCGCCACTTTCGCGTTGGGGTACAAACGTTTAACAGCTTGCGCCATAATGTGAGAAGTCGTATGGCGATAAACTTCCTTTCCTTCTTCGTCATTAAATGTAAAAACTTTAAAATCGCAGTCGTTTATCACCGCTGCGGTCAAATCCGCTTTCGTTCCGTTTATCGACGCGCAAACAGCGTTGCGAGCCAAGCCTTCGCTAATGCTTTTGATGATGTCAATGACGCTCGTTCCCTTGTCAAATTCAGCTTTTCTGCCGTCGGGAAAAGTAACAAAAATTTTCGCCATAATTATTTCCTCCTATAAAAAAATCCTTACCCTAGTTACTAGGATAAGGACGAAAATTATTTCCGCGGTTCCACCTTATTTACCGCCCATGAGCGGTCTCTTTAAAGTTTATTTACATTTACGCCGTAAATAAAAGCGGTATCAGATGAAGTGGTACTCATTTACTCCGTCTGCGCGACTTTCACCTTAATTCACGCTCTCTAAAAAACGGGCAATTAAACGAACATGTCTTCAAATACAATACTATCAAATTTTTAACTTATTCTATACCTTACGGCATTTTTTGTCAAGAGTTTGTAAGAGATTCGTAGCTTGCGGCAAACAAATAATCCGCTAAAAAACGAAATTCATCGGACAACATATCTATTTTACCCATAAAAACGAGCATTCGGGGTTTTTGACAAATAATATTGTACATCAAAATTTCTTCTTCGGATAAATCGGGATAGATAAATTTTTGTTTTACTATACGCTTGTTTTTTTCATCAAACAGCTCAAATCCGTCATAATTAAGCACGGCGAAAAGTTTTTTATTTACAAAAGGCACGGCTTCCAATAAAAAACGCAAAAAGTCGCGAACGATGCTTTTATTATTAAAAATCACGTCGTTAGCGTTACTAAGCTCAATTATTTCGTCCCATTTCCTTTTGAGATTTTTTGAGCGAAAATTGTAAACTCCGTCAATGACGATAACTTCGGGGTTGTCAAACATACGGACAAGCGACCTGTTGTCGATATTGCTGTCGAAAATACACATTGTGTTGACGAGCGTGCGTGTTGTTAAGTCATCGTTGGTTATACGAATTTTTTCCAATAAATATCTTTTTTTGTAGCTTACAGATATCACTCTCGCCACGCTTTCCCTAACAAGAGCCGTCATTTGCGGCTTGTGCTCTATCGGGTACGCTAGCGAAACATAATAGCGATTTTTCGCGTCAAGCTCCGTAATAATGCCGTTAACGCAAGAAACGGGTTTTTCAAGCTCGTCTTTTATGCTTTGCAAAAAAAATTTATTTTGGTTGTCGATACTAAGCGTCGTTTCCGCGAGTTTTTGATTCATACATAAAGTTTATGCAAATTCAAAATTATTAGTATACGCCGACCAAAAACCGCTAAATTTTCATATTTTTCGCCATTTCTTTGTCAGATTCCGACACCCGAAAACTCTCGCGGACTTTTTGCAACGCTTTGTTTCGGACAAACTTTGTCAGGTTGTTTTTGCCGCCTATGTATTTTACCGTTTTATCTTTACACTTTATAAACGCGATTGACAAAAGCCACGCCGCGCCCATATCGAGATAATATTCGCCGAATGTAAGTTTGTCTACGGTTGCGAGAATATTGTCAATATGACTTTCGTCCAAAAAATATTGCATAAATATATTAAGCCCAAAACGAATTGTAAAAGTTTTTTCGTTTGCGGTAAGCGTTAAGGCAAACTTCCAAAACTTTTCAAGGTCGTTTTCCTTTACTTTCAAAGCGGAATTTACGCTGTCGCAAACCGCCCAGTTTTCCACATAAGGCAAATAATCACGCAATAAATTTAGTTTTTCGTCAAGAGATATTTTTGCGAAACAAATAACGAAGCCTTTTATCATATCGACTTCGTAAAATTCGTTGCAAGGAAAAGTTAAAATCGTCTTATATTCGTCCGCGTATTTATGCGCTATCGCGCGCAGGTCGGGATTACGGCAGCCCAAAATCTCCGTTTTTGTTTTCACGATACGGCTGTTGAAATTTTTGTATTCCGCCGTGGATTTTTCTTTTATTACATTACATAAAAATTCGTATGTCATATTCACCCTTGTTTCTCTGTCGAAAATTTTTTACTAGCCTCAAAAAATCTTAATTTTTTTTGTGTATAAAGCAAAATCGTATGCGTTTTAACTGCATACGATTCTACAAAAATTGTTTAATTTTGTTATTTTTTGTTTTCTTCTACAAATTTTACAACCGCGCCGATTGTTTGAAGCTTGTTAGCCATTTCGTCGGGTACGGTGATATTGAAAACGTCTTCCAAAGACATAAGCAGTTCCACTACGTCGAGCGAATCCGCGCCAAGGTCGTTAATGATATCGGATTCCATGGTTATTTTGTCTTTTGAAATATTCAGTTGGTCAGCCAGCATTGTTTGAACTTTTTCGAAAACCATCAATAATTCCTCCATTTATAATAGGTACAAATTTTCATACAGCCATTTTATAATAAATTAGCGATAATTACAATACTTTTTCGGTATTTTTTTTCTAAAATTCAGCGTTATATACCGTGCGCGGGAACGGAATTGAGTCTCTGATGTTGTTAACGCCTGTAAGATACATTACAAGACGCTCAAAACCAAGACCAAAACCGGCGTGCTTATTACCGCCGTAACGGCGTAAATCCAGGTACCACCAATATTCTTCGGTGTTCATATTAAGCTCGCGCATTCTTTGTTCCAATACCTCGTAACGCTCTTCTCTTTGGCTCGCACCGATAAGCTCGCCGATACCCGGAACAAGCATATCCGC
>DAOTGG010000011.1:0-31544 GCA_035446985.1 Eubacteriales bacterium
TTGTATACCAAAAGATTATTGGATAGCGAATGGTTTGACAACTATTTATATAAATCGAATTATATATTATGTAAGTCTCAAGATATTATAAATGCTTTGGCAAACAAAAAAGCATGCGACAATATTCTCAAATACCTAATAGGACCAGCTTTATTATATTCACAGATTGTAAAGAAACATTCAAACTTAATTATTCCTGAATGTACAGAACTTCTCAATATTATTTATTCAATAGAAAACAAGAAAGAATGCAGATCATGTATATCAAATTCTTTGATCTATTGTTCGCCCTTTTTTGAATGCAAAAACTCTCTTCATAGATATGTGACTTTTTTAGATATATGGGCATCAAGGAATTTCAATATCCCATTGTTTTCAATGTGTCTAAAAGGGAATAAATTTGAGACCTTAAGGCTTGCCAATGTAATAGATGATGTATATTATTTATTTAAACTTCCTGCCCTTCAACAATTAGGTTCATTACCAACACCGTCATCAATACAAGAACTGCTTCGTTTACGTTCTCGTCCTGAAATAAAGAGTTTCAGATCGGTATTCAAATCTTGGTGTGAACAATTGCTTAACTATGGAGATGAAAAAGCTATAGAGCAAATAACAAAGGATTTTAACAGAGCCAGTGAATTGTTGTACAAAAAGTATTCTCAGCAAGAAAAGGATAGGAAAGTTGGCACTGCGTTACTTCAAAATTTCCTTAGTCTTATTTTAGAAATTCCAGGTTACCTCATTCCATTTTTCGGGTTACTTTTTGGAGTTTCGGAGCCTTGGATAAAAAGGAATAATGCGATTAAGACTCAGTCTCATGAATGGTTTGTGTTAACAAAATAAGAACCACTATTCGAGTAAAAAAATTAAAATATTAATGCAAAGGCGAGGCTGAAAATAAAAAATTTAGTTGAAAAATTAGAACAAATGTTCTAATTTTTTATATATGACAGAATGTTGGCATAATTAGGGTGCTATAATTGTCTGTATGACAAATACAGAAAGAAAAGAAAAATTACAAACTATCGGCGCGATTGTGACCGAACTGCTTATTGACAGCGAACAGTCGTCGGAAAAAATCAACGCCTTAAAAAATTTGGGAATGCCTGAAGCGTGGGCAAAAAATCAAAGGAACATTGAAAACAAAATAATCGAGGTGGACTCGTCGAACGCGGCAAAGGAGGAAGATATGCAAAAACCAGCGCACACAAGCGTGCGCCGCCGCAAAGACGGATTATTGGAACTGAGATATGTTGTCAACGGAAAACAAAAAAGCTTGTATGGTAAAACTCAGCAAGAAGTTGTCGGAAAATACAGACAGCTTAAACCTGTAAAAATAAAGCGAAAACCGACAAATACATTTGAGGATTTCGCGAGAACTTATTTTGAGCAGTTTAAGCGTGGACGGCTTAGTGAAGTGACTTTCAAATATGAACTGAGAAGGGTGGAGATGTATTTGCTCCCGACGTTGGGAAGCAAGAGTATCGCAAGACTGGACCCGTTGGACATTCAAAGAACGCTAAATGAAATCACAATGCCGAGAACAAAGCTCGCTTGCTACGATTTGGCGAACGAAATTCTGCGTAAAGCCGTCCAGCTTAAAGTCATCAAAGAAAATCCTGTGGACGTTTTGGAGCGGCCGATTCACAAAAGAAAACTGGGCGAGGCTCTGAGTATCGAAGAGGAGCAAGAATTTTTGAAAAATATTAAAGGACATAGGCTCGAAGGGTTGTTTAAATTTCTGCTTTTGACGGGCGCAAGACGCACAGAGGGGATTAACTTTCGGATGTCGGACATCGATAACGAAAGGCAGGAAATAAGGCTCAGAGGAACCAAAACAGAGCTGTCGGACCGTCGAATACCCTATTTTTTGTCCGTAAAAAAACTGCTGGAGGACTTTCCGCTGGACTGGGGGGACGTGCGGGGCGACATCGTGACAAGGGATTTTAAAAAGCTTTGCCCGAATCACAAGCTGCACGACCTAAGGCATACTTTCGCCACAAGATGCCTTGAAAGCGGCGTGAGTATGAAGACAGTGCAGATATGGTTGGGACACAGCACCTATGAGCAAACCGCTAACACATACAGCCATGTGCAGCAGGAATTTGAAAGAAAAGAGGCGGAAAAAGTTAACAATATTTACCCTAAAATTTACCCTAAAAATTATTAAAAAGTGTTGTTTTTTATACTAAAACAACACTTTTTAAAATCGCTATACCCCGCATAAACAGGGACTTTTGGTCGAAGTGGCGAGACTTGAACTCGCGGCCTCATGGTCCCGAACCATGCGCGCTACCAACTGCGCTACACCTCGAAAAATATTCTGTTTTTTATTATGACCCTTTAAGCATAATTAGCTTGCATGGTTCCTCAATTCGAAATAGTCGTTCGGCGCATTAAATTTTACCGAACTCCTTTTCTCATTGGGCTTCAAGCTTCGCTCTCTCGTTCACCGAACGCGCTCGCTCTTGCCCATGCGCGCTACCAACTGCGCTACACCTCGAAAATATTATTTTTTTTAAATCTGTAAATTTTATCGACCGTTTTTTGCTTGCTTAGTATAGCACCAAATGCGGTTTGTGTCAAAATATTTCGTGTCTGTTTGTTTTTTATTTTATTTGTGATTTTACTATTCTTATGGCTTTTACATCTATTTACTTTGAGCTTAAAATATGTTAAACTTTAAAATAATAATTTCACGCAAAAACTATCTGCGAGCGCGGCGCATTTTACGCTTAATCTATATTATAATAATGAAATTCAATAATTTTTTAAAAAAAAGTAGGAACTAAGAAGCCGTAAAATGAAGCTATTGAGGCGTCGCAAAATAGATTTTTGCGTTAAATAAAATTATATTAAAATTCGCAATTACAAAATGGTTTCGTCTGAGAAAACTTAATCAAAAATTAGTAAAATAAACTGACAGTAAGACTTTTAAATAACAAAACGGAGCAGAAAAACAAAATGTTTAATATTCCCGCAAAAAGAAAAAACACTAATTGTTACAAATGGGACAATTGTCCTCACACGATACCTTTTGGGGTGGCTGACAGCGATTATAAAGTTCCGCTTGCGGTAAGGCTTGCTTTGCATAAACGTATAGCGCAAGGGGCTTTCGGCTACTGCATCAAAAGCCCGACTTATGACGCAACTCTAAAAAACTGGATAAAAAATAATTACGATTACGACGTTATGCCTGAGCAAATTTCCGTTTCGCCCGGCACGGTGTTCGCAATGAACGCTATACTCAGCGTTTTTACAAAACCCGGCGACAAAGTCGTTATACAAGAGCCTGTTTATACCGCCTTCCCTCTGCTTTTAAAGAACAATCAAAATGTCAAAGTTTTCAGCGATTTGATTTTTGACGGAAAAAGGTTTTCCATAGATTTTGACGATCTTGACTGCAAGCTCGACGGCGCGAAAGCGTTTATCTTTTGCAGTCCGCATAATCCCGTGGGCAGAACGTGGAATGAAAGCGAAGTAAAAAAGGTCGTGCTGCTGTGCAAAAAACATAACGTTTTACTGATATCGGACGAAATTCATTGCGACCTTATGCTGTTTGGCTCAAAATTCACATCCGTCGGAAAATATTTTGATTTATACAAAAATTTGGTCGTATGCAACGCGCCGAGCAAAACTTTTAATCTTGCGGGATTTTTTACAAGCAATATTATATTTAACGACACAGAACTCAAAAAATCGTATGACGAAAAAATAAATTCAATGTTTTGCGCCGAACCAGGTCTTATGGGACCTATCGCAGCCGAGACGGTTTATACCAAATGCGGCGGCTGGATGCGCCGTCAAAACAAACATATCGAAAAAAATTATTTGTATTTAAAAAAATATTTAGCGCAGCATTTGCCCAAAGCGGTTGTTACCGAGATGGAGTCAACATATCTGGCGTTTATCGATATGAGATACCTTGGCAAAACCGACGAGGAGCTTGAGGCGGAGCTTATTAAATACGGCGTGAGCGTAAACGGCGGCAAAATGTACGGTCGCAATTACGATGGATGGGTAAGATTTAATCTCGCTTGTCCAATTTTCCAACTCAAAAAAGGTCTAAAACGATTTGTTGATTGCTGCGTTTTCTTGGAAGAATAGGGCAGTTAATAATTTTTATTAACAAAATTTTATGAAAAACATAATAATTTAACTAATTTCAAAGTTCGCTAATAATTTAAATCAGATAAAGTTTTTAAGGAGAAATAATGAAAGAACATTTACAGGAATATTTTTCATCAAGAATAAAAGCCATTTTTACTTATACGTCAAAAAAATGGTATTACGTTATATTAAAAACGCTTTGCGTTATTATCGGCGCGCCGCTATACTTCGCATTGATACCGCTGGATTTACTGACTTTCGTTTTGTACGCGTTGTTTTCGTGGATACCGATATTGAACACAGTTGTATTGATACTTTGCAAAACTTTGTCTTTTGTTTTCAGCGTCGGTTATTATATAGCCATACTGCCCGATGCGAAAAAATTTGCCGATATAGCCAAAGAAAAACTGCGTTTTGAAAAAGAGACGGAAGTGCAAACTAATACGGAAAGTGTTACAATCTCAAAAGAAGAAAAAGATAACGCTATCGACGTAAACGAAAAGGAGTAAATGCTTATGCGAAACTGGCAGATAGAAATAAATAAGAGAGTCGAGTTTATAAAAAACCGAATTAGCGAAGCGAAAGCGGAAGGTATCGTTTACGGAAACAGCGGCGGCAAAGACTGCGCGCTCGTGGGCATATTGTCAAGGCTCGCCACAAAAAACGTTACCGCCGTGATTATGCCTTGCGGAAGCAAAAGCAATTACAACCAAGACAGAGTCGACGCGCTGAAAGTTTGCGAAAAATTTGATATCGCGCACATAGAAGTCGATTTGACCGACGTTAAAAAAACGCTTACGCAAAATATATCAAAAGCCGAAAAAATAACCGACGCCGCTTTGACGAACGTCGCGCCGAGACTAAGAATGACTACGCTTTACGCGGTCGCGCAAAGCAAAAACTGCCTTGTGGCTGGCACAGGTAACGCAAGCGAAGCTTTTATGGGATATTTTACCAAATGGGGCGACGGTGCGTATGATTTTGACGTTATCGCGGATTTGACGGTAACCGAGATTTACGAATTTTTGCGTTATCTCGACGCGCCCGAAAGCGTGATTACGAAAGCTCCCAGCGCGGGACTGTTTGAAGGGCAGACCGATGAAGGTGAGATGGGCGTAACTTACCGTGAAATTGACGAATATATCACAACGGGCAAAACTAACGCCGAATCCGCTGAAATTATTGAAAAATACCACGTTCGCAGCGAACACAAACGCCGCTTGCCTTACCGATACGGAATTGATAAATAAAAATATTTTCAACCGCTTTTATATCATTAAAGCGGTTTTTTCGCTGTTGCAATTCGCTTTTGTCCGTGTTAAAATAAACGTATGCAATGGGTAAAAGCCGATATAGGTGACGAAAACTTTATACGTTTTTTATGGAAATTTACCGACGATTATTTTGCTGAGATTATTTCCGACAAAACGACATTAAAATATTTTACAAGTTCAAAATACCGCGATGCTGTTGTCAAGTATGTAAAAAAAGAACGTATTGAGATTTTTGCCGCGCTTGACAACCAAATAAACGCTATATGTTTTTTAGAAAAAAAACGGGGCGACAAGAAAATCTTTTTGATGGAATATTGTGTGGCGAAAAATCTTCGCGGAAAGGGTTACGGCAAAAAACTTTATTACGAATTGGAGAAGCATTTATCAGATAACGGTTACGATAGCATTGCGCTCACTCCCACCGCGGACGGCAATAGAATTTTTTGGGGCAAAATGGGATTTAAGCCTACGGGGGAAATTGCCGATAACGGAGAAGAAATATATACCAAAATTATTGAATAAGGATAAGATATGAAAACGGAATTTACAAATATTTTTAATCAGTACATAAAACGCGAGGGCGCGAAAGAGCTGCTGGAATATTTAACAAAAAGCGATTTTTTTACCACCCCGGCGAGCGCGAAATTTCATTGCGCGTATCAGGGCGGGCTTGCAGAGCATAGCGTTAACGTTTATAAAAGACTGGTCAAAATAGTTCAAAGTCAATACGGCGACGAATGGGAAAAGGTTTTTTCACATGAAACCGTAGCGATATGCGGACTTTTGCACGACGTTTGCAAGGTGGATTATTACTGCGAAGAAACCCGTAACACCAAAGTAAACGGCGAATGGACGGAAAAACCGTACTACACGATAAAAGAAATTTTGCCGTACGGGCACGGTGAAAAATCAGTATACATAATCAACGGCTTTATGCGTCTTAGCCGAGGCGAAGCTATGGCGATAAACTGGCATATGGGCGGTTTTGACGACAGAGTGCGGGGCGGCAGTTATTCTATGTCCGCGGCTTTTGAAAAAGAGCCTCTTTGCGTTATGCTGCATACCGCGGATTTAATCGCCACATATCTGGACGAAAATAGAAACAAATAAATTACCTAAGGGGAATTAAAACATATGAAAACAATGGACAAATTTTTACGTTACGTTGCAGTTGACACGGAATCCGTACCCGACCGCGAAGAAATGCCAAGCTCGGAAAAGCAAAAAGATCTTTCAGCTATGCTTGTCAAAGAACTTGAAAAAATGGGCGCGTCAAACGTGCGTATGGACGAACGCGGATACGTTTACGCTACTGTACCCGCAAATAAAAGTCAAAGCAAAACGCGTCTTGGTTTTATCGCTCACGTAGATACGGCTTGCGCTGTTTCGGGAGCGAATATCAAACCTGTAATTACCCGTAATTACAACGGCGGCGTAATTAAAATGAGCGAAAACTACAACCTTGATCCGAAAGAATATCCGACCTTGTTAAATCATATCGGCGAGACCGTTATTTGCACCGACGGAAGCACCTTGCTTGGCGCGGACGACAAAGCGGGAATAGCGGAAATAATGCAGCTTGCTCAAATACTGCTTACTGATAAAAGCATCGTTCACGGTGAAATCGGTATAGCTTTCACGCCCGACGAAGAAGTAGGCAGAGGCGCGGATTTCTTTGACGTAAAAGGTTTTGGATGCGATTACGCGTATACCGTTGACGGTGGTGCGATAGGCGAGATAGAGTACGAAAACTTTAACGCGGCTTCCGTCGACATTATTATTCACGGCGTATCTATTCACCCGGGACTTTCAAAAAACAAAATGCTCAACGCTATTTTGGTTGCGATGGAACTTAACTCTATGCTTCCGCCCGACCAGATACCCGCTTATACGCAATATTACGAAGGATTTTTCCATCTTGACGAAATGCGCGGCACGGTAGATAACGCAAAAATGGGTTACATTATCCGCGACCACGATATGAAAAAATTTACGCAAAAGAAAGAATTTATGAGCAAAGTTTGCGAATTTTTAAATGAAAAATACGGCGCGGGCACGGTAGAAGTTACGATAAAAGACACGTATTTTAATATGGTGGAAAAAATAAAACCCCATATGCATTTGATTGAAAACGCCGAAAAAGCTATGACGCAAGTGGGCGTAAAACCTATTACTATGCCCATCCGCGGCGGCACGGACGGCGCGAGACTGTCTTTTGAAGGATTGCCTTGCCCCAATCTTGGCACGGGCGGTTACAACTGTCACGGCAGATACGAATACGTAACCGAAGAAAGCATGGACAAAATCGTTGAAATTTTATTAAATATTACAAAGCTTTACGCGTAAAAATTTTTCAATAATTTTTATTCAATACACAAACCGTTTCATAAAAAATGAAACGGTTTGTTTTTTATTTTAAACGGCAATACTCATAAAAAAGCAAAGGAGAATTTTTTTATGAGCTTTAACCCTTTTGACCAAAAAGTAAGAAAGTTAAGCGAAACTTTTTTTGACTGGAAAACGATGGACGCAAAACCCTATGATAAAGCCAATGACGACCCTTTTACAAAACTCAGAGTAATACTTATGAACGGCGCGGAATACGAGTCCGTCGGTTTTTCCCATAGGTTCAGCCGTAACTGCAACAATAACGACGTAAGGCGAGAGCTTTGCTTACTGCGCCGCGGCGAGCAGCAGCAGCAAAAACTGGTGTCGGGGCTAAAACCTATTGACGAAACTATTTTGGAAACGACAATAGGCTACGAGCAACTGGCGGTAGAATTGACAGCGATACTTGCGCAGCGCGAGCCTGACGCATACGTAAAAAAAGCAATGGATTTTGCCTTGATAGAGGACTTTGACCATCTATACAGATACGCCGATTTAATGGAAATGGATATGGGCATAAAAGCCGAGCAGCTTGTTGGGGATTATACCGAAATAATGCCAGGCAGACCTACGGTGTCGGAACACCGCAGCCCCACAGACGACATTCGCCGTTACAGTAATTTTAAAAAGTGCGATTTGCTTACCGCTTTGAATATAAACACGATAGTTGCGGCGGAACAGCAAACGATGAATTACTATATGAACATCGGCGGATTTTACAACAATAAGATAGGACGAAATCTATATAACGAAATTGCGATGATAGAAGAACAGCACGTCAGTCACTACGGCAGTCTATTGGACGTGACGTGTTCACCTTATGAACAACTAATTATGCACGAATATAACGAATGTTATCTTTATTACAGTATGTATAACGACGAAACCAATAAATCGATAAAAAGAGTGTGGGAAATGTGTTTTGAGACAGAAATCGCCCACTTGAATCACGCGGTTAATATGCTGAATAAGTATGAACAAAAAGACTGGCAGCAAGTGATAAGAAAAGGTGAGTTCCCCGAACTACTCAAATTCTCTTCCAATATCGAATATGTCCGCAAAGTTTTGAGAAATTCGATAAACGTCACGGGCGACAAGGAAGATTATATCACGGTAGAAAGGCTCAAACCCGATTGCGAGTTTTATAAATATCAAACCACGGTTAACGACAAACTTTCGTCTGTGGCAAGCCATGCAGTTATTGATAAATATATCGACGAAAACGGCGAAGATTACCGCTACGAGCAGTCGGTTCACCCCATACCAGAGCTTACAAACCGCAAAAAAGATAACACCGATGTAGGCAGATATCCGCAAACTTAAATTGGGTTTCTTAGTAAAATCTTTTTGCTTTAAAAAATATCGGTCGAGCGGAAATAATAACAAAAATTAAAAAATAGTAATAATTAACCTTTGCTTGTGTTTGACCGTAGGCAATATATGAACGTCAAAAACGCGCTCGGAATACTACGCCAAATAGATTAAAAAACGGCAGTAAAAACCTCTTAGTCAGATTAAAAATCAGCGCGGAAATAATAAAAAATATTTTAAAAAAATTTTGTAAAAATTTTACAAAAAACCCTTGACAAGCTTGGCAATAGTGCTATAATGGTGTTAGCAAACGGAAAGACAGAGTGCTAACAACAATTTAAACCAATTGCCAATAAGTAATTAAGGAGAATAAAAAAATGAAATATTTAACTAAGAGAGACCCGTTCGATGTATTCGATGTTTTTGACAGAGTATTGCAACCTGTTAACTTTAATAACCAAATGAAAACCGACGTAAGCGAAACCGATAAAAATTATCTGTTTACCGTTGATTTACCAGGATTCAATAAAGAAGATATAAATATCTCCGTTGACAAAGGTTATCTCACGATTGCCGCAAACAAGGAAGAAGAAAAAGAAGAAAACGACAAAGGCTATATTTTCCGCGAAAGAAAAATAGGCAACTGTTCAAGAAGCTTTTATCTTGGCGACGTATCGGAAGACAAAATCAGCGCGAAATATGAAAACGGCACGCTGGTTATCGATATTCCAAAACAGGAAAAAATCGAAACTACGAAGAAAATTCAAATTAACTAATTGAAGTTATTTGAAATTCAGACATAACACAAAAAAATTTAAGGCTAAAACTTTTTTTATCATAAAAACAATATAGCTGATACAAACCATTTTGCTATATAACCCCCTCCAAAGAGTCGGGCGCGTAAATAATACGCGCTCGATTTTTTTGTTTTTTCCGTCGTTATACCTAACGTTTTTTAGGCATAAATTAGTCTTAAGACGCCTTTCGTATCGTCGCTAAGTTTCACATCCAATATGAAACACTTTATCCACTAGATTAATCTCCCATTGTGGATAACTATGTGGAAAAGTGTACAACTTGCCGTTTATGAGGGCGAAAAATGGTATTTTTTGGGGTTTAATTGAGAATTGAATAAGAAACCGTTCATTTTTGTCACAAAATATTGGAGAATAATCGCTCTTATTCTTGTGCTGATTTTGTTTTTTGTAGTTACCGCGGTATTTATGATAGACGCGCGAAAAGCCGACGTCACTCCCAGACAAACGGACTGCGTTGTGCTGATAGACGCGGGGCACGGCGGCGTTGACGGAGGCGTTACGGGAATAACAAGCGGAGTTAAAGAAAGCGACCTGAATCTGCTTTATTCGGCGGAGCTTGCGGAAAAATTTGAGACCGCGGGTTTTTACTCCGTTATGACGCGCTCCGACAAAAGCGGACTTTACGGATTGGCAACCAAAGGTTTCAAAATGCGCGACATGCTAAAACGCGTGGAAATAATAGAACAAAGCAATCCGCAGATTGTCGTTTCGATACATATGAATAAATTTCGCTCTACCGCAAGAAAGGGGGCGCAAGTGTTTTATCAAAAAGGCGACGAAGAAAGCAAAAAACTCGCCGATTGTATACAAGCGGCGTTAAACGCCCTGACGGGTAAAAATTATTCGGCGTTATCGGGCGACTTTTTTATTTGCAGAAACAGCGAATGTCCGTCGGTTATCGTGGAGTGCGGTTTTTTGTCGAATAAAGAAGAAGAAATGCTTTTACAGCAGGACGAATATCGGGGAGAAATCGTTAATTCTATTTTTGAAGGTATCATGCTTTATTTATATAGATACGGTTAATAATTTTTTCGTAAATATAAAAATAAAAAAATCCGCTGAGATTTCTAAAACATAAACTATTTCGGATTGACATTTTTAATCTTGGCGGTTTATTATTTACATATGGACAAACAAGTTGTATTTGATTTTTTAGACGAACACAAAATTCCTTACAAAAAATATTTTCACGAAGCGACGGTGTCGGTCGAGGACAGCAAAAGAATTATCAATATTCCCGACGCTTTGGGCTGCAAAAGCTTACTTGTCAAAGATAAAAAAAGCGACAGATATTTTATGGCGGTGATTCCGTCGGACAAAAGAGCCGATATGAGAGGTTTGGCGCATTATGTGGGAGCGGAAAAATTCGAGTTCGCAACGGCGGAAAAGCTAAGCGAATATCTTGGCGTTATCAGGGGAAACGTGTCGCCGTTTTGTTTTTTGTCCCCGTCTTCCTTATCGGTGGGGCTACTCGTAGATAAAAAATTGACGGAAGTTCCCGTCGTCAGGTTTCACCCGTGCGACAACACCGCAACGGTTTCATTAAGCTCGGTAGATTTTTTCAAATGTATGGATTTTTTGGGCAAAACGCCTATTATAACCGACTGATATTTTTTTTACCTAATTTAATCGGCTATTGATTTTTTTGCTTAATCGTGGTATATTAATACTAAATTTAGGAGGTTTTTATTATGACAAAAAATGGCGGCGGTTATTTTGGCTTCGGCAGAGTCGTTAGCATAATTTTGGCGATAATTCCCTTTACCGCATGGATTTGCGGCTTGATTATAACGGCGCAAAGAAAACATTGGTTTTATTTCGTTTTGCGCTTGATTTTTGGTTTTACAATTATCTGGATTGTCGACCTTATAAGCATAATTGCGAAAAACAAACTCATTTATCTGGTTTAATTTTTTTTCCTATAAAAAAAGAAACCGCGCTCAGTTAATATCGAACGCGGTTTCTTTTATTTTTTTAACTTAATCTATTTTATAGCAAAATAATAGCTTTTTAGTTATAGGCATAAACTAATTTTGTATGTATTTTGTAATATCCAATCAAATATACTCAATTCCGCTTTTTACGGGGATTATGGTAGCGAGCGGCATTTTCTGCGGACTGATATTCGGTCTAGGATTTAAAAATCTCGTAAAAAATTCTTACGCCGTTTTTCTGACGTTTTTTTATTTTTTGACCGTGATTATTTTGGTAATGCTGCCTGTTGGCTCAATAATGGACGGCGAAGCCGTTGTGATTACGCCCGAAAATAATATTAATTTTCAGTTTGATTTATTACGACCGTTCAGGCATGTCGTTTATATGCGGGATTTTTTGCTGAATCTTTTTATGCTTGTTCCTTTTGGTTTTGGTTTGGGGTTTATACTCCCGCGAAAATTTTGGATATGCGTACTGATATGCGGAATTTCGGCGTTTTTGCTGGAAGCGTTGCAGCTATTTTCCAAAAGCAGAGTTACCGATATAAACGATTTTATTTATAATTTTTTGGGCGCGTTAGGCGGATTAACCGTGTCAAGATTGGCTCTTATCGCCGATCGATAGCTAATTTCCAAAAAAAGCCTTTGATACTATCAAAAAATATGGTAATATAAGAAGAAAAAGATTTTTTTTGGAGTTAACAACATATGAAAAAAATTTTGGTCGTTGATGACGAACAGGGCATAAGGGATTTACTTAAAGAATATTTGGAAATGGACGAATACCAGGTCAGTACCGCGGTAGACGGACTCGACGCCGTAAACAAATGTAAAACGGGCGATTTTGACTTGATAATTATGGACATAATGATGCCGAAAATGGACGGTATTTCGGCGGTGAAAGAAATACGGAAAAACAGCAGCGTACCCGTATTGATGTTGTCGGCGCGCGATCAGGAATACGACAAACTTTTCGGGTTTGAAGTAGGCGCGGACGATTACGTTACAAAACCTTTCAGCACGAAAGAAGTTATGGCGCGGGTGCGTTCCATACTTTCCCGCACCAACCCTGATAAAATGCGTAACGTGGAACAATTCGGCGGATTGGTGGTAGATTTTGACGGACGAAACGTAATAGTCGACGGCGTCAAAGCCGAACTTACTCCCAAAGAATACGAGCTTTTGTTTTATCTGGTAAAAAACAAAGGTCTTGCGGTTTCAAGAGAAAAACTTTTGACAAACGTTTGGGGTTTTGAGTTTTACGGCGACGACAGAACGGTGGATACTCACATAAAAATGCTGAGAGGCAATCTCGGAGCGTATCGGGACTGCATAGTTACATTAAGAGGACTCGGGTACAAATTTGAGTACGAAGAAATCAAGGGCTAAAAATTCATATACTTTTACATTACGCAACTGGCTGCTGATTTTTCTTTGCGTGATACTGATGTTCGCCCTTATATGGGGCGGACTGCTTTTGGCTCGCTCAATCAGCACTACTTCATATAGAGTGGAGCTTGTCGAAGGTAAATGCGACGAAATAGCGGCGAAATTCGGCGACCCTGATTTTGAAGAACAAGTTACAAAAATGTCGGTCGAGTACGGAGTGCAGGTCATTATTTTTTCTTATCCTGACGATAGAATAGATTTTGATTCCATATTAATAAATACTTCTCCTTATACGCCGTCGCAGTCCAACGTGTCTATCGAAGTGGACGATTTTTATCAGGATATAGTGAACACGTGCATTTTAAATATGATAAACACGGGTAAGACAAAATCCTGCGACGTTTTTCAGACGAATTATTACGACGCTTCGTTTATCATTTATTACAATCTGCTTTCGTTCGGCGAGCAAAACTTTTTTATGTACGCTTCCGTACCGCTTTCTATGACGGAAGACGCTTTGGTTATTCTTAATCAGCAGCTTGCGATAGTGAGCGTGGTATCGTTTATCCTTGTCGTTTTGCTTTCGGGCATTATTGCTTACGTCATATCGAAACCGATAAAACAGTTGTCGGGCGAAGCGGCTCGTATGTCAAAAGGCGATTATTCGGTATTTTTTGACGGAAACGGCTGCGATGAAGTCGATATACTGGCGGAAAGTCTTAATTTTTCCGCGTCACAGCTAAAACAAACGCAAACATTGCGCCAGGACGTAATAGCCAACGTCTCGCACGACCTGAAAACTCCGCTTACGTTAATTAAGTCTTACGCGGAGTTACTCAAAGATTTTCCCGACGCGCCTATAAACAAGCGTGAGGATAGGCTTAACCTTATTATTTCCGAAACCGACAGAATGACAAGGCTGGTTAACGAGATGTTGAAGCTTGCTAAAGAAGAAAGCGGAATTATTCCTATAAATAAAGAAACGTTTAATCTGTCCGAGCTTGTTACGAAAGTAGCGGAAGCTTTTGGAGTGAAAGAAACGCAAGGGTACGTGTTTGAGATACAGATACAGCCGAATTTATTTGTTTCCGCGGACAAACCGCAGATAGAAAAAGTTTTGAATAACTATATTCAAAACGCCGTTAATTACACGGGCAGAGATTTGAAAGTAAAAATAGAATTAAAAGATATAAATAATAAAGCGCGGTTCGACGTAGTTGACACGGGCAAAGGTATCGCGGAAGACGAGCGCGAAAAAATATGGGACAGATATTACCGAGCGAGCAAACAATACACGCGCGGAAGCGGCACGGGACTGGGACTTTCGATAGTAAAAAACATTCTCACAAGACACGGTTTTATATTTGGCGTAAATTCCGTTGTAGGCAAAGGAAGCGATTTTTATTTTGAAATTCCGTTGATAAAAACGGCGGAAAATGACGAAGAAACGGACTAGAATACAATTAACCTCAGAACGCTTTAAATAGCGTTCTTTTTTTCTTTTTCTTTTCATTTAACTTCAAAAATTCTTTCATTGATGCGACACACGTTTTTCACAGTAAAGTAATAAAGTATAAGTATGAAAATACCATAACACTAACCATTATGGCAGATTCATAACACCCTCCTTATAACAATAAAGATTTAGAGATTTTGGACTAACGCAAAATCTCTATTTCTTATTTTTAGGATAACAGCAAAGAAAAAAATAAAAAAACAATTTCGTCGGTTTCGAAATTGTTTTTTGTTTTTATTATAGATAGGATTTAAAAATCATTTTGATTTTTTAGTTAAGATATATTTAATGTTTTTTTAAGTTTTTACCACTTATTCATTACTTTCTCAGCAAAACCGATTTTGTCTTTTAAGATAATCTCCGTTCCGTCGTCCAGTACGGCTTTACCGTTAAATTTGCCGAATACCTGATGCTGGTTGCTGCCTATAATAAGTAAATCGGTATTGTCGCATCTGTCAAGTATCGGGGAGAAAGTCATTTCAAAACGTTTGTCGCTGCTTGTGAAAGTCCACGGCGACAAAAAGTCGTCTTTGCCGTCTTTAATGGGTATATTAAAGGTTATTTGCTGCAGCTTGTGCGCTTTGCCGTCATAAAAAAGCATATTCTCCGTTCCCGTGCTTCTTTCGCCAAAGCCGTATCCGATATTAAAACCGAATTTATGACCGTCAACCATAGTTGACATACTGCCCCAGTACCAAGTATTTTTATACGTCCATACCCCGCGTCCCCAATCCAGCGTTCCCATACTGTCTTCGGGTGAAAAATCGTATGTATCGTCGCCAAGTCTGACAAAACCCGTAGCTTTCATACAGTTGGTTTTGTTGTTATAATAAAAAGCTTTTTTGTTTTCGTTCCACGGCGTAGCGATAACAAGCTCTTCTTCGGGGAAATCGGTTAATGTAATATTAACGGTAAGGTTTTTATTGTTCCAAAAATTCTTATAATTGCAAATAAGCGTGCGTTTTTCCGTTTCTTTAAAGAAATTTATATTGACCTTATTGCTGTTATAAAGCACGTCGCCTTCGTAGCACGACGACGGCATATTTACTTTGCCAAAGGTGAACGGCGCTATTTCGCTGGTGGTTTTGAAATTAACGTTAACAAAGTCCAGCCAGCTTGCGGAAGCCATCGCCATATAGCCGTTGTCCGCAACGGTGAGCGCCACGGCGTAACGCTCGTTGCCGATAATATAATAATCCCATTCCTTAATACGCCACTTTGACGCTGCTATTAAATTTCTGTCATAAACGCGCGTTAATTTTGTCGCCCAGCCTGCCTGCGCAAGCTCGCCTTTTTCGTTTAGTAAATTTCCTTCGCCAAGATTGCCTTTTATCATATATGTAAACTCCTTTGCGTTAAATTTTTCTTTAATTTTATCATTTTTCAGCTGCGGTGTAAAGGGGGGAATATATTGACATTTGGGCGTAATTATGATATTTTTTAGCGTAGAAACGATTTTATTTTAAAGGAATACATAAAATGAAAAATGCCGTAACGATGCGTCAAGTAGACGTAAAAGAAATATACGACCTCAGGCAAAGATTGCTTAGACCCGACCAGCCAATAGAATCGGTGCATTTTAGCGGAGACGAGCTAAATACCACAAAACACGCAGGAATATTTTTGGACGGAAAACTTATCGGCTGCGCCAGCATTATGATATCGAACAATCCGTCTTTTGACGAAAAAAAGCAATATCAAATGCGGGGAGTTGCGGTTGAAAAAGAATATCAAGGGCAAGGTTACGGAAAGGCTATCATTAAATACATAGAATTTTTGGCGCTAAACCGCGGTATCGATTTTATTTGGATGAACGCGAGAGTCGACGTAAGAAAATTTTACGAAAAACTCGGTTATCAGGCGTATGGGGAAGAATTTATGATTCCGACCGTTTGTCCGCATATCGTTATGCGTAAAAAAATAACCGAAACGGAGTGCGAAAGCTGTAAGAAAAATGGCTAAAATAAGACAATATAAAGTTTCCGACAAAGCGGATTTGCAAAATATCTGCGTGGAAACGACACTTTTTCCAAAAACCGAAAAGGTGCGCAAATGGCTGCCGATAGCGTTTAACGACTATTATACCGAAAAACAAAGCGAGTTCGTCTTCGTATGCGCGAACGAGCATGACAAAGCGGTAGGATACGTTTTGTGCGCTCCCGACGAAAAAAATTTCCGCCAAACTATGTTTGACGAATATTTACCGAAAATAAGAAAAATTAGTTTCTTGGCTTACGCTTTACTAAAAAGAGAATTTTCCGCCGAAGACAAATTGTATGATAAATACCCCGCGCATTTACATATCGACATTTTACCCGACTATCAGCGAATGGGTTTGGGCGGAAAACTAATAGACGCATTAATGGAAAAATTGAAAGAGAAAAAAATCATAGGCGTAAAACTGTTTTGTTCCGCCAACAATAAAAAAGGGCTGTCGTTTTACCGCAAATACGGTTTTATCGAGCTTGGCAAACAAGGCGGCAGCGTGATTTTTGGATATGATTTAGGAGAAAACGATTGAGTTTTTTTGAAAAAATGACGGCGGAAAAAGCGAAAATGCTAAGTCCGCTGGTGCTGGCTTTCGTTGGCGACGCCGTAATGACTCTCTACGTAAAAGAATATTTAGCCAAGTCCAGCGACGCGAAAGCGGGGAAACTTCACATCGCCGCTTCAAAAATAGTTTGCAGCGAAGCGCAGGCGGATTTACTTGACAAAATATACGAAACGCTTACCGAAACGGAAAAAGGAATTTTTCTTAGATGCCGAAACGCAAAATACAACAGCGTATCAAAAAACGGCACTATCGCCGATTACAAAAAAGCAAGCGGACTGGAAGCGGTTTTGGGTTACAATTATTTAATAGGCGACATAGCTCGATGCGAAGATTTACTAAAATTCGCGTTGCCAAACAACAACTAAAAAATAATAAAGGAAAAAAATAAATGAAAATTGCGGGTAAAAACGCCGTTATGGAAGCGTTGCGTTCGGGTGTTACAATCGACACGCTGTTAGTGGAAAAGGGAACAAGTCACGAAATAATTTCGCGCGCGAGAAAAGCGAATATAAAAATACAATACGTCGATAAAAAAATATTGGATAAAAGGTCGCCCGACGTCAAACACCAGGGATTTATCGCGGAAACGAGCGAGTTTAATTATTCTACCGTGGAAGAAATTTTGGCGGCAAAAAAAGACAGACATTTTATCGTTATTTTGGACGGGCTTGAAGATCCGCATAACTTGGGTTCCGTCTTGCGTGTTTGCGAGTGCGCAGGCGTGGACGGCGTAATAATACCCAAAAACCGCTCCGTAAGCGTTAACGATACCGTTGTGCGTATTTCGGCGGGAGCTTCGGCTTTTGTAAAAGTGGCGAAAGTCACAAATATTAATCAAACCATTGAAGAACTGAAAAAACTCAATATTTTCGTTTTTTGCGCCGATATGGACGGAGAAAGTATTTATAAAACCGATTTAAAAGGCGACATTGCGTTAGTTATCGGCGGCGAAGGTTTTGGCGTGTCAAAGCTAACGAAGGAACTTTGCGACGGCGTAATAGCGTTACCGCTAAAAGGACAGGTAAATTCGCTTAACGCTTCGGTGGCGTGCGGAATAACCGTGTATGAAGTCGTTAGACAAAGATTATGAAAAATATTGAAAATTTAGATAAACTGCTCATTGCCGCAAAAAAAGGCGACGACACGGCAAAAGAAGAAATATACTCGCATTTTAAGCCGCTTGTGTTTAAAATCGCAAACAGCTACTTTCTTATCGGCGGAAACGCGGATGATCTTATTCAGGAAGGTATGATAGGACTATTCGAGGCGATAGATTCTTTTGACGGCGACAAAGGCAATTTTTACGCTTTTTGCGGTATGTGCATAAGACGCAATATTTTGTCTGCGCTTACAAAAAGCAATCGGGAAAAAAATACGCCGTTAATAAAAGCGGTAAATATCGACGACAACTGTGATTTGTCCGACCCGAAAGCCGATCCGCTGAGTTATCTTGTAAAAAAAGATTTACTGGAAAAACTGCATGAATACATAAACGAAAAGTTAACTGATTCCGAGCAAAACGTATTGAAGCTTTATATGAAGGGCTATTCGTACGTTGAAATTTCCGCTATGATGGGAAAAACAAAAAAAGCGGTGGATACCGCTTTACAGCGAGCGAGAAAAAAACTCGCGTTTTTTAAGGAGAACTAGATTTTGGCTTATCAGGCTCTTTACCGCAGATACCGCCCGACGACATTCGACGAAATAGCTGGGCAGGAACATATCTGTAAAACACTAAAAAATCAAATAGAAACCAACCAGATTTCGCACGCGTATTTATTTACGGGTACGCGCGGTATCGGTAAAACCAGTGCGGCTCGTATTTTCGCGCGCGCGGTAAACTGCCTTAGTCCCGTTAAAGGCAACCCGTGCAAAAAATGCCTGGCTTGCACGGAAGTAAATCCCGTCGATATTATCGAGCTTGACGGCGCGAGCAATAACGGAGTGGAACAGGCAAGGGAAATACGCGACAGAGTACAGTATCTGCCCGCGGGCGGCAAATATAAGGTTTACATTATCGACGAAGCGCATATGCTTACGGGGGCGGCATTTAACGCATTGCTCAAAACTTTGGAAGAACCGCCGAAACATGTCGTATTTATTCTTTGCACGACCGAACCGCAAAAAATTCCCGCTACGATACTGAGCCGTTGTATGCGTTTTGATTTTAATCTTGTTCCGACGGAAAAAATAGCGAAGATAATAAACGGAATATTTTCCGAACTGAATATTAAAGCCACTCCCGAAGCGGTAAACGCAATTGCCGCGGCAGGCGAAGGAAGCGTAAGAGACGCGCTGTCGATAGCCGACAGATGCGCGGCATTCGGGGAAAAACTCGATTACGAAACTGTAACGGACATACTGGGAGCGACCGACAAAAAAACGGTTTTGGATTTTGCGGAAAATATTTTAACTAATAATACCGGCAAAATTTTGACATCTATTAACGAACTGACGGCGCAAGGCAAGAGCGTGGGGCTATTGGCAAAGGACCTTTCGCAAGCGTTCCGCGATATGCTCGTTTTGAATTCGTGCCAAAACGCTAATGAATTACTGATGCTGCCAATAGATTTATTTGAGAGATTAAGCGAAATCTCAAAAAATGCCGAAATAAAAAAGCTTTTGCTGGCTTTGGAAATGTATACAGAACTCGATACAAAACTGCATTATTCGCTCTCGCCAAGACTGCTTTTTGAAGCGGCAACGCTAAGGCTTGCGGCAAGCTCGGGCGAAACCGATATGGAAGCGTTGGAAATGCGAATTGCCAGACTGGAAAAAAGGGGCGTCACACCGCTAGCAAACGCAAAACCTACCGAAACGCCGCCGCAAATAAAAGCGGTTGCGGAAAGAGACTACGATAAAGCCCGTCCGATCTGGGCGGAAGTTTTGCAGACTGTAAGAGGAATGAATTACCCCGTATTGACCACGATTTTAACGCAACTCGACTCGGTTTGGGTGGAAGACAAACTAATGACTGTGCAATGCAACAATATGCAATTTACTGGACTAAATGACAAGGACAACAAAAAAATATTAAACGATATACTTAATAAATGGGGATTAAGATTTAATCCTGTTAAAACGGAAAACGAAACGGCGGAAGACAAGAAAAAACAGCTTTCAAAAGTCGCTGGAAATATCGAAGTAGTTTAAATATAATAAAATAAATAGTAAAAAATAAAGGAGAAAGAATAAATGGCAAACAAATTCGGCGGATTCGGCGGAAATAATATGCAAGGGCTTATGAAACAAGCGCAAATGATGCAGCAAAAACTTGCGGAAGCTCAGCAGGAACTGGAAGATACTCTTGTAACAGGCACGGCAGCGGGCGAAATGGTTACCGTTACGATGAACGGAAAAAAATCCGTCAGCGAAGTGAAAATAAAAAAAGAAGCGGTTGATCCCGACGACATTGAAATGCTGGAAGACCTTATACTTGCCGCGATTTCCGACGCGGAGAAAAAAGCCGACGAACTTTCCGAAGAAATAATGAAACCTTTCGGCGGATTGGGCGGAATGATATAGGAAAATGGATTATATAGAACCTATCGCAAAATTAATTAATGAGTTTTCAAAACTGCCGTCAGTAGGTCAAAAAACTGCTCAACGATACGCGCTGAAAGTCTTGAATATGACGGACGAACAAGCGCGCGCTTTTGCCGCGGCGATACTGGACGCGAAAGCAAAAGTAAAACTTTGTTCAGTATGCGGAAACTACACCGACGTTGACCCGTGCGAGATTTGCAGCAAGCGCGACCGCAAGGTTATCTGCGTTGTAAAAGAAGCAAAGGACGTCTTGGCGATCGAAAAAATACGCGACTATAGGGGCGTGTACCACGTTTTGGGTGGCGTGCTTAGCCCGATGGAAAACGTAGGCGTAAAAGACATACGGATAAGAGAATTAATGGAAAGGCTTACAGGCGACGTAAAAGAAATTATTATCGCAACAAATCCCGACGTGGAAGGCGAAGCGACGGCAAGCTATCTGGCAAGGCTGATTAAGCCAATGGGTATAAAAGTAACCCGCCTTGCGCAAGGTATCGCAATAGGCAGCGAGCTGCAGTACGCCGACGAAGTAACTCTACTTAAAGCGTTGGAGAACCGAAAAGAGATGTAATACAAATAAAAAAACTCTTGAATTTTTTCAAGAGTTTTTATTTTTATGAAAATTAGTTAATTCTTTAATCAATCACTAGCCCGTAAGCTGCAAGGTCGGGGGTTTTGGTGGCGAGGCGATATTGCGGGCGGTCGCCTTCGCGCGTCATAAAGCCAAAATCTATTAAGTTCCGTCTTATCGTGCAATAGTCGTCAAAGGCGATTTGCTGTAAAATAAATTCGTTAATTTCTTTCTCGGCATAAATTTTATTGGGGTCGAGTTTATCAGCCACTATAGCTGTGACCATTACTTCTTTTTTGGTTTTCGTCGGCATTTGAAATATTTTGCCGTCGTTATCAAAAAAACTTTTAAGTTCTTTTTTCATTTCTTCTATCGTCATTTTTATTTTCTCCTAATTTTTTATTTTTCTGTGAATTATTTAAGCTGTCATTTTTGGTGCCAAGCGATTAAGTTGTTTTTCAAATAAAATTTATATTTATTTAAAAAGCCAGATAATACAAGTATTACTTAATCAACCGTCATAAACACTAAGGTTGTTTTTTAAGCTATAACGCCTAAAATCACCGTTCGACTAGCTATCGCTTTGCCTTTGCCGATTTCGCCCACGCTTTCCGCCGTGGTAACTGAAATATTGACGGTATCGGGGCTGATGCCGAGAGCGTCCGCGAGTTTTTCCTTAATTTGTTCTAAATACGGCGAGAGTTTCGGCTTTTCGCAAACGACGGCGCAGGACACGCTCAATAACGCCGCGTTTTTGCTTTCAAAAATGCCACGAACTCTATTAAGAAGCATAAGACTGTCAGCGTCTTTATAAGCGGGGTTAGAGTTTGGGAAAAGATGACCGATGTCTTTTTCGCCTATCGCCGCTAGCATCGCGTCCATTAAACTATGAATAATTACATCCGCGTCGCTATGCCCCAGTAAACCTTTATTAAAAGGCACGGTAACTCCGCCCAAAATCAGCGGTCTGCCTTTTACTAGGCGGTGAATATCGTAGCCGTTGCCGATAATATAGTGCGTTACGTCTTTCGGGTAAGTGATTTTTATATTCGACCGTTCGCCCTCGACGTACGTGACCGCGCCGTAAGCTTTTATCCAAACTCTGCTGTCGTCGGATTCGTTGGCGGTAAAACGCGCGTACGCTTTTTTAAGCTTTTGGGTTTCGTAAACTTGCGGAGTTTGAACAAGATAAAGATTGTCTCTCGGTATTTCGTTATTTCCGTCCAGGACCGCGTCGGTAGCCTTGATAACGGGTACGGCGGATTTTGTTGATTCCGCTTGTAAAAAACACTTTTCTATTAATTTTTTTGTTACATACGGGCGCGCGCCGTCGTGTATCGCCACGAACTCCGCCGCGGGGTCCACGCATCTGAGTCCGCTTATCACCGAGCGTGTGCGGGTTTCTCCGCCGACAGCGTACAGCACGGAATCGCCGAAAATCGTTTGCATTATATCTTTGTCCGCCGCGTTCGTAACCAAAATTATCTCATCGGCAAGTCCGTAAAACTTTTCCACCGTGGCTTGTATAAGTGGTTTGCCGTAAATTTTGGTAAAAAGCTTGTTTTCGCCAAAACGAATGGAACTGCCGCCAGCGAGAATAATGACGCTTTTCATTGAATAACCTCGTACATATTTTCCGCCTGTTCCTTGCGGACGGTTTCGCTTATAACTAAAATACGGAATTTCAGCTCGCCTTTGGCGAACCTCACGCTTACTACGTCTCCGACTTTTATTTGCGCCGACGGTTTCGCTTGCTTGTCGTTTACATATACTTTACCGCCCGAACACGCTTCGTTAGCCACCGTTCTGCGTTTTAATATTCTCGATACTTTTAAAAATTTGTCCAGTCTCATTTATTTCACCGTTCCTAAATTTAAGTTAATTTTTGCTGCCAAACTAAATTTTATCACATAGCGGTAATTATTTCAATAATATTCTAAGCCGCGTAAGCATTAAAAATAAGCCTAAGTTAAAAAAACAAATCCTAGCTTATTCATTGTAAATTTTAATTTTGTTCAATATTCGTTATGAATTTATTTTGTACGATAATTAATATTTATTTTAGCCTTTTTCGCTCGTGCTTCTTAAAAAAACGCGTATTAGAAAGAAAATTTTAAAAAATTCAAAAATGAAAAAATTTAAAATATTTTTCTTTTAAAATAGGGTACAAAAAAAGGCTTGACCGTTGACAAGCCTTATGTTATAGTGTTTAGTGCATATTTGCCGCCCAGACAAACGACCCTTTCCCCAAAAAATGTAGAAATTTGGGGTAAATTTAATAAATTTGGTGGTCTTTGTGACGGTAATATACAACAATTTTCGTTTCATTGCAAGAGATTTTGTAAAAATTTTTAAAAAAAATTTGCGGGGTGAATGTATGGCAACAGGAATCCGTACGGTTAAATACGGTATCAGAGAAAGAAAAACCTTTTCCAAAATCAAAGAAGTTTTGGATGTCCCAAACCTTATCGAAGTTCAAAAAGCCTCTTATAACGCGTTCGTAAACGAAGGCATACGAGAGGTTTTCGACGATTTTTCTCCCATTGTGGACTTTGCCGGAAACTTTGAATTACATTTTTTGGAACATACTTTGGACACAAAATCAAAGTATTCCGAAAGAGAATGCCGCGAGCGCGACGCTACTTACGCGGCTCCCTTAAAACTCAAAGTTCGTCTTATTCGCACAGACACGGGCGAAATGATCGACAACGAAGTCTTTATGGGCGATTTTCCGTTGATGACCGACACAGGCAGTTTTATCATTAACGGCGCGGAAAGGGTTGTGGTTTCACAGCTTGTTCGTTCGCCCGGCGTGTACGCTGACGGCGACCGCGACAAAAACGGTAATATGCAGTACGACACCACAGTTATACCTAACCGCGGTGCTTGGCTGGAATTTGTGCAGGACGGCAACAACAATATTTTGTCCGTTCACGTCGACCGCAATAGAAAACTTCCCGCAACCGTGCTGCTTAGATCTATAGGCATCGGCACGGACGATAAAATAGCGGAATTATTCGATAACGACGAAACAATACTTAAAACCTGTGAAAAGGATTCTACAAAATCCGAAAGAGAAGGTCTTATCGAATTATACAAAAGACTGCGGCCGGGCGAAATTCCCACAGACGAATCTATCAAAAAACAACTGCACGACTTACTGTTCGACAGCAAACGTTACGACCTGGCGCGTGTCGGCAGATATAAATTTAACAAAAAACTTTCGTTGGCAAACCGCATTATGGGTTTTGTTTCAGCGGAAGACATTACCGCGTTCGGTAAAAAAATAGTCAGCAAGGGCGAAGTTTTCACAAAAGAACTCGCTTACAAAGTTCAACACAGCGGCGTTAACGTCGTTTACGTTGATATCGAAGGCAAACGCGTAAAAGTTATCGGTAACGGCGTGGTTGATATGAACCACTATATGCCTCTCGTTAACAAGGCGTATAAAGATATCGATTTCAAACAGCAATGCGGTATAAACGAATATGCTAACCTTATCGAACTCACCGCGATTTTGGATCAAAAACTTTCAATCGACGATACGTTGAAAGAAATAAAAGAAAACAAAGAAAAACTTATTCCAAAACATATCACCAGAGAAGATATTATATCAACAGTTTCATATAACATAAATTTGAAATACGGTCTTGGCAATATCGACAATATCGACCACCTTGGCAACCGCAGAGTGCGTTCCGTGGGCGAATTGTTGCAAAATCAATTCCGTATCGGTATTGCGCGTCTTGAACGTGTTATCCGCGAACGTATGGCAATACAGGAAATCGACAAAGCGACACCCCAAAGCCTTATTAACGTTCGTCCCGTAACGAGCGCGATAAAAGAATTTTTCGGAAGCAGTCAGCTTTCGCAGTTTATGGACCAGACCAACCCTATCGCCGAACTTACTCACAAAAGAAAACTTTCGGCATTAGGTCCCGGCGGCTTGAACCGCGACAGAGCAACGTTTGACGTTCGTGACGTACACCACTCGCACTACGGCAGAATGTGTCCTATCGAAACGCCCGAAGGTCAAAACATCGGTTTGATTACTTCGCTTGCTTCCTACGCTCGTATTAACGAGTACGGATTTATCGAATCGCCTTACCGCAGAATCGACAGAGAAAAACATGTTGTTACAGACATAGTTGATTATCTGCCCGCGGACGAGGAAGACAAATATATAGTAGCGCAGGCTAACGAACAGCTTGATGAAAAAGGTTGGTTTATAAGCGAACGTGTTACTTGCCGCCAAAGAGAAAACATAGCGGAATTCCCTCGCGAAGCGGTCGACTATATGGACGTAAGCCCGAAACAGCTTATTTCCGTAGCTACAAGTCTTATTCCGTTCTTGGAAAACGACGATACCAATAGAGCTTTGATGGGCAGTAACATGCAGCGTCAGGCTGTGCCTTTGCTCGTACCCGAACAACCTATCGTAGCGACAGGTATTGAGCACCGTATAGCGTACGACAGCGGCGTAATGGTAATATCGAAACACGCCGGTACCGTTACAAGAGTCGTAGGCGATGAAATCATCGTTACAGACAAGCAAAATAACGAACACAGTTATCCGCTAAAAAAATTCGTACGCAGCAACCAAGGCACGTGCGTAAATCAGCGTCCCATAGTAAAGAAAGGACAAAAAGTCGAAATCGGCGAGATTTTGGCTGACGGTCCCGCTACAAACGGCGGCGAGCTTTCACTCGGCAGAAACATTCTCATAGGCTTTATGTCATGGGAAGGTTACAATTACGAAGACGCTATACTTATTTCTGAAAAACTTGTAAAAGAAGACGTGTTCACTTCTATTCACATTGAAGAACACGAAATAGAAACCCGTGACACAAAACTCGGCGCGGAAGAATTTACGCGCGATATCCCCAATGTCGGCGAAGAAGCTTTGAAAGACCTTGACGAAGACGGTATTATCCGTATCGGCGCGGAAGTTCACCCCGGCGACATACTTGTAGGCAAAGTAACTCCGAAAGGTGAAACCGACCTTACGCCCGAAGAAAGACTACTTAGAGCAATATTCAGCGAAAAAGCCCGCGAAGTAAGAGATACTTCTTTGCGTGTTCTTAACGGCGAAGGCGGAATAGTAGTCGATGTCAAAGTTTTCACTCGTGAAAACAAAGACGAACTCGACCCAGGCGTAAATAAACTGGTCAGAGTATATATCGCTCAAAAACGTAAAATTTCCGTCGGCGACAAAATGGCGGGACGTCACGGCAACAAGGGCGTTATCAGTAGAATTCTGCCCGAAGAAGATATGCCGTTTATGGAAGACGGCACACCGCTACAAATCGTGTTGAACCCCTTGGGCGTTCCTTCACGTATGAACATCGGTCAGGTTTTGGAAGTTCACCTTGGACTTGTTGCGAAAATGCTCGGCTGGGAAGTCGCGACACCAGTTTTCGACGGCGCGACGGAGCAGGACATAAAGAGCTTATTTGAACAAAACTGTATGACCAACCCCGAAACCGGCAAAGTCGACGGCAAAGTCGTGCTTTACGACGGACGTACAGGTATGCCGTTCAATAACAGAGTTACAGTCGGCTATATGTATATGCTCAAACTTATCCACCTTGTAGACGACAAAATCCACGCGCGTTCTATCGGACCTTACAGCCTTGTCACGCAGCAACCTTTGGGCGGCAAAGCTCAGTTCGGCGGACAACGTTTCGGCGAAATGGAAGTTTGGGCGTTGGAAGCGTATGGCGCAGCTAACGTGTTGCAAGAAATACTTACTGTAAAATCCGACGACGTAGTGGGACGTGTAAAGACGTACGAATCCATAGTAAAAGGCGAAAATATCGCAGACCCCGGTATACCCGAATCATTTAAAGTATTAATAAAAGAATTGCAGTCGCTCGCGCTTGACGTAAAAGTTTTGTCCGAGGACAAAGAAGAAATCATTGTGCGCGATTCGTCCGACGACGAAGCTGATTTGATGGAAGTTAATCTGCGCGAACAGGAAGAAAAACGCGAGATTATGCATACTTTCAGCGATTTGGAAAAAATCGATCTCGGCAAGGACGACGAACCGTTCGAGTTTGGTGACGACGAAGACAAAGATTTCGATATAGACGATTTGTTCGCTAACGAAGAAGAAAAACCAGGCAAAGGCAAAAAAGCTAAAAAAGAAGAAAGCGATTTTGACGAAATGGACGATTTTGCGGACTTACTCGGCGGCTTTGACGATGATGAGGAGGAGGATAAATAATGTTTGAACTAAACAATCTTGATTCAATCCAAATAGGAATAGCTTCTCCGGAAAAAATCCGCGAATGGTCTTGCGGTGAAGTAACAAAACCCGAAACAATCAACTACCGCACGCAAAAACCCGAAAAAGACGGTCTTTTTTGCGAGCGTATTTTTGGACCCACAAAAGACTGGGAATGCCATTGCGGCAAATATAAACGCATACGCTACAAAGGCGTAGTTTGCGACAAATGCGGCGTAAAAGTAACCAAAGCGAAAGTAAGACGTGAGCGTATGGGTCATATCGAACTTGCCGCTCCTGTTTCGCACATTTGGTATTTCAGAGGTATGCCGAGCAGAATGGGATTGCTGCTCGATATGTCTCCCAAACCGCTTGAACAAGTATTAAACTTTGCCAGCTATGTGGTACTTGACCCGAAAGACACACCGCTTACCAAAAAGCAAGTGCTTTCGGCTAACGAATACAAAGAAGCCGTTGAGACTTACGGCAAAAACACCTTTAAGGCAGGTATGGGCGCGGAAGCTATTAAAGAACTTTTGCAGGAAATCGACCTTGAAAAAGAATCGAAAGAGCTCAAAGCCATTTTGGAAAAAGCAACGGGACAAAAAAGAGCGAGAGCCATTAAACGTATCGAAATAGTGGAAGCTTTTCGTAAAAGCGGAAACCGCCCCGAATGGATGATACTTGACGTTCTGCCCGTTTTACCGCCCGAATTGCGTCCTATGGTTCCGTTGGACGGCGGCAGATACGCGACGAGCGACCTTAACGACCTTTACCGCAGAGTAATAAACCGTAACAACAGACTTAAAAAACTTTTGGAAATAAACGCTCCCGATATTCTTATCAGAAACGAAAAGCGTATGTTGCAGGAAGCTGTCGATAGTCTTATCGATAACAGCCGCAGCAAACGTCCGCAATCGGGCGCAGGAAACAGAGAACTCAAATCTCTCTCGGGACTACTTCGAGGCAAACAAGGACGTTTCCGTCAAAATTTGCTCGGCAAACGTGTAGACTACTCAGGTCGTTCCGTTATCGTAGTAGGACCGGAATTAAAATTACATCAATGCGGTTTGCCGAAAGAAATGGCTTTGGAATTGTTTAAACCGTTCGTTATGAAAAAACTGGTTGAAACGGGACAATGCCACAACGTAAAAAGCGCGAAACGCAGAGTGGAAAGAGCGGACGTAAAGGTATGGGACGTACTTGAAGAAGTTATTAAAGACCATCCCGTAATGCTTAACCGCGCGCCCACGTTGCATAGATTATCTATTCAAGCGTTTGAACCGGTACTAATTGAAGGCAGAGCGATAAAACTGCATCCGTTAGCTTGTACGGCGTTTAACGCCGACTTCGACGGCGACCAGATGGCTGTTCACGTTCCTTTGTCAATTGAAGCGCAAACGGAAGCAAGATACCTTATGCTTGCCAGCAACAACATTTTGAAACTTTCCGACGGTCGTCCCGTTGTTTCACCTACGCAGGATATGGTTATGGGTTGTTATTATCTTACCATTGACCGCGAAGGCGCGATTGGCGAAGGAAAAGTTTTCGCAAGTATGGACGAGGCGATTTTGGCTTACAACGCTGGCGTTATCGAATTGCAATCTTTGATTTACGTCAGAGTATCAAAAGAAGTTAACGGCGAAACTATTACGGGCAGAATATACACTACCGTAGGACGTTTGATTTTCAACTCCGCTATACCGCAGGATCTTGGATTTACGCCTCGCGAGACAAAAGAGGATTATCTCAAAAACGAGTTTGAATGCTTGGTTGATAAAAAGAAACTTTCTCAAATCGTCGAACGTTGCTATAAAAAACACGGCACGACGGCGACAGCGGAATTGCTTGACAAAATCAAGGCTATGGGTTACAAATACTCGACTATCGCGGGTATAACGGCATCCGTTTTCGATATGCATATTCCCGCGGAAAAACCCGCAATATTGAAAGTCGCAAGCGATAAAGTTTTGAAAATAGAACAACAATATGAAATAGGCGAACTTACAGACCACGAAAGATACAACGAAGTCGTTGAAACGTGGAAAGACGCGACCGACCAGGTAACCGAAAAACTTAAAAAGACCTTAGATAAATTCAATCCTATTTGGATGATGGCAAACTCAGGCGCGCGTGGTAACATGAGCCAAATCCGTCAGCTTTCCGGTATGCGCGGACTTATGACAGACCCCAACGGTAAAACTATCGAATTACCCGTTAAAGCGTGCTTCAGAGAAGGCTTAACCGTATTGGAATACTTTATTTCCTCTCACGGCGGACGTAAAGGTCTTGCCGACACCGCGTTAAAAACAGCGGACAGCGGATATTTGACAAGACGTCTGGTAGACGTTTCTCACGACGTAATAGTAAGAGAAGACGATTGCGCTCACGGGGGACGCCCGCAAGGTATGTGGGTATCGGCGATCACAGGCGGCAGCAAAGCCGAAGTTATTGAAAGACTGCGCGACCGTATTATCGGCAGATACACCATAGACGATATAACCGACCCCAAAACGGGCGAAGTTATCGCAAAAGGCGACACGATGATTACCGACGAAACGGCTGACCGTATCGTAGACGCTGGAATTGAAAAAGTTTATATTCGTTCCGTACTTACCTGTAAAAGCAGATACGGTATATGCAGCAAATGCTACGGTAAAAATATGGCGACAAGCACACCAGTTCAACTCGGCGAAGCGGTCGGCGTAATAGCCGCTCAAAGTATCGGCGAACCGGGCACGCAGCTTACGATGCGTACCTTCCATACGGGCGGCGTAGCAATAGCCGAAGATATCACGCAAGGTCTTCCCCGTGTCGAAGAGTTGTTTGAAGCAAGACGACCAAAAGGTGTCGCGCTTATCTGCGAAAACAGCGGTATCGTTTCTTTGATAGAAAAAGACAACAATAAACGCCAAATTTTGGTAAAAGACAAAGACAGCGAAAAAGCTTACGACATTCCTTACACCGCAAGAATAAAAGTAAAAGAAGGCGACGTTGTGGAAAGCGGAACGCTTTTGACCGAAGGCAGCGTTTATCCGCACGACTTACTGAGAACGAAAGGATTAAAAGCGGTACAGGAATATCTGTTAAAAGAAGTTCAATCGACTTACAGACTGCAAGGCGTTGAAATCAACGATAAACACGTAGAAGTAATCATTCGTCAAATGCTGAGAAAAGTCAAGGTGGAAGACGCTGGCGATACCACGCTTTTACCAGGCGACTTGGTAGATTTGTATAAATTTGAAGAAGAAAACACCGCAACGCTCGAAAAAGGCGGAAAACCCGCTACAGGCAAACGTACTCTACTTGGTATCACAAAGGCTTCTTTGGCAACGGACAGCTTCCTTTCGGCGGCGTCATTCCAGGAAACCAGCAGAGTGCTTACCGAAGCGGCTATTAAATGCAAGACAGACCCGCTGTACGGCTTGAAAGAAAACGTTATTATAGGTAAACTTTTGACGGCAGGCACAGGACTCAAAAACTACCGCAATTACGACGTAAAATCACTTGTTACCGAATCCGATACGGATTATATAGCCGAAGTAGACGCGGAAGAAAAATAAACAAAATATCTCGGTTTCGTTTGACGGAAAAAAGTTATTTTGCTACAATGAATTTTGACGTTATTTTAACGTTAAAATAAAGAAAACTCTTTTTGAAAGACTTTTCTTACCGACATCTTATCATTTAAAGGAGGTAAAAAAATTGGCAACTATCAATCAGCTTATTAAGCAAGGCAGAGAACGCGACGCGTATAAAAGCAAAACGCCGTTACTCGGTCACAGTCCTCAAAGACGTGGAGTTTGTTTGTCTGTAACGACTACTTCTCCCAAAAAACCGAACTCGGCATTGCGTAAAATTTGCAGAATCAGACGTACCAATGGCGATGAAGGCACATGCTACA
>DAOTGG010000012.1:0-31043 GCA_035446985.1 Eubacteriales bacterium
TATATTATTTGCCAAGCCGTATAATACGCCGTAATTAACTTCGTTTCCGAACAGCATCTTACATAGCCCCACGATATATTCCGTGGTTTTGAAACAAGGATATCCCAGATATAGCTGCTCGTCGGCTCGAGGCTTATATTCGTCCGTACATACATTAATTATTTTTTCGCTTGCTTCAACACCTGTGCGAGTTTGTATTTCTTTTAGTACGACAACGGTTTCGGTAATAAATTCGTTGCGTTGATCCTCGGTGATATCTTTGTCAAAATAATAGGTTACGCCTTCGTATTGTGTACTATAACCGCCGTTGTAATTGAACAGTTTATAACCGTACGGTTCGGTAAAACGAATGCTGGTCTCTTCAGTATACTCAAGCTTTAATTGACGCTGAGTAACGCATCCGCATAGAGCAAACGCGGCAAAGCACAAAACGAGTATAAAAGCTAATAATTTTTTAATTTTCATTTATTTTCTCCGTAATAAATTTAGCGAGCTATGTTCCTCTCGATATTTATATTGTTAATATAAATTATAATTGCAATTCGGCAGAAGTCAATAGAAAATGATAATTTATTTATACAGTTGATATAATTAAAATCATATAATTACAGACATAGAGTATTTAACCTAAATATCAGTAACGAAAAACTGCATTAAAAAAAATATAAGATTGGGTAAAAAACCTAATCTTTTATTGTAAGCTATGATGATAATTTTTTTGCGCAAATAAGATATGGTAAAAATAATTGGATTGAATTCAAGTAAAATTAAACTGATTTGCTTAAAAAATTTAACGGAAAAAATAATAAATCACAGCCATACAGCAGGCTATGTAATCTTTTTCTTGTCGGTCGACCAGATTAAAGGGATACTCCGTCGCTTTTCCGCGGACACAATATTCGCGCGAACCCAAAAGCTTGATTTCAGGCTTTGTTTTGGCAAGCAATTTTTCGCTTATTCCTTCGGCATCGGAGTAATATTCTTCCCTTTCGGTTTTACTTCTTACGCCAAGGTCAATAATAACGTCGGCTTCGGACAAAGAGTGTTCGATTTTTTTGAAAGTCAGCATTTCGGGAAAATAAAAGCTGTTTTTATCATACGGGAAAAACGGGAAAACGTTGGCTTTGTATAGATTTAAAAAATAGATTAGCTCGCTAACGTAAGATTTTTTTTCATAGCCAAGCATACTAATGTTTATTTTTTCCAAAGTGTCAAAGCAAAAAAGCAGAGTCGCGAGCGTGGATAACGCTTCGATAGGATTAGTCGTTTCGGTACCTAAATTGAGTACGGGGCACTCGCAAACTTCGTCTACGCGTTTTAATGTCGCCTCGTGTTTTGTTTTTACCGCAATAATACTCGCGCCGTAGTTAGCGTATTTTCTCGCCGCGTTTAATATATCGCCGTAATTTTCCGCAACGATGACTGTTCCGCCCAAATATTGAAAAGCCAGCGAAATCGCCGTAAAATCATATTTTTCGTCGGACATGCAAATCATAGACCGCCCGAGCATCTGCGGTCCTTTTTTGTTTTTCGCCTGCGCGATATGTTTCATATCTTTCGCAAGGTCAAGCAAAATTTTTATTTGGCTTACGCTAAGCTGGTTTAGAGTTAAAAAACTTTTCATATACGCTCGTTTTCAATTATCTTTAATATTTTTTGGAAATAATCGGGCAATTCCGATTGAAATTCCAATACTTTTCCGCTTTCGGGGTCGGTAAAAGAGATTTCTTTTGAATGTAGCAGCTGCCCCGCCAGATTGAATCTTTGGTTTTTAAATCCGTATGTTTTGTCCCCCACGACGGGGTGTCCGATATATTTGGTATGCACTCTTATCTGGTGGGTGCGTCCCGTCTGCAACTGAAATTTCACCAAAGTGTTTTTAGCGTATCTGGTTAAAACGGTATATTCCGTTACTGCCGTTTTTCCTTGCGGGTCGACCGCCATTTTTTTGCGGTCGGTAGCGCTTCGCCCGATAGGCTTGTCTATAATACCGCTGTCTTCCTTGATAACGCCTTCCACAAGAGCGTAATAAATACGCTTGCATTCTTTTGACTGTATTTGTGCGGCAAGGTTACGGTGTGCAATATCGTTTTTTGCTACAAGCATAAGCCCCGACGTTTCTTTATCGAGCCTGTGCACAATACCGGGTCGCAGTTCTCCGTTAATTCCGCTAAGGTCATTAAGGTGATATAGCAAAGCGTTTACCAGAGTATCGGTATAAACCCCGTTGGCAGGGTGAACTGTAAGTCCCCTTTGCTTATTTATGACGGCAAGCATACTGTTTTGAAAAACGATATCCAGCGGAATATTTTGCGGTAAAATTTCTACGGATTTTAATTCAGGACAGTCAATAATGACAACGTCGCCGTTTTTTACCGTTTTTGAAGGTTTTTCCGCCATTTCGCCGTTAAGTTTCACCGCGCCGTTTTCGATGAGTTTTTGAGCTTTTGAGCGTGAAAAATTTTCCACGCCGTCGCTTATTGCAACGTCAAGACGTTCGTTTTCACTCTCTTCGTCGATGTTAAGTTTTATCGTTTTCGCTTTGTCCATTTTCCTCTACTTTGAGTTTTTTATGAGTTTTTATTAATGCGTCGTCATCAAAAAATATCATTGCCAGTATCACGCAGGCGATACCGCACGTCAATAAACTGTCGGCGATATTAAAAACGGGAAACCAGCTTCCGACGGAAAGAAAATCTCTAACTCCGCCCGAGTAAAATTCCACTCCTCTGGTCAAACGGTCGATACCGTTTCCGATTGTTCCCGATATCGCAGCTGAAAAACCGATAATACCTATCACGCTTTTTTTGCGGCTAAAATAGAGTAGCGTTCCGAATAATGGCAGACCGATAAGAGTTATTATAAAGAAAAATATCGTTTTGCCCGAAAAAACGCTCCACGCTCCGCCGAAATTTTCCGCCCACACAAAACCCACGTCGGAAAAAATATAAATAGGCAAAGCCGCTTTTATGCTTTCAAAGTAAATTTTTGAGACTTGATCGAGAATAATACCGCCTATAATGATGGAAAAAATCACAACAAGCAATTTTTTAGTTGACCACTTGTTCATTTAACGTAATTCCTTTTGCCAAATATTTTTTCGCCGATACGTATCATATTCGCGCCGCATTTTAACGCAAGACGGTAGTCGGCTGACATGCCCATAGAAAGATATTTAAAATCGATTTTTTGATAATCTTTTTTGCATTTATTATAAAGCTCGTTCATTCCGTTATACATTTTTTCTTCCGCGCCGATAGGCATAACCGTCATAAGACCGTTGATTTTAACGTGCGGAAGCGCCGTAATCGCGTCGATAAGCTCGTAAAGATTTTCGGGCAAAACGCCGCTTTTTTGCGGCTCTCTGCCGTAATTTACTTCTAATAGTATCGGCATTATTATATCGCGTTTCGCGCATTGTTTTTCGATTTCTTTCGCCAAACTTACGCTGTCAACAGACTGAATAAGAGTGACTTTATCAACAATGTATTTTACCTTATTGCTCTGCAATACGCCGATAAACTGCCATTTTAAAGGCGAGTTAGGCTCATATTTTTCTATTAACTCCTGCACCCTGTTTTCGCCTACGGTATCGATGCCGTATTCGAGCAGTTTGTTAATCGTTTCGATAGTTTGCATTTTGCTGGCGGCGACAATCGTAACGTTTCTGTCCCCTGCCAAAACTTTAATATCGGATTTTAAAGACTCTATTTCCTCTTTCATATACGTCATTTTAGCACACTTTATGCCGACAGTCAAAATTAAGTAAATATTTTTTAACAAATTAAAAACAAAAAGCAAAATTTAGAGATAACTTAATTTTAATAAAATCTTGACTGTTTGTATATATAATGTTAAAATTAATTTGATTTAAAGCATTTATTAAATATAAGATAATCTATCTATATTATTTATAAAAATACCTAGAAGATGAGGAGTTTTTATGATACACGTAGAGCTAAAGAAAAAAATAGTTTTATGGAAAGAATACCTAGCTAATTTTGATTATATTATCAAAAATATAATTAGCAACAGTAGTATTATAATTGATTTTGTTAATAAACTAGAATTTAAAGATTGCGAAAGAATCATTGAAAATATTAAAAATAGTGATACAGATAATCTAATAAGTGAATTCAAAAATAATTTATCTGAAATTGAAGAATTAGATTCCTCTAATGAGATTTTATCTGAATCTTTTAAAACTCTGATCGCAAATGAATTTATGAATTTTGATTTTACTCAATTTGCTTTTTTTCAAAAAACTATTACAGATTTAATCACAAAGTTAATCGAAGGACTTAATAAAACTCCACAAGTATATGATTCACAAAATAAAATATACTTACAAAGCTTCTTGGTAAAATACGACTCAACTATAAATATAATTGCCCAGAAAAGTGCTAGTTTTGAAATATTTATAAAACTGAGAAATATTCAAAATAACATAGTAATGATTGGCGCTAACGGATCTGGCAAAAGTACATTTTCAAGAAATTTAAAAACGATATACTCAAAACAAATTACTGTTATCCCTTCACAACAATTATTATATTATAAAGTATCTAATTATTTGCAGCCAAATATTGATTATATAAATAGAATTCTTATGTATCAAAAAAAAGATAAACTTGGAAATAAAGATGACATAAAAACAGATACTCAAGATGATTTTACGAATCTTATATTAGCTATAAAAAAAGATGAAGAAGATATAGCAAGAGCTTCATATAAATCTAAAAAATGGGAAAAAGAATCCATACTAGAAAAAATTCAAAAAATATGGAATACATTAATTAATAATAAAACAATAGAATTTGATAATTTTAATGTAAATATACGCAATCAAGATGGTTCATTATATAGCATCAATTCCCTAAGTGATGGGGAAAAAGCAATCATATATTATGCCGGTCATATATTTTTTGCTGAGCAAAATGCGTTTATAATAATAGATGAGCCCGAAAATCATATGCACACTGCATTGTGTGATAAATTATGGAACGCATTGGAAAGTGAAAGATCAGATTGTATATTTATATATCTTACTCACAATTTGGATTTTGCAGTTTCGCGTAATAATAAAACTATCATATGGAATAAATCTTATACACCTCCAAAACACTGGGACTTTGAAGAATTACCTCAAGATGAAGCGATTCCCGAAAGATTGATGATTGAAATAGTAGGTTCAAGAAAAAATATAATTTTTTGCGAAGGGGAAAATAAATCCAGTTTGGACTTTAAATTATATAACACTCTATTTGAAAATTATACAATTATACCTATGCGTACCCGTGATGATGTAATTAAAAGCGTAACTGCTTATAATACTAACCCCATATTTTGCTATAAGGCTATAGGAATTGTTGACAAGGATAATTACAGTGATTCAAATGCTTTGCAAAAGAAAAATATATTTGTGATACCAGTAAATGAAGTGGAAAATATTTTATGTGATGAAGAATTACTTAAAAAAATAATTGAATATTTCTGTTCTACGTGTACTTTAACTGAATTCCAAAAAAAATTTTTCAAGGAAATATAAAATAAGATAAATGATTTAGCCGCAGAATACGTGACAGATTATATTAATGATAAAATACGCTCATCATTTATCTCAGACAGAAAAAACATACAGAAAATTAAAAGTGAATATAACTCATTATGTAATATAAATATTGATGCACTTTTTGATGAAAAAAAAGCCTTTTGGGAAGAAATACTTAAAGAAAAAAATTATGCCAAGGCACTAGCAAATTGTAACTTAAAAAAATGTTTGACGCAAGGATTGGGAAGCAAAATAGTGAACGATTTCGAAACTCGTGTACTTGAATATATAAATAGAACTCCTGAAATTAAAAATCTTATAATAGAGAAATATTTGTCAAATATTCCAAAAAATTAAAAAACCTTTTAATAAACAAAAACGGACGAAGCGTTTTCGTCCGTTTTTGTTTGGTCTGGGTGACAGGAATTGAACCTGCGACCTCTTGAACCCCATTCAAGCGCGCTACCAAGCTGCGCTACACCCAGTTACTTCAAATCGTATATATCTTCCACGCTCGCCGATTCAAAGACTTTTTTCTCGTTCTTTTGATTTACTGTAAGTAAATCGAGTTTTCTAAGTTTGCGTAAATACAAAAATCCGAATATTGAAAAACCTAAAAGCAGCACCCCGTAAATAACGTAAGCGGGCCAAGTTTGCCAAAAAATGTCGTTCGTCATATCTGCGCGAGCATTTATTATGATATCTTTAAAATCATCGTTTGTCAAGAAATTAGACAAAGTATCGGACACAATTTGCATATTTTCTTTCGCTTTAACTCCAAAGCTGTTCACACTTAATAAAGTATCGTTGGCTGTGTGCATATTCCAAAAATCCGCATCGGCAGTTTGGGTATATGAATCGTAGTTTTCGAACGTTCCTGAAAAAACGAACTCTGTCGGAATACCCGCTATGCGGAACACAGAATTGTCGCTTGCGTAACCCGTGTGGTAATACGGAATATCGGTAGAAGCGTAAATAATATTGAGGTCTTTTGAAAGCGGTTTCGCGTACGCTTTTTGAGAATAGCCGAAAGAATTTGCCAGTTCTACCAAACTATCGTTAAGAGCGGTAGCTTTGTCTTCGCCGAAAAAGTACAGATTGTCGCCGACGGCAACGCTGTCGATGTTTATCATAAGCAGCGTGCTTTGTCTTTCGGTCATACTCATATTGGTTACGAAATGAGAAGAGCCGTAAAAGCCCTCTTCTTCCGCGCCGAAAGCAACTAAAACAACGTCGTAATTCAAACTAAGGTCGGCTATTTTTTGCGCTATGTCAAGCAGCACCGCTACGCCGCTGCCGTTGTCGTTTGCGCCGTTACCGACGTTTACGCTGTCGTAATGAGCGCCGATAATAATCTGTCCAAGCGAATTTTGCGCAAACATTCTCGCCACTACATTTTGACTGTTAATGGTACCGCTGTCAATAGTAAAATTGAATTCCTGCCACTCGGTTTGATAACCCATTTCTATAAATTTATTTTTGATATATTCCGCGGCTAAAGTTTCCCCTTCGCTGCCGCTGACACGCTGCGGACACGCTGTAACAAAATCGTTTAAAAAATCGTACGCGGAATATTGGTCGGAGCTATCGGCAAAAACGGCCATAGGCGCAATCGATATTAAAATAACTATAAATAAACAAATGATTTTTTTCATACCAGCGAATACACTCCAATGACGATTTTGAATAACGAAAAAGCTAAAATCAGCGTGAAAATTAATTTGAAAAAGTTTGCCCGATTACCCTCGGGAACATAATGTTTGTCCACAAAAAAGTAAAACCCGAGCGACGCCGCAAGCAAAGCGACAAAGTCAAAAACAATAACCCCCCATCCGATAAGAACGGGCGCTATGTAATATACCAACGACAAAACGCCTACGATAAGATTTTTTAAAGCCACAAAAAGCAGTACGAATAAATATATCTCTCTCATGGGCAAATAGTAAATTCCCGACGCGCGCATAATCCATGTCGCCAAAAGTTTTATAATAAAAAGCGAAAGGAACGCCGATAGTATTCCTACTAAAAGAGTGAACCAATAAGTACCGTAAATATTTATACCGTAAACTAATGTGTCGCCCATCAACGCGGAAAACGACCGCAAATAAAGCCAACGTCCAAAGACATAGCAGATAACAAAAATTATTCTGGTAAGCCACATTGATAAAGAAAAATTCTTTTTTATAACGTCCATAAAGTTTCTCACAAATTTAATAATTTCAAAACGGTGAGCCTGAGCTGTTCGCCGTCTTTCCCCCAAGTTTTTTTGATATTGACTTCCGCTGTTTCAAAAAAAGCCAACGCGTTTTTTAATTTCAGCGGAGTGTATTTTGATAAAACCGAACGCGTTTTGGTAATAGCGTACTCTTTTATGTTAAGTTTATTCGCAATCTCGGCGTCGCTATCCGCGCTCACGCTTATATAATACATTCTTCTGTAAAAATTGTAAAGCAAAGCCAGTAAACCCGTCGCCTCTTCGCCGCTTTTTAACATTTGCTCGAGTGTTTCTAGCGCAGCGTCGCCCTTTTTTGCGGAAATATAAGTCGATAAATCAAAAATTTGATATTCGATATCTTTATGTACCAACGCGTTAACGTCGCCAATGGTAATATTGTTCGAGTAGGAAATAAGTTTTTCCGTTTCCGCGCTTATACGCGTCATATCGAATAAACAATACTCGATAAGCGTCTCCGCAGCGTCGTCGGCAATAGATTTATTGACCGAAATGAACTTTGATTTTACCCATTTTATAAGACTGTTTTTTTCAAGTTTTCCGCAGTCTATATTCAATATTTTTTCGCTTTTGAATAAATCGTTTTTTTGCGCGGTAATAAACGCCAAACAACAATATTCATTCGGATTAACGAAATATTTTTGCAGCCGTTCTCTTTCCGCCGAGTTAAAAGCGGCTTTAGCGGTATTTGAAAAATCCGCAATCACCATTTTTTTTACGCTTCCAAAAGGCAAACTTTCGCAAGCGTACAAAATGTCTTCAACTGAAGAATCGTCGGTGAAGCTGCTGATATTTATATCGGGTAAAACTATATTCAAATTTTCGCGGATAATCTCAACGGCTTTACCGCGCAGATAAGCGTCCTCGCCTTCGATTGAAACGACGGGGTAAAAGTTTTTTTGTATTTCGTTTTTTAAATTGATAAATTTTACATTCATACTTTTAATCAACCAAAATCATTTTATCAAAAACAAAGTAAAAAGTAAAGTTTCCTTCCCTATAAGCCGATTTTATTCCATAATTTTCGGAATAAACGGGCGAAATAATCTGCCCTTCAAAGCAATCCAACGCCGCAACAAAATGCGAATCTATATAAACCAAGTCGTAATTATATTTTTCGCTGCCAAAAACTGTGTCGTAAATTTGCTCTATGATTAAAATCTCTTTACCGTCCACGTCAAATAAATATCCGTCGAATCCTATCCCGCTGTGGCGGCTCAAAGTCAGGTTTTCTCCGATACTGTCGAATAGATAAGTTGCTGTTATTCCGTATTCGGTAAGTATATTTACCGCGTTAATATTGGGGAAATTATTAAATGTATAAACCGTGTCGGTTCCGCAACTAAGCGCGGTTTTCGTCAAAATTTCAACGTCAAAATTTTCGCCGTTTTCTATAACAAAATATACTTTATCGTGCTTGACTGTTTCCAAATATTCGCTTATTAAAGTAAACTCATAATTCTCTCGGAAAGAAGAAAAAACTATTACTTCTTCGTCTGACACGGCGATTATCGTCTTTTCGGGATAAAGGTCGTATATGGTAATCGAGGGTTGCCTTGACGTCGGCAAAGACCCCAAAAAAGCTAAAATAACGGTTAATAAAACTGAAACCGCGCCAGCAAAAAACTTTTTACTTTTACTTATGTTCAAATAAGGAGAAATCAAAAACAGTCCGATAAAAAGAGCGATCGCGCCGAAACCCAAACCGTTTATCTCTACGTTTGCGTAAGGAATTTTTGAGAAAAACGTGGTTATTTCCCTTAAAATACTAATGATTTTGTCTGGTAAATAAAGAATATAACTAAAAAACGGTATCGGTATTATACCAATTAAAAGCAAGACGAAAACAACGGAAACGACAGGTATAATAATGGTGTTTGAAATAACGCTAAGGACGAATACTTCGCCGTAAAAAGCTGCCAAAGCGGGTAAAACGCCTATTGTCGCGCCAAGAGTAACAAAAACGCAATCGGCGGCACGTTTCAAGATTTTTGGCAGTTTTGTGTAAAAAAGAGTTTTTGACAGCAAAGTTGTCAGCGTAGCTATGCCGTATACCGCCCCGAATGACATCAAAAAGCCCGCGTCAAAAATATAAAGAGGTTTGACAACAAGTATCACGATAGCCGACAATGACATTGCCGAAATCATATCCGCCCTGAAACCGAGCGTTTTCAATAATGACGCGGAAATAACCATAATTATCGCTCTTGTCGCGCTTGGCGGAAAGCCTATTATATAACCGTAAAAAAGCACCGATACGGTGACTAACAAAAACGAAATCTTTTTATCTAATTTTGCCTTGTAAACAAAAAACGCGAACAGTCCCGCTAAAAAGCCGACGTGCAGACCGCTGACGGCAAAAATATGCGCCGTACCTGATTTTCGAAAAGCTTCTTTGTCGTCCGCGCTCAAAAGCGACTTGTCGCCGAGCGTAAGAGCTGTGGCTATACCCGCGTTTTCTTCGGTCATATTTTGACGGAATACGTTTTTTATGTAAAGTTGAATTTTTTCCGTTAATCCAAGTTCTCCGCTTTCTACGGAAATAATCCCTATTTCGCTTGCCCTATATAAAACGCCGTTTTTATATGCGTACGTATCAACTCCGTCACGGAAAATATTTACGCCTTTTAGGTAGCAGTCAAAAGTCAGTACGCTGCCGTAATCAAGACCGATATCTTCGCCGCCGATAGTTTTCGAAACAAAAAGAAAAACTGTGCCGTCAAGTTTTTTGCCGTCGGCGTACGCGTTAGTCAGATATACCGACCAATAGCCTTCGTTTTCGATAGAATCCGCGCTAATAGTCCCAGTTACGGTAACATAACCGTCGTTATTAAACCTGTTGTCGTTATTAATTTTTGCGATATTTACAATGCCGCATCCGATAACAAAAAAAGCGGCGCATACTACGACCAGTTTCCACGCTTTTTTATAAAAAAACAGAGTTAAAATAACCGTAAGTAAAACAATAGAAACAGCGGAAATAAAAAGCGTGTATTCGGTTTTTATTATCGCGTAACCGCCCAGTATCCCTGCGGCTAGATATAATGCGCAGAATAATGCTGGACGCGCGTTGATAAGCCTTTTCATTTCCACTCCTATTTTAAATATCGACAAAAAACAAAAAAATTCGTCTTGTTAAATCTTAACATAAACGAATTTTCCGTTCAATACTATTTTAATTTTAAAAAATCTTATATCATATTTTTTGTAGCGACTATATCGACGCCAAGACCTAAAACGTCTTTTATTATTACGTCGCCTATTTTTACAGGTTTATCTACTACTATGTTTTTCAGTTGATCTAAAACGTCGAAAATTTTTGATTTCGGCACTTGTCCGCTTGTTTTGACAGACACAACGCCGCCTTGGCGCACTTTAACAAGCGACGTGACAGTACGCATCGGAAGCAAAAACTCTTGCTTGCCGTAAGCCAATCCGCGCGCGCAGGTGTTGCCTGTAACGACGACATCTTTGCCGTTTAGTTTTACTTCAAGTTGACAGCCCATAGGACAGTTTATACAAGTCATTTTCATTTCTCGTCAACCTCCAAGCTCACGCTTATATCCGACGTAATGTCGCTTTTATTTAAAACGACGTTTTCCATTTCGCCCGGCGCCATAATCATTCCCCGTTTTTCATAAAGCGTTTTTTCACCGCATTTGACAACCACTTTAGGTTTTTTGTAAACGTTATCTACTCTGTAAAAAATCTTTACTTCGCCACTACCTTTTACTATTTTTTGCGGCAGAGCGTATCCTATGCCTTTGCCTGGGATTACATTAACGGTCTCGCCTTTGGGTAATTCCCCTTTAATGTAGCGCGCGGCGCATTCGCCCGCCAAAATACTCTCGTTAGACACGTTATCTACAAGGTCGTGAACATGCAGAACGTTTCCGCAGGAAAAGATACCGTCCACGCTTGTCTGGCGAAAATCGTTTACTACCGCTCCGTTAGTCTTTGGATGAAATTCCATACCTATATCTCTGACAAGGTCGTTTTCGGGTATTAGTCCTACCGAAAGTAGCACCGTGTCGCACTCGACGTAGCGTTTTGTGCTTTCTATCGGACGCATCTTTTCGTCGACTTGCGCTACTACTACGCCCTCCACTCTTTGTTTGCCTTTTATCTCGGCAATCGTAGTGGAAAAATACAGCGGTATATTAAAGTCGTCAAGACATTGAACTATATTTCTTTTTAGTCCGCTCGAATACGGTAAAATCTCGCAGACCATCTGTACCTTTGCCCCTTCAAAAGTCATACGCCTAGCCATAATAAGACCAATGTCTCCGCTACCTAAGATAACCACCTTTCTGCCTACCATATAGCCTTCGATATTACTTAGCCTTTGCGCAAGTCCCGCCGTCCATACTCCCGCGGGTCTGTCGCCCGGTATAGCTATCGCTCCCGCTGTGCGCTCACGGCAGCCCATAGCCAAAATAACGGCTTTTGACTGTATTTCCAACAAGCCTTTTTCCGCGCTTATTACCGTCAGTTTTTTATTGGCGGTAATATCAATAACGAAAGCGTTGAGCATAACGTCAATTTTTAATTCGTTAACCTTTTGTACGAATCTGTCTGCGTATTCGGGTCCCGTTAATTCCGTTTTAAAGTAATGCAGACCAAAGCCGTTGTGGATACATTGATTAAGTATTCCGCCGAGTTTATTATCTCGCTCGATAATCAACACGTTTGCGCCGTTTTCTTTGGCGGAGACTGCCGCAGCCATTCCGGCGGGACCGCCGCCTATAACAACAACATCGTAGTTCATTTGGTCTCCTCCTTGATTTCGCAAACGACTATCTCGCTTCCTTTGCCTTTTTTGGTGATTTTAGTAAAAGGCACGCCGCATTCGCGGTTGATAATTTCCATTATTCGGGACGTGCAGAATCCGCCTTGACAGCGTCCCATACCCGCTCTTACGCGGCGTTTAACGGCGTCAAGCGACTTGGGTTTTAACGGACTGTTTAACGCGTCTAATATTTCGCCTTCGGTGACTTTTTCGCATCTGCAAACGATTTTTGAATACGCAGGATTAACGGCGATGAGCTTTTCCCACTCTTTTTTTGACATTTCCCTTGTAACAGGAGGAATATAACGAGGTATGAAATTTTCTTTTTTAACTAATTTTAAACCCGCCTTTGTCACAAGCTCTTCCGCGACGTGTTTTGCGATAGCGGGAGCGGACGAAAGACCTGGGGAGCAAATGCCCGCAACAGTAATGAGATTATCATCTTGTCTAATGATAAAATCGTTACCCGCAACGGCTCTTACGCCAGAAAAAACTCTTATAACGTTTCTGAAATTTACGTTTTTAATAATACGCGCGGTGTCTTGTTTTACGTAATTAAGTCCCTCGGCTTGCGTTGCGGTATCGTCGCCAAGTTTTACGTTTATCGCCGTAGGACCTACGATAACATTGCCGTCCGCCGACGGAGAAACCAAACAGCCTTTGCCTTTTTCATTCGGCAAGGGAAAACAAGTGTGATTGTATTTTTTGCGTTCGACCGTGTCGAGAACAAAATAATCGCCGCGTGTAAAAACGTAATCTATTTTCGGTCCGTTGCACATTTCGCTGATTTTATCCGCGCCGTAGCCTGCCGCGTTTATTAAAACTTTTGCGTCAAACTGACCTTTATTTGTGAAAACCGAATAACCGCTTTTATTTTTTTCGATTTTTGATATCTGGCATTCAAGCTCTATCTTTGCGCCGTTAACAGCCGCCTGTTCGGCAAGCGCAACCGTCATTTGATACGGCGAAACTACCGCAGCCGTAGGAGCGTATAGACCATATTCCACTTCGTCAGAGATATTAGGCTCTATTTCCAAAAGTTTTTTGCGGTCGAGTATTTCAAGCCCTTTTACGCCGTTTTTTTCGCCCCTTGCCAAAAGTTCTTTTAGCGTAACGAGTCCGTTGCGGTCGCCCAGCACAAGCGAACCTATGTTTTTGTATGGCACGCCAAGCTCACGGGCAAGGTCGGGGTACATACGGCTACCCAAAACGTTAAATATCGCTTTTTTCGTGTTCGGTTCGGCGTCGTAGCCCGCATGAACGATGCCGCTGTTGGCTTTTGACGCGCCGCAAGATACGTCTTCTTCTTTTTCCAGCAAAACGACGTCAAGTTTGTATTTTGTTAGTTCCCTCGCAATGGCGCAGCCTATTACGCCGCCGCCGATTATTAGTACGTCATACATATATATTTCACCTAACTATAAAATTCTAAGTAAATTATACCAAAGTAGATTTAATATGTAAACAGTTTAAATTGCTCTGGCTAGAAAAAACAAAACATGAATGAGATTTTAAGAAATTAAATTTTAAAGTATCTATTTGCTTTAATGAAAGACAAAATTTTGTTAGCGAGATTAAAGAAAAAATTTTAGTTAATCGTTCATTTTTTCAAGTTCAAGATCGGATTTATATTCGTGCCAAGAAATGATGAATGTTCTTATACAATCACTGCACGCATTTTTAAATGATAAATGGTTTAAAATTTTATTTTTTGAATTTGTTTTAGGAAATGATTCATCCCTTTCAATATCAGCAAGTAAATCTGCTTGTGGTGTTTCAGTTCCTTTGTATTTGTTTAGCCAAGTTATAAATTTCATAATTTTTTCTCCTTTAATTTTATTGTGAAAAGACCCATTATATAAAATCTATTAAATAATCCTCTCAATAAGTTTGTTTAAAAAAAATCCCGCCATAGCCGTCTTTTCGTTCGTTCAACCTGATTAAACTCAGGTGGGTAATTAGCCTTCTTTTTTTGTCTTCCACCGGAAAAAATTTCTCTAACTTTTTTGTAAAAGCCGTCGAGGCCTGACATATTAGAACGGACTTCGTTCCCCTTTCTTTATTGTGGTTGACACTATTACGAAAATAACGCACAAGGCAGGATACTTAATATTTTTATTTTTACCTTATCGCCGTAAAAATAATATAGCAGATAAAAAACAAAAAATCAAGAGTAAAAAATTGACAAATCTTATACGCTTACGCTCTGATTTAATTCTTCATTCAGTTTTTTATCTTTTTTGTGAAGCGTCGCGGTAACGACGAAAATAATCGCGGCAATCAGCTGCGCCGACGTTGAAAAGATAACCATTGTAATAATCGAAACGTCGTAAAGAATACCCGTTAACCAGCTTCCCAAAAACCATGAAACGCCGAAACAAAGCTGAAAAGCCCCGTAACCTTTTGAGCGGTTACTTTTGCTTGTTAATGTCGCTATCGCCGCTTTCATTATAGATTCCTGCGCGCCCATACCGATACCCCACATTATAACGCCGAACGCGAGCGCGGTCAGGCTGTTTGCGAAGAATATCAATATAGCGAAAGGCGCGGATAATAACGCCGAGATAACGAGAGTAACGAAACCGTATTTATCGTAAAGTATGCCGAAAAGCAAGGCGGAAAAAGCGTCCGCCAGCATCGCGCCCGAATAAAGCAGAGGCAGATAATTGGTTGCAACAAGAGTATTTGCGCTTTCATGAGCCGTAATCAACGGAAAATCTATAAATCCGAAAGCAAAAACGCAAACGGCAAAAAGATATACGATATACGTTCTTTTCAGACCGCCTTTTGAGTCAGCGGTTTCTTTTTCATAATTTTCGGGATGCGGGAATTTTCTTTTTGAGAAAAACAGCAGCAGCATGCACGCGATCGCGGGTATACCAAGAGCGGCAAAACAAATGGCAAACTGATTATGCTCCGTCATATCGGTAGTGAAAAGCATAATTAAAAATAACAAAGTAGGTCCTAAAAAAGCCCCTATTTGGTCGATAAATTCCAATATCGCAAAACTTTTGCCTTCGCCGTTTTCCCTTGCGGCGAATGAAATCATCGTGTCTTTGGCGGGTTTTTTAATCGCATTGCCTATTTTTCCGACAAGAAGCAATCCGCACGCAAGCACCCAGCCACCTTCGGGCACTAAGGCAAGGAAAGGAATAAAAAGCAAATCGATGGCGTAACCGATTAAGGTCATAGTCCAGTATTTTTTGGTTTTGTCAGCTAAATATCCCGTTAATAAGCGTAAGCCGTAACCCAAAAGTGCGCCCAGTCCCGAAACGAATCCTATGGCGGACGCGGACGCGCCCAATAACAGTAAATATGCGCCGCTTATGCTTGCCGCGCCTTCATGCGTCATATCCGATAAAAGGCTGACAATCCCCATTAAAAGAATAAAGATTGACGGTCCTATAAGTTTTTTATTTATTTTTTCTTTTAACATTTTTTGCCTTTCTAGCTTTTAGATTTAAATTAGTTCTATTTTTTATGCGAAAATTACAGCTTTGTGACCATAGATGTGCGGAAATCTATAAATCCCGATTCTTGATAAAGTTTCTTTGCTTTCGTATTGTCTATCAATACGTTTAAAAACATAAGATTGCAATCCCGCTCTAACGCTTCTTTTTTTGCCTGTTCGATGAGTTTTTTACCCATTCCCTGACTTCTGTATTGTTTCATAATGAATAAAGACTCTATCATAGCGATTTTATCCTTAAATTCTATTATAGACATACCTATCGGATTGCCGTCGTTAAAAACAAGATAGGACACAGCTTTTTCGCCTTTGATTATATCTTGCCAATACGGATCATCAATTTGCGGTTCGGGATGATGATAATCCGCAAGAAACTTCGGCAAAAACGGAATCATAGCGGTATCGAGATCTTTGTTAAATTTCATAACCGTAGCGAGATTTTTCTCGTCCGTTACTTTAATTATTTCCGTCATTCTCTTACTCTCCTTATTAAAAATAATTAAAAAGCATTATATCACGGAATAAAATATGATACAACTTTTTTGAAGTTGTTGAAAAAAATAAAACAACCGCAACAGTACAAAGTTACTTTGCTCTGTCGCGGTTTTTAGCATAATCTTTTTTAAATTAATCCTTTTTATTTTCTTGTGAGAAACTTTTTACAAAAATTAGGTTATCTCACTAACTTTTTTACCAAGTTCATAAGCCTGATTCATATATTTTGTATTTTTAATTTCGCCTTTTTCGTATACGCCTTTTGCGAAAATAACGCCTTTTTCCTTTGCGTTTTCCAAGCAAACAGCAAAGCCTCTAAAACACTCTAAAGTGCAGTTCATAACGGTGTCGGAATCTTCCGCAGCGGTCATTATGTAGTAAAATTCTTTTTTAGGAATATCCGTCCATCTTGCCACGCTTCGGTCGATAACCGCTTTCATTTGCGCGTCAATCGAATAAAAATAAACTGGGCTCGCCATTACGATAACGTCCGCCGCTTGCATTTTGTCAAGAATTTCAGACATATCGTCTTTTATAACGCATTGCCCATTGTGGTCTTTACAAAAGTAGCAAGCTTTGCAATATCCAATTTTTTTATCCGCTATAAATATTTTTTCTGTCGTGTTGCCGCTCTCTACCGCCCCGCGCATAAATTCGTCGCACAATACGTCTGAATTTCCGCCTTTTCTGGGACTTCCCGACAATATTAAAACTTTTTTAGCCATATCTCTTACTCCCTTTTTGCAATAATGTCATTATAGCATATAAAAGCAAAACTCCCGTAAAAAATTACGGAGCTTGCTATAAGTCGCATTGCGACGTGGTGCGAAGTTCGTCGGACTCGTAAGGAATGAGCGAAGCGAATGACAGAATAGCGAGCGTCACAAAAAGGTTTGAGGACGACTTCGGCGTAACAAAAAACCGCGAGCAGGCAAGCAAACAAAGTTTGCGAGCGGTGTCGCGGATTTAAATAAATGTTCCTTATTAAGTCCGACCAAAATCGAGCGTAGTCGAGATTTTGCGTTTGGTCGGAATAGCGGGCAAGCCGCCCTAAGAAGAAACGCCGAAGAAAAACTTTCTTCGGCGTGATAAACACGGGCGTGATTGCCCGCTGGTGCCAGTGGTCGGACTCGAACCGACACGGAGTTGCCCCCGAGGGATTTTAAGTCCCTTGCGTCTGCCATTTCGCCACACTGGCAAATATGAAAACCTGCCGCCTAAGTTTAGTAGCAACAGGTTTAAGGTTGGAGGCACCACCCGGAATCGGACCGGGGATAGAGGTTTTGCAGACCTTTGCCTTACCGCTTGGCTATGGTGCCACAAACTAGACAAAAAACGCTGATAAAAAATGGAGCGGGAGACGGGATTCGGACCCGCGACATTTGCCTTGGCAAGGCAACGCTCTACCACTGAGCCACTCCCGCGTATGATTTACCAGCGAGTTATAGTTTACCAAACATAGTATAAAAAATCAAGCGATTTTCAGTATGTTTTTTGGGTTTTTTATGGAAAAACGGGATATATTACAGGCTTTTTTTCGTCGATTGCTTATCTTATGACGGTATATTTTATATGTAGTTTTGTTTACGATTTTTTGTTACTCTATCGAGATAATATAGTAATACAAGGGCTGTCCGCCGTAAAGTAAAGTGACTTCGCAGTCGGGAAAAGCCTCTTGCGTCAGAGCGGAAAATTCGTTGGCTTCTTCTTCGGTAACGTCGCAGCCGTAATAAAGCGAAATAATCTCGTGTTCGGGCTTTTTCATCTTTTTAATCAGCTCGATAGTAACTTTATCAACATTTGCGCCTTTTGTTACTATATCGTGACTGTCTATACCGATAATATCGCCTTTACCAATTTTTAATCCGTTAACTTCAGAGTTACGTACCGCAAAAGTAACGGAACCGCTGGTAATGGATTGAATAACGTCGTTCATATTGTGAACGTTATCTTGCGCGGAAACCTCGGGATTATATGATAAAACCGCGGAAAGTCCCTGCGGAATATCAGTTGTGGGAACAACCAAAACGTTTTTGCTCGGCACAAGCGCTCTCGCTTGCTCAGCCGCCAAAATAATGTTTTTATTGTTAGGCAAAACGATAACGCTTTCGGCGTTTATGTGCTTAATTGCCGAACTTATATCGTTTGCGCTCGGATTCATCGTTTGACCGCCTTCTATTATTTGGTCAACCATCAAATCCTTGAAAATCGAAGAAAATCCGTCGCCCGCGCACACAGCCAAAAGCCCTACGGGTTTGCGCTCAGCTTCCATTTTTTTGCGCAGTTCACGGTTTTGTTCCAGCATATTTTCGATTTTTATCTTATCTACTTCGCCAAGTTCCAACGCGTGAGCCAAAGCGACGCCCGGGTTATTGGTATGAACGTGGACTTTTACAAGATTTAGGTCGCCGATTACAAGCACGCTGTCGCCCATATTGTTGAACGTGTCGCGGAGTTTGTCTATGTCGGTCAAAGTCGTCTTTTTGTGAAGATTTATGATAAAAAATTCGGTGCAATAGCCAAATTCGATATCGTCTAGTGAATCGTAGTCGATAAATATATGGTCATCGTCGGTATCGGGCGCAATTGTGGTTGTTGAAACGGAAAAATTGTAATCTTCCGCTCCCGAAATCTCTTGCTCCAAATATCCGCTTAGTAAACCTTTGAAGAATAATACCAAACCGAATCCGCCCGAGTCCACTACGCCCGCTTTTTTAAGCACGTCCAGCATTTCGGGGGTTTGCGCTAGTATTTCTTCACCCGATTTAATAAGGTTTTCCAAAAAGTCCTGAATAGTAAGCGGTCTGCGTGAAAATTCCAAAGCCGATTCGCTCATAACGCGTATAACGGTAAGCATCGTGCCTTCTTTGGGTTTTGAAACCGCGCTGTAAGCAAGCTCCGTTCCGCGTTTCATAGCGTTGGCAAAAATCTTTATATCGATGTCGTTTGACGTCGCTATTACGGAAGAAAAACCTTTTAATATTTGGGAAAGAATAACGCCGCTGTTTCCCCTCGCGCCTTTGAGAGCGCCTTGTGAAACGGCTTGCGCCAATTCGTCCATACTTGCGGTTGTTAGGTTATTAAGCTCGTTGACAACGGACTTCATCGTCAACGACATATTCGTGCCCGTATCTCCATCGGGAACGGGGAACACGTTTAGCGCGTCTATTTGCGCTCTATTTATATCTAATGATATCGCGCCTGAAATTACCATGCGTTTCATGACGGCGTGATTTATATATTTTTCCGAGGCTGTGCGTGCTGCTGCTGCCATAACGACTCCTTGAAGTAAATTATAATTTTACGCCTACAACGTGGACGTTGATTTCTTCCACGATCATACCGGTGAATTTTTCCAAACCGTATTTGACCGTGCTCTTCAAACTAGCGGCGACGGCTGATATAGACACACCATATCTGAAAACAACATACAAATCGATATAGATTCTGTCACCCTTCGTAACTATTCTTACACCGCGGCTTTTGCTGTTTATCTTAAATAAATCGGCTACGGTATCGGAAAACTTACGAGGGACTTTGTCAACAACTCCGTAACAGTCCATCGCCAGATGTCCCGCAAGCGAGGCAACGACGTCGTCCGTTATGGTGATGCTTCCGTATGAGTTTTGTGTTCGAAGTGACATTTATCCCGTCCTCCAAAAAATTTGAGCGTATTTATAATACATTAGTTTTGATTTTTTTACAAGTGATTTTTCATTATTAACGTGTCTTTGTACTCTTTTTTAAAAAAAATATTAGCGGAATTTAGTTGCCAAAACAAGATTGGCTGTGTTATTATGTACAAGCAAGAAAAAGCGTCTTAAACAGGAGGTGTGGTCAATGTCTAAACAGTGCGCTATATGCGGAAAAAGCAAAATGAGCGGCAATAACGTTTCGCACTCAAAACGCAGAACGCCCAAAACATACAGTGCTAACCTGCACAAGGTTAAAGTGGAAATCGAAGGAAAAGAATCCACTGAATACGTATGCACCCGTTGTTTGAGAACCGCGAACAAAAACGAAAAATAATTTTGTTCTTACGTCAATTTTGAAGCGACCGTTTTTACGGCCGTTTTTTTCTTTGCCAAAAAAACTTTTTTTGCGCTTGGACAAAAGTTATTAATATGTAATTAGAATTATAAAAAAATTTGGGTATTGATAATAAGCGTTTGTTTTGGTATACTTATTTTTAGAACATAAAAAAAGATTTTTGGGGGGTATTATATGAATTTTCTGCTATCTTTTTTTGAAGGTAACATATTCTTTTTCGGCTGGGAAGTCGATTTTATCTTATTTTTACAAAAATTAAGCTCTTCTTTTTCCGACGCTTTCGCTAAAATAGTGACGATGTTCGGCGAAGAATACATTATGGTAGCTATTTTAGGTTTTTTATATTGGTCTTACAACAAAGCTTTCGGCGAATTTGTGGGATTTAACCTGCTGACGGTTAACGTTCTAAACCCAATGATAAAAAATATAGCCAACCGCAGACGCCCGTATTTTGATAATCCTGATATCGAATGTAAAAAACTTGTGGACGCAAATGCCGATCCGCTAGACGTTGTGGCGCAAGGATACTCTTTCCCGTCGGGACATTCGTCGGGCTCCGCCGCGATATATTCGTCGCTGCCCGTATACAAACGCAAAAACTGGCTTATCGTAATCGCCGTTGTTATTCCGTTACTGGTGGGATTATCCCGTTGTTATCTTGGCGTACACTACCCTACCGACGTAATAGCGGGTTGGGCTCTGGGACTATTCGTCGTGTTCTTTATGTATTTTTTGCGTTCCGTAATCAAAAATAAATATTATATTTATCTGACGACTTTGGCGATAGCTCTTATCGGTGTTTTTTATTGCACCACGAACGATTATTATACAAGCCTTGGTATGCTGGCGGGATTTATCGGCGGAATATTTTTTGAAGAAAAAATTACAAAATTCAAAAACACCCGCGTGTGGTGGCGTATGATTTTGCGTGTTATTATCGGCGGAGCTTTATATATCGGACTGAACGAAATTATAAAACTTCCCGTAAAAATAGTTCCGGGCGGCGCGGAATGGCTTGAAACCGCTTCCGCCGGCAACTTTGCTTTCCGCGTGGTAAGATACGCGATAGTCACATTCTTTGTAATCGGCGTTTATCCTATTACTTTCAGATTGCTTGACAAAGTAGTGAAAGAACCTCAACCAAAACAAAAGACAGAAACTATTGAAGCAAAATCCTAAAAATAAATAACAAATTATACTCAAAAATAATTACAATCAAAAGACCGCATTAATTAATGCGGTCTTTGTTTTGTAAATGTAACTTAAAATGAACCTATATAGAATGTTATTCTATGGTGAGAATATAATCGTCGCCATTGATTAAATAAGATTGTCCGTCGAGCGTGTAACCGTTCAAAAGAATATGTATATCTTTGTTGTAGGTAACATTTTCTGTCAAGGTTATATTTGCTCTGAGTACTATCATTTCTTTAACAATATCGTTGTCTACATAGTTTAAGACAGCCGCTAGTTCCGCTTCGCTGGAAACTTGCGTGCATCTGATACGCGCGCCCAGTTCAACGTTATAAGTGAGATTTTCAATGATATTAACCGTTGCATAGTCCACTATTTCGATGCCTGTATTGGCTGTTGCCGCTTCTGTAATGCCGTAAGCGTGCGCGCTGTTAAACGTGCCGCCGTTTATTGTAACGACAAGGTGTTGCTCGTAACCGACTGTACATTCTACCGTCAGAGCGTCGCCTGTAAGGTTGCCACCGTTTCCAAAGTACAGAGGTTCTGCGTACGCGCCGCTGCCGTTAAGCGTGCAGTTGGTAAGATTGAGCGTTCCGCTCTTTATATGTATGCCCGAATATCCGCTGAAAACGCAGTCAGTAAAATTGTAAATACTGTCGCCGGGAAGATACGCACCGACCGCATCTGCGCTTGTCGAAGAAAATCTGCAGCCGTCAGCATTGATAATAGCGTCATTGGGACAGTTGCCGTTGGTGGCTAAACCGCCGTAATAAGCAAAAGCGTTTATATCTTTCAAGTTGATTTTCATATTGCTCGCGCCTATGATTAAGAACGAGTACCAGCAGTCAGAAGAGTCCAAACCTACCGAACCTGTGTGTCCGCGAGAGCTATCTTTAATGGTAATATCCATTTGATGCTCGTACGGTAAATAAGTGAGTCTGCCGTATGTGCTTGTATAAGTTCTTGAGCTTGTGTTAACCGACACCAGGTCAAGTTCCATAGCAAAAGCGTAACCGTTAAGGTCTATCGTAAACTTCTTATCCTGCGTGTCGCATTTTATTCTGAAATCCTGATAAGTTTCCGTGCTGATGTCAGACATAAGCAATATAAGATCATTTGCGCCCGCGCTAAGCGTTGCGCTGGAAAATTCGTTAAGCGTAGTTACCGCGTATACATTGCCGATTATTACGGTAAATGCCGACTGCAGTCTTCCCAAATAAGCGTATTCGGAATAGCTGTCCGCCGCGCAGTAACTTACCGCGGTTCCAAGTTTGTCATAACCGACAAGGCTGATGTTTGACAAAGCGTCAGTTACAGATTTATCTGAAACTATTATTTTTCCGTATGCCTTAAAACCGTAAATGCCTATTGAATATAGGTTTGACGGAACGGAAGCTATTGTTCCGACAAGCTGTCCGCCGTATATGTAATCGGGCGCAATAGAAACGTCTACGTTTACTACTCCTGTAAATTTGCAATTTACAAACAGGCTTTCGATATGTCCGGCTTCAACGGTTTCGGGCAAAAGTATATCGAACTGACCTGCTATTCCGCCGAAAATAACTCCTTTGTCCTGCTGAGAGTAAATCGTCATATCAACGTTGCTGACGCAATTTTTAATATAAGTTTCGTCTTCGCCGCTATAAGCTTCGTTAACATAATTTTTCATCATATAAACGATACCGCCTGCATTTAACGCTTTTATTTCGCCGTTTACTATTACGTTCTCAATTACAGTATCGACAGCGCATCCGACTACGCCAGCGGCTGAAGTATTGATTGCTGTAATATCGATGCCGTACAATTTGATGTTTTTGATCGTCGCGCCGACGGTTGAAGCGAACAAGCCGACATAACCGCTGTTTTCGGTCGCATCGGTATTTATTGTAAGATTAGTGATAACGTGACCGTTTCCGTCAAAAGTACCTTTAAACGTTTTTGTCGCGTCAAGCACGGTTCCTGTGCCGCCTATGGGCATCCAGTCGATTTTTGACAAATCGATATCGGCGGTCAAATTAACCGTTTTGCCTTCAAATAATTGCGTTCCTTCCGTAACAAGTTCTTTAAAACCTAAAAATTCTTTTAAGTTATCAATTTCAAAAGTGCTTGCATTCGGATTGTCATAATACCAGGCTGTGGAAGGTATGTACCTCACGTCAACGTTTAACGTTGAACTGGTGTTATTAGTGTAAACAATCACAAGCTGACCGTTTTCATTTATTGTGACAGAGCTGATTCCGACACCGTTTGTGCCATTGACGCCGTTTGCGCCTGTAACTTTACCTGCGTTGCATACCGTACCGTCGGTGAGCGTTATTATTAGCTCGCCCAGCTCGTTAATAACTGTGGACTGTATGCCTATACCGTCGGCGCCTTTATCTCCTGTGTCGCCTTTTTCACCCGGAACACCCTGTTCACCTTTATCTCCCGTATCGCCTTTCTCACCCTTGATAGTAATTTCAAAACTTGTGGTTTCGCCTTGATAATTTACGGAAATAGTATGAGTGCCTGTAGTATTAAGTTTGGCTAAATCTTCACTCGACATCATATCTGCCGTAACCTTAACCGCTTTATCGGTGCCGTTACTGTACGACACAATAAGGTCGGGCAAAACCAGTTCGCCGTCAACTACAATCGGTTCTCCGTTTGCGTCCATTTCTATACTAGTTACCTTCGGCTGAATAATCTGGCAGCCTGTGAGCGCGAAAACCATAGCGATAAGAAGTATAAAAATCACAACAATTTTCTTCATGGATATTATCCTCCTCATAAAATAATAGCTGAAAATAAATCTAGTGTAAGCTATTTATATTTATTAATTATACTCGCGATAGAATTAATTGTCAATATTTATTATAATTTAGTTCAATTTTGTATAAGGCATTTAAATCATTGAATAAAAAAAGCAAAACTGATATTTTTTGCAACAAAAAATCCGCTTTAAAATATAAAGCGGATTTATTTTTTAGCTAATTGTTTTCTAAAAATAAGTTTAAGTAACGGTCTAAGCACAGCGGGTGCTTTTATACATATTATTTTCATGGTTTTCCCCCTTTTCGCTTCATAATATGCGGTAAAGGGAAAAAATGTCAGTCGCCTTTTAAAGCGCGTATTGTCGCGGCTTTATCTTCGGCTTTAAATATGGCGTTCCCAGCCACAAGACAGTTTGCTCCCGCGGATACGCAAGCGGCGGCGTTTTCGGCATTTATACCGCCGTCAACTTCCAAAACTATATTTCTTTCGCCTATCATTTTTTTGACATTCGCAATTTTCTCCAAAGCAATCGGCATAAATTTTTGTCCGCCAAAGCCCGGTTCCACGCTCATTATCAAAATAAGGTCAACAAGATCTATATATTCTTGAAGTTCACTAGCGGGTGTCATCGGTTTTATACATATACCCGCCTTTGCGCCCAAAGAGCGTATTTGTTTTAACGTTTTTGCGGGATTTTCGGTCGCTTCCAAATGCACGGTCAAATAATCCGCGCCCGCCAAAATAAATTTTTCCACGTACGTTTCGGGGTTAACTATCATAAGATGAACGTCAAGCGGAATGTTCACCATTGGCTTTAAATCTGAAATCATTTTCATTCCAAAAGTAATGTTCGGAACAAAAACGCCGTCCATAACGTCGCAATGAATCATATCCGCGCCGTTTTTTTTCAGCATAATGGCGTTCTCTCCCATAAAAGCGAAATCGGCTGACAATATTGACGGTGAAATCATAACTTTGCTCATAAACTACCCCTTCTTATGAAAAATTGTCTAAACGGAATAAAATTAACCGTTAAAGTTATATTTTTAGCTATTATAAATTTTGCAAAAAATTAATATTTATTTTTTTCCGCTTCTCGTATCTCTTTAAATATTTCTAAATACCGCTCGTATCTTTCGCTGCAAATTTCTCCTTTTTCCACCGCTTTTTTTACGGCGCAATTAGGCTCGGAAATATGCGTGCAGTTTTTATATTTGCAGTCGGCGGAAAATTCACTAAAGTCGTCGTAATAACTCGCCAGTTTATCGGACTTTATGTCTTCTATTTCCAACAGAGAAAATCCTGGCGTATCGACGATAAAGCCGTCTTCAAAACCGAATAACTGAGTATGACGTGTAGTGTTTTTACCGCGCTGGATTTTTGCGGAAATAGCTCCTATTTCGCCTTTGTGTTCGGGCAGAATTACGTTCAGAAGCGACGTTTTGCCCACGCCCGACTGACCTGCAAAGCAAGTTATTTTGCCTTTTAAAAGCTCTTTCAGCTTGTCAATTCCAATAAGTTTGTGAGCTGATACGGTCACTATATCGTCGGATAATCCGTCGTAGTTATTGAGTACTCTGTCAAAAAAATGCTGCGACGCCGCTTCGCATTTATTTATTACGATAACGGCGGATATGTTTTGAGTTTTGCAGTTAAGTAAAATTTTGTCGACAAGCGAAAAATCCGCGGGCGGCATCGGCGCGGTAACGATAAAAACCTGATCGATATTGGCGACAACGGGTCTTTTCATGCGGTTTTTTCGGGGCAGGACTTCTTCGATCGAACCCTTCCCGCGTGAAATTTTTTGCGCCGTTACCTCGTCTCCCACTAATATATCTTGTTCTTCGTGACGCAGTTTTTTACGCGGATAACAAGTCATTTTGCCTTCGTCGGTCAAAACCTCGAAAACTCCGCCCACGCCCTTAATTACTTTTCCTTTTATAAAAATATTTCCTCCGAGTTTATTTCGTATTACGAATTTTATACTTTGACGGCTTAATTGTCAACTTTTTAGATGCTCGTATATATTAATCAAATTTTGCAATAAATCAGCAAATTTCTTTTTTAATTTTATCTATCAAATTCGTCTAATCTTTTTCCGCTAAATATTTTCTGCGCAGTTGTCCGCAAGCTCCTTCTATGTCCACTCCCATTTGTCTGCGAACCGTCGCCGACGCACCAAGAGCGTTTAGTTTTTCTGCAAAAGCGTATGCGTTTTTTGAAGAAGCGGGTTTATGCTCGCTTTCTTTAACGGGATTAAGGCGAATAAGATTGATGTGAGCCGACATACCCTTAACGAGTTTCGACAGTCTTTCGGCGTCGTCAAATCCGTCGTTTACGCCGTCTATCAAAGTGTATTCAAAAATCACCCGTCTGCCAGTTTTGTCAAAATAATTTTTTGCCGCAGCCATTACTTCATTTATATCATATTTACGCGCGACTGGCATAAGCTGCTCGCGTTTTTGCTGAGTGGAAGCGTGCAATGATACGGTCAGATTTATCGGCATATTTTCTTCGGCAAGTTTATACATATTCGGCACTATGCCCGAAGTGGAAAGCGAGATGTTTCTATACGAAATATTTAATCCGTTCGGACTGTTTACAAGCCTTAGAAAAGCTATAACATTGTCATAGTTATCCAGCGGCTCGCCGCTGCCCATAAGCACAACGTTTGTGACGGCTCTTTTTTCGTCGTCAAAATCACGATTGACGGCTACTATTTGCGATAATATTTCGCCCGCCGTAAGGTCGCGGACAAGCCCGCCAAGCGCGCTCGCGCAAAAAGTACAACCCATTCTGCAGCCCACTTGAGTGGAAACGCAGAGCGTCCGACCGTATTTGTAGCTCATCAACACGCTTTCGATACAATTTCCATCGTTGAGCCTGAACAAATATTTTACCGTGCCGTCTTTACCTGTCAGTTTTTTTTCGACCGTTAAACCTACGGCGTAATAATCTTGTTTTAGCCGTTCGCGGAACTCTTTTGAAACGTTTGTCATTTCATCAAAATCCCGCCCTTTGTTTATCCAACCGAAAATTTGCTTCGCGGCGTATTTCGGCTGACTAAACGGCTCAAGTTCGTTTTCCAAGGTATTTAAATCATAGTCAAGTAATAATTTCATTTTTTATTTTTTCTGTATCGCTTTATTCAAATCGTTTAAATTTATTTTTTTATAAATTTCGCTATATAATAACCTTCCACTCCGTCGATATGAGGATAAAACTGTTTTTCGCCGCCGATTTGTCCGAACTTGGGCAAGTCAAAATTCGAAAATTCGAATTCGTGATTATGTTTTAGCAAAAAATCGGCGTTTTGCGCATTTTCCTCGTCAAAAACGGTGCAGGTGGAATAAACCAAAAAACCGCCTTTTTTTACGTACGTAGCGGCGTTAAGTAAAATCTTTTTTTGCAAAGCGGAAAGCTCTTCGATATCTTTTTCTTGTCTGAAAAATTTGATGTCGGGCTTATCGTAAAAGACGCCCATTCCGCTGCACGGCGCGTCGCAAAGAACGTAATCGAATTTATTTTCAAACTCGGGATTAAATTCCGCTCCGTCGCAAACCATAGCTTGAACGTTTTTCGCGCCCATTCTTTTCGCGTAAGACTTAATGAGTTCCACTCTGTGAGGATAAATATCGCAAGCCGTAACAGCGGCGGATTTATCGGACTGCGCCATATATACGGATTTTCCGCCAGGCGCCGCGCATACGTCCAGTATTTGACATTCGCCTTGGGCTTCAAGAGATTTTACCACAACCATAGAGCCGACGGACATCGGAGTAAAATATTTTTTATTTGTTTTCGGCATACCGTCGACAAACAAAGCGTCGTCAAATATCGATTTTTGGTATTTTATATTTTGAGCGTCTAGTAATCCGCAAAAATCTTTTACGGAAATCGCGTTTAAATTTATTCTTATATGCGTGAATCTCGGCGGTTCGTATGCCAAAAACTTTTCGGTAAATTCCAGTCCTTTTTGGGCGATAAGTTTTTTAACGCCCCACAAAGGAAACGAATAACGCACCGACAATTTTTCTTCTTCGTTTTCGGGTAAAAGAAAATCTTTTTTTAGCGAAAGATTGCGTAAAGTAGCGTTGGTAAACCCAGCTAGTTCTTTTTTGCCTATGCTCTTAGTAAGTTCGACACATTCGTTAATAACCGCAAACTGCGGAATTGACAAATATCTCAACGCGTAAAGACCGATTTTTAATATCGGCATTACGGCGGGTTTTACTTTACTCGCGTAAATTTTTATTTCGTATTCGAGCAAAATATTTTTGTCAAGAACGCCGTATACGATTTTTGTAATCAACGGACGGTCTTTTTCGGCGGAATCAAGCAACGTTTCATTTAGTTCGATACCCGAAAACGCGCCTTTACGAAAAATATTATCCAAGCATTTATATGATTTTACAAAAGCTGCGTTCATTATTTACTCCAGCCTTTCGCCGACAGAAATGCGTCTGCCGTTAACAAAATCCGCGGCAGACATTATTTTTCCGCCTTCGTATTGCAATGTCTTTATTATGATAGAACTATCGCCGCAGCCTACTGTAATCCCTTGTTTTTTGCATTCGGTAACAACCGCTTTTTCACCCGCGGTAACCGACACTTCGCTTTCTATTATTTTCAGTCTTTTTCCGTTGAGCATAGACCAGGCGCAAGGCGTTGGACTAAGTCCGCGTATTAAATTATGAATTTCGTTCGCCGATTTTGACCAGTCTATTCTCTCGATTTTTGCGGTGATTTTTTTACAAAAAGTAGCTTGCGATTCGTCTTGTGGGGTATATGTCGCCTGCCCTTTTTCTATTAGTTCTAATGCCGAAATTATCGCTTCCGCTCCTAGTTGTGACAATTTTTCCGTAAGTTCGCCCGCATTGATATTATTATTAAGCGGAAAAACTTTTGATAAAAGTACATCGCCCGCGTCCATTTTTTTCACCGTACGCATGGTCGTTATGCCGGTTTCGCTTTCGCCGTTAATTAAAACGCTGTTAATGGGCGACGCACCGCGGTATTTGGGCAAAAGCGAAGCGTGAATATTCAGCGTTCCCTGCTTTGCGACAGACAAAATTTTGTCGCTCAATAACTGTCCGTAAGCCGCCGTAATCATTACGTCTGGTTTTAGTTTTTCTATTATTTCCACCCCGTCAATGTTAATATTGTCAAACTGAAAAACGGCTAAACCTAACTCGTCCGCCTTAATTTTTACGGGCGGACTGACAATTTTGCCGCGGTTTCCAGCCTTATCTGGCTGGGTTATTACGGCTAAGATTTCGTGTTTTGCGTGTATTGCGGTTAATGCGTTCACGGCAAAAACGGGAGTTCCTAAAAAAACTATCTTCATCTATTCCTTCACATCCTCGTCGGTTGCTTTTCTTATCATTTTGTCGGGAAAAAGCACGCCGTCAAGGTGATCGTATTCATGCAAAAAAGCTCTCGCTGTGTAACCTTCGGCGTCTAATGTCATAGCTACGCCGTTTCTGTCAAAATAATTAAGCGTGACTTTTTCGGGGCGGGCAACTATACCGCGGTAACCCTCCACCGAAAGACAACCCTCGACGTCGATAAGCTCGCCGTTGGTTTTGACGATTTCGGGATTGATTATCTCGTAAATTTTTTTGTCCGCTTCCACTATATAGGCGCGTTTTAAAACGCCCACTTGTACGGCAGCAAGTCCCATACCTTCGTACGCTTTCATAGTTTCCGCCATATCGTCAAGCAGTTCGCCTAGTCTGCCGTCAAAGTTGGTGACAGGCTTGCTTTTTTTTCTGAGCAGAGGTTCTCCAAGTTTCAGTAAATTTCTTCTTGCCATTTTTGTAAAAATTCCTAATTCATATTTTGGGGATTTATTTGAACAAAAACCGACACGTTTTTGTCGTTTTCGTCGGTAATTTTGTAGATTTTTTGAATAATCTCATCATACTTTTCGTTTGACAGACGCAAAATCGTCTGATAACGGTATTTGTTTTCAATACGCTTTACCGCGCATCTCATTCGCTGCAAATATATAAAATCCGACGGATATTCGTTTTGCAGTTCGGTGAGTTTTATATAATGGTCGTTTAGTTGCGTAACTACTTCTTCTGCTTTTAATCCGCTGTATAAAATTCGTATCACCACGGCATACGGCGGAAACTTTGTAGTTTCGCGCAAGTTTATTTCTTTTTTGTAAAAACTCAAATAATCTTGTTTTGCCGCCAGTTGCAGGCAATAATGATTTTTGCTGTAAGTTTGCAAAATAACCTTGCCCGGCTGCTTGTCCCTGCCGCTTCTGCCCGCCACTTGCGTAATAAGCTGAAAAGTCCGCTCGTTAGCCATATAGTCGGAATAATACAAACTTTGGTCGCCGTCGAGTATTCCCACAAGCGTCACAAATGGAAAATCGTGTCCTTTGGCTATCATTTGAGTGCCGACAAGTATTTGCGCTTCACGCCGAGAAAAAGCCGAAAGTATTTTTGCGTGCGATTGTTTCGTTTGCGTGGTATCGTAATCCATTCTCAAAACG
>DAOTGG010000013.1:0-27870 GCA_035446985.1 Eubacteriales bacterium
GTTCGGAAACGAAGTTAATTACGGCGTATTATACGGCTTGGCAAATAATATAGCCATTAAGCGCGGTTACGGAGAAGAAATGTTAAACTTGGAGCAATCTCTTACCCTTTGCGAAACCGCACCCGAGTATCTCGACATTAATTATCCATGTTTTTTAGATAATTACGCCGACCAAGAAACTTTAAGCAAAGTTAAGACCATTGCGACCGAGTTTTATTCTTACCTTGAAGCAAACTCTAAAACCGACCTTATTACGGATTATACAAGTCAAAAACACACAGCGTATTTGAACGAATTTTTGTCTATTAACGATAAACCGTATTACGATAATTCCGACCTTGACGGTATTATTGTTTACGGCGGCGGTCAAGCAGTAAGGCTGATATGGGAAACAAATCAGTCAATATTTTATTTAATGGACAATTTTGAGGTAGCTTTTTTTGATGTATATTTTGGCGAAGTGGATATGTATAATTCCGATTATCCTTCTTTACGGAAAATTTTCATAATTTTTAAAGCGCAGGGGGAATACATTCAAAATCTTTTTGCGGACTATGGTATTAAACCGCAAGCTACCGTGCGTTTTGATAAAGATAATGAGTATTACAATAAATGCGGCGGGGTCTTTTTGCACCAAACGAGTGAAATTTTTTGCTTTGCAGAAGAGGCTTACATTCACGAATATGTGCATTATTTAACATATAATGAATCTTCTGCGCCTGATTGGATAAGGGAAGCCATCGCTCATCACTATAGTTACACTTATGTTAGTGAACAAATAAGTGTGCCGCGACTTAGCGATCAAACTTGGACATTAAGTCTTGACCCAAATAACCCCGATGAGAAAGAATCATATGATATTTATAAGGCTGCTGAATATGGTCTTGGACATGAAATAGATTTTTTAAATGACGACGATTTTTCTTATCTTAATAATTGTTATATTGCTGGCTGGAATATGTATACTAGTTTGAAAAGTTCGGACAGCGGTATAGCTCCAAAACTCAGTTTCTATGACTATTTACTCAACATGTCGGATGAAAAGCAAGTAATGAACGCGGTTTATTATAATACTCCGCAAGAAATTTTTGGCAAAGACTGGGACGAATTAGCGATCGACTGGGAACAATCTTTGCGTCAGGAATTTGCGTGGATGAATAACGACGGCTAAATCATTTTAACGCGAGTTCAATAAATTTTTAATAAAAAAACGTCCGCGAATAAAGGACGTTTTTTCATTTTAAAATATAATTAAATTAGATTTTTTGTAAATAATTCAAAATTTAAGCATTGCGTTTTATAAATACCAAAGAGATTTATAGATTTTGCTTTTCGTCAAATTAAAAATTCCGTATGTTCGTTCGGCTTTACGATTAAGGTATTGTAAATAGTGTAAATAGCGTAGCCGAGCGCGCTTTTTGGCGGTTTTTTAAGATTTTTCCGCAAGGTATAATCCACGGCGGTTTTTCCGCTGTTGCGGGCGGGGGAGTAAAACGCCGTTATTTCCGCCGCCGCGAGTAGCACGTCGTCGGGTATATCTCTCTGCTCGGTTTCGATCAGTACGTGCGCCGAATGAATGGCTTGAGTATGAAGCCACATATCCCACGGTTTTGCGGTTTTAAAAGTCAAAGAATCGTTCTGCGTGTTGTTTTTGCCAACGAGTACGCTAAAACCGTTTATGTGGTAACGCGCGAACGAAACGGGCGGCTGTTTTCTTTTTTCATTGCCTTTGTCTTTAATGATTTTAGCTTCCGTAAGCTCGTTTTGCATTTCAATCAAATCGCTTTCAGTAGAGCAAAACTTCAAAAATTCCGCCATACCCAAGACGTATTCAAGCTGCTCTTTGTTTTCGAGTAAAAGTTTTTGCGTTATTTCAACCGTATTTTTCATTTTGCGGTATTTTTTGTAATATTCCTGCGCGTTTTTTTGCGCGGAAAGCATAGGGTTCAGCGCGATTTCAATTACGGGACATTTTTCGTCGTAATAATCGACGGCGGATAATACGCTCGCGTTAGGTTTTACGCAATGAATATTAGCCAAAATCAAGTCGCCGTAACGCATATATTTTTCGCTTTCGCTGCTGTCCGATAAAGCCTGCGTTTGAATAGCGATTTTCTTTTCTATTCTACTGACGGCGTTTTTTATAACGGATGCAAGATGTTTTCTTTTTTGCGATGAACGTAAAACGCGGTCTTTCAGAAAATAAAATTCGTCGTGTGCTTGGTTAAGCGTATCAAAAAACTTTTTTTCACCTTTTATCGAAAGAAAATCAAATGGAAAAACGTCGATAGGGTTATCTGACGCAAAAACCACGTTAGGCTTCGGAAAATCAAGTTTTTTCAGATATTCTTTTATACCGTCTATCGCTTGCGTAACATTCGCTTGGCTAGCGTCGCCACTTATGCCGTAAAGCATTTCGCTAACGGTTTGAGTTGATACTCCTAGTAGATTTTCCGTCAAAACCGCATAAAAATCACGGTTAGAGTTGCTTAAAAGCTCATAAATTTTGTTCGTGTCGTCGGGACGGATTTTGCCTCGATCGGGGAAAAATTCGTATTTCGATCCCGCCAAAATAATTCTTTCGGCGTCAAGCCCCATAGGCAAATGCTTTAACGTGTCGAAAATAGTATAATTTTCGTCCGTCAAAATAATATTCGCCGTTTTGCCCGTAAGTTCGAAGATAAGGTGTTTTGTTTCGGTATAACCAAGTTCGTTTTTACTTGCCAAAGTTAAATCCACAACGCGTTCAAACGGTTTTTGGTTGACTGAAACAAAAGTCGCGTTTAATAAATGCTTTCTAAGCAGCATGCAAAAATTCGGCGCAACGGCGGGATTTTCTTTTACGTGGTCGGTAAAATGAAGTCGGTTAATGGACGGATTCGCGCTCATAACAAGCCTGCGCGTTCCGTTTGAAAAAACCGCCAGTACAATCTCGTCCCGTTCGGGTTGAGTTATTTTTGTAATTTTGCCGCCCGTAATGTTTTCGCTTAATTCTTTGGTCAAAACGGACAGCGATAAAGAATCGAATGCCATAGGATTTTATTTTACACTAAAATCTGTTTTTGTTCAACTACTGCCGCCTAAAAGAATTGTCAAATTTTTAAAACTATGTTAAAATACAGTGCTAGTTAACATAAGAATATGTGGAGGATATAATGAAGTACAAAGTAGAAGCTCAAAAAGGTAAAGCTATTATCAATTTTACTGTGACAAAAGAAGAATGGGACTTGGCGGTAGAAGACGCTTATCAAAAAAACAAACACAAATATTCGCTCAAAGGTTTTAGAAAAGGACACGTTCCCAAAAACGTATTGGAAAACACTTTCGGCAAGGATTTATTTATCGAAGAAGCGTTCAATCTCGCTTTCCCCAAGTATTACGAAGAAGTTTTGGACAAACATACGGAGATTTTCCCCGTTGACCGTCCCGAGATAAATTTTGACAGCCTTGACGATAAAGGACTTAAATTCAGCGTCACAGTCGTAACCAAACCCGAAATTGAGCTTGGAAAATATAAAGGACTGAAAGTTAAAAAAGTACCCGTAAAAGTTACGGATAAAGATATCGAAGAAGAACTAAATAGAGTTCAGGACAGAAACGCCAGAATGGTGGACGTAGACCGTCCCGTTAAAGATGGCGACGAAGTGTTGATAGATTACTCAGGCTCGGTCGACGGCGTAAAATTCGACGGCGGCACAGCGGAAAAACAAACTTTGGTTATCGGCAGCAAAACGTTTATCCCCGGCTTTGAAGAACAGCTTATCGGTATGAATAAGGGCGAAGAAAAAGACATTAACGTCAAATTCCCCGACGAATACAGAGCAGAAAACCTTAAAGGTAAAGATTCCGTTTTTCATATCAAACTGCACGAAATCAAGTTTAAAGAGCTTCCCGCTATCGACGACGACTTTGCGAAAGACGTCAGCGAGTTCGATACTTTGGATGAATACAAAGCCGATATTAGGAAAAACTTAACCGAAGAAAAAACCAAAAAAGCCGAAGCGGAAGAAGAAAACGCTTTGGTGGAAATGATTGTAAAAGACGCTAAGGTAGAAATTCCCGATGCTATGGTAGAAACGCAAATAGACGCATACGTTGAAGATTTTGGCTATACGCTAATGTATCAAGGATTAAACCTGGACGACTATCTGAAATACACGAACAATACCAAAGAAAAATTGCGTGAAACTTACCGTGAAAAAGCGCAGGTCGGCGTAAAAACAAGGCTTGTAATGGAAGCTATTATCAAAGCGGAAGAACTTAAGGCTGACGCAAAAAGCGTTGAAGCAAAAATCAAACAGCTTGCGAAAGAAATCAACCAAGATTACAAAGAATATAAGCAAACGATAAGCGAACAACATCTTGATTATATCAAAAACGAAGTTTTGACCGAAAAACTTATCACGTTTTTGAAAGCTGAAAACACTATCGCTTAATAAAAAGACATTCGCTAAAAAAATCAATTTTAGGAGCAGCAAAAAATGAGAAATTATTCGATTCCGTACGTTGTTGAACAGACCAACAGAGGGGAACGCACTTATGATATTTATTCCCGTATGTTGGAGGACAGAATAATATTTTTGACAGGCGAAGTGACCGACGACGCCGCAAACAGTATCGTGGCTCAGCTTATTTATCTCGAAGGCAAGGACCCCGACAAAGATATAAATTTGTATATCAACAGCCCTGGCGGAAGCGTCTCGGCTGGTATGGCAATTTATGACACTATGCAATATATTAAATGTGAAGTGGCTACTATCTGCGTAGGATTAGCGGCGAGTATGGGAGCGTTTTTGCTTTCATCGGGAGCAAAAGGCAAACGTTACGCGCTGGCTAACAGCGAAATAATGATACATCAACCGCTTGGGGGCGCGCAAGGACAGGCAAGCGATATAGAAATTCAAACGCAGCAGTTATTAAAAACAAAAAAGAAATTAAATCGTATTTTATCGGAAAACACGTCGCAGCCTCTAAAAAAAGTCGAACAGGACACAGACAGAGACTTTTTTATGAGCGCGGAAGAAGCTCAAAAATACGGGCTTATAGACAAAGTATATGTTCCGAGAAAAAACAAAGACAAGGAGTAGTGAAAATAGAGTGGATAAAGAAATTTGTTCTTTTTGCGGTAAACCCGAAGATAAAGTAAACGTCTTGCTTACGGGACCGAACGGAATATACATTTGCGACGAATGCGTTGAAATTTGTCAATCGCTTCTCACCCGCAAAAAAGAAGAAAAGGACGATGATTTCAATTTGCCAACCCCCGCGGAAATTAAAAAAATGCTCGACGAATATGTCGTGGGGCAGGACGCGGCAAAAAGAATATTGTCCGTAGCCGTATACAACCACTATAAAAGAGTAACAAAATCAAGTAAAGAAGATCCTATCGAACTTGATAAAAGCAATATTCTGATGCTGGGACCGACGGGCTGCGGTAAAACGCTTTTGGCAAAAACTCTCGCCCGTATTCTTAACGTGCCTTTCGCTGTGGCTGACGCTACCACGCTTACGGAAGCGGGCTATGTCGGCGAAGACGTTGAAAACGTGCTTTTAAAACTTATTCAAAACGCAGATTACGACATTGAAAAAGCGCAAAAAGGTATTATTTATATCGACGAAATAGACAAAATCGCCAAAAAAACCGAGAACGTTTCGATAACGAGAGACGTTTCGGGAGAAGGCGTTCAGCAAGCTTTACTGAAAATCATTGAAAGCACGGTCGCGAACGTTCCCCCGCAAGGCGGAAGAAAACATCCTACGCAGGAAATGATTTCAATCGATACAAGCAATATTTTGTTTATATGCGGCGGAGCTTTTATTGGACTGGACAAAATCGTCGAAAAACGTATGGAAAAAAGCACCTTAGGCTTCGGCAGCGAAATAAGAGCGTCGGGCGAATTTGACGCGGTGAAACTTGTCGAGCAAGCGCAGCCTCAGGATTTTATCAAATACGGCCTTATACCCGAATTTGTAGGAAGATTGCCCATTATCGTCGGACTTACGCCGTTAGACGAAAACGCTCTCGTTCAAATATTGACCGAACCCAAAAACGCTTTGGTAAAACAATATCAAAAACTTTTGGGAATGGATAACGTAAAACTTGAATTCGATAGAGAAGCATTGATTGAAGTCGCGAAAAAATCCATAAAACTCAAAACGGGCGCAAGAGGACTCAGGTCCATTATGGAAAACATAATGCTCGACTTTATGTACGACGCGCCGGAAGATAAGAGTATCGTAGCGATAAAAATTCACAAAGAATGCGTAACGGGCGGAACGAAACCCGAAATTATCCGCGATAACGACTTTTCAAAAATAGCGTAACGATATTTAAAAGTTTTCAACAAAATAATTAAAAATCAAAATGCCGAACAAAATATCCGTTCGGCATTTTTCGTTAATAATTATTGCAATAAAAATGAAAGTAATTTATAATAATAAAACTAAGACTATAAAATCTACTTTCGAGGTATTCCTTTTGAATAAAGAACCGACTACATTACCAATGATAGCCCTTAGGGGTATGGTTATTTTCCCCGATACGACTATTTCATTAGATATCGGACGGAAAAAATCGCTTAACGCTTTGGATAAGGCAGTAAAAGACCAAAGTCTGCTTTTTGTTGCCGCTCAAAAAGATTTGGCAACCGTAGACCCGACGCAAAAAGATATTCACACGGTAGGCACCGTAGTGCGTATTTTGCAAGTTATGAAATTGTCGGCGGAAAACGCCCGCGCCATTATTCGCGGACTTTATTCCGCAAAAATTGACGAGTTTATACCCAATGAAGAAAATTTGGAAGTAAAAGTTCACGAAGTGGACTATATTGAAGCGGACAAGCTCGAAACCGAAGCTATGCTTCGTAAATCCCGCGATTTGGTGGCGCAGTTAGGACTTAACAGCAATAAAATCACAAAAGATTCTCTTATTCGCGTCGCGGAAATATACGATCCCAACGTTTACGTTAACGTAGTGGCAAACGAAGTCGTTTATCGCGAAGCGGAAAAGCAGGAACTTTTGCAAACTGTAGATACCGAAAAACGTCTGGAAAAACTTGCGAAAATTTTGATAAACGAAGTCGAATTAGCAAAAATCGACAAAAAAATCGCAGGCAGAGTAAAACGCCAGATAGATAAAGGTCAAAAAGAGTTTTATCTCAAAGAACAAATAAGGGCGATAAGTCAGGAGCTTGGCAACGACGAGGACGAGATTTCCGAGTTGGAAAAACTCGTGCAAAAAAGCAAGATGCCCGAAGACGTGGCGGCTAAGGCAATGAAAGAAATCCGCCGTATGTCGAAAATGGTTTCCAGTTCTCCCGACGCTTCCGTTATCCGCGCGTACGTCGAATGGCTTACGGATATGCCGTGGAGCGTGTTGACCAAAGACAATAAAGACCTGGTGCTTGCTCGTAAAATACTTGACGAGGACCATTTTGGGCTTGACAAAATCAAACAAAGAATTATCGAATATCTTGCCGTTATGCAGCTTACGGGCGGGCTTAACGGACCTATACTGTGCTTTGTGGGACCTCCGGGCACAGGCAAAACTTCTATCGTAAAATCTATCGCCAGAGCGCTTGACAGAAAATATGTTCGTATGAGCCTTGGCGGCGTTCGCGACGAAGCGGAAATAAGAGGTCACAGACGCACGTACGTAGGCGCGATACCTGGTAAAATAATTTACCTTATGAAACAAGCGCAGTCGATGAACCCCGTTATGCTTTTCGACGAAATCGACAAGATGAGCAGCGACTTCCGCGGCGATCCCGCCAGCGCGATGCTCGAAGTACTCGATCCCGAGCAAAACTCTAATTTTGTCGACCACTATATGGAAGTGTCTTTTGATTTATCAAAAACTTTGTTTATCTGCACGGCAAATAACGTGGATAATATTCCTCCCGCTTTACTGGACAGAATGGAACTTATCGAGCTTACAGGCTACACCGAAGAAGAAAAAATGGAAATAGCCAAAAGCTTTTTAGTGCCGAAACAAGAAAAACTGAACGGTATCGAGCCCAAAAGCGTTGCTTTTACAGAAGACGCTTTGCGCACGGTAATAAAAAGTTATACCCGCGAATCGGGCGTAAGACAGCTGGAAAGAGAAATAGCGACCGTTTGCCGCAAAATAGCTTTGGAAGTGGTTAATGAAAAAGTCACGGACATTACTATCACGCAGGAAAACGTGGAAAAATATCTCGATATTCCTAAATACAAAAATGAAACGGTGGATAAAAAAGACGAAATAGGCTCGGCGACTGGCTTAGCATGGACTGTCGTCGGCGGTACGACGCTGATTATAGACGTAACGTTATTTGAAGGCAAAGGCGAAATTTTGCTGACTGGTAAACTTGGCGACGTTATGAAAGAATCGGCTAGGGCGGCTATAAGTTTGGTCAGAAGCAAAGCTTCCGATTACGGCATAGACCCTGAAAAGTTTTTAAAAACCGACATTCATATTCATATTCCCGAAGGCGCGATACCCAAAGACGGACCCAGCGCGGGCGTGACTATGGCAACGGCTATTATGTCGGCATTCAGCGGATATCCAGTCAGAAAAAACGTGGCAATGACTGGCGAAGTAACGCTGAGGGGCAAAGTTTTGCCTATCGGCGGACTTAAAGAAAAAACGCTGGCAGCGTATAGAGCTGGAATAAGAAAAATTATAGTTCCTATCGACAACGAAAAAGACCTGCGCGAGATACCGAAAGAAGTATTGTTGAATATGGAAGTAGTCTTGGCGGAAAATATAAAGACTGTTTTTGACAACGCTCTCAATATGAAAAAATGATAAAAAACGCTCGTTTTATAAAATCGGCGGCTAGTTTTGGCGACTGCATAGTCAGCGAATTTCCCCAAATCGCCGTAGTAGGTAAATCCAACGTTGGTAAAAGCAGTTTTATCAACGCGATTACCGACGAACCGAAACTCGCCCGAACAAGTAAAGACCCTGGGCGCACTCGGCTAATAAATTATTTTTTAATCGATGAAAAATTTATTTTAACGGATTTACCAGGCTACGGATATGCAAAGGTTTCGCAAGCGGAAAAGCAAAAATGGGCGAAACTTATCGAAACCTATCTTGAAAAAGAGCCGATGCTCGCGCACGTTTTCTTTTTGGTTGACGTAAGGCATAATCCGACTGTGGACGACCTAGTTATGTACAATTATTTATTCCATTGCTCCATTCCGTACACGGTTGTAGCCACAAAAAGCGATAAGATAGCAAAAAGCAAACTGGTTAATTACAAAAAAAATCTCGCCGCTATCTTTAAAGTAGGTAAAGACAATATTATTACGGTTTCGTCGCTGACAGGTCACGGCAAAGACGAAGTATTGGCTAGGATTGACCAGATAATTGAAAACACCAAGATAACAAAAGAAGACGAAGAAGAATAATAATTTTTTTTAAAATAAAAACTCGGAAAGGTAACAGCTTCCGAGTTTTTTGCACTTTTTAAACCGACTACCGCATATTATAGTACTAGCATTTTTTAGGGGAAATAAAAGTGAGTAATTGTAATACGACTTGCAACGAACGCGTTTGCATTCAGGCAAAAAAAGTTATTGACGCATGTTTGAAACAATTTACGGATTCGCAGGTGGAAGTCATACTGACTACGGTTTCGCCGCCGGGACCTACGTTGCCGTTAACGTTTGTCAGCGGACGCAGCACAGCCGCGCATGGAATAATAGAAGACCTGGTAGTAACGAGGCTGCCCGACAGACCGCGTTACGGCAGAGTTCAAGGCACGGTCATTATTCCGCTGGAAATAAGATATACGGACGCTACGGGCGCGGAAGGCAGCGGTGAAGGCGAAGTTGACATTCCATTCGATATCATTATGAGATTGCCCGAAGCGTCGATAATACCGTATCAAATAGAGGCGCAGATATCTGCGGTTTGTCCCAGCGGCGAATTTCAGACCACAACGGCTATCGTCGTAACTCAGGAAGAATACATATTTATCGTTGACGCTTGTATATCGATAATTTTTAAAGTGGTTGTCGAAACGCTTTTACTTATTCCGTCTTACGGATATCCGCAAATACCGCCGTGTCAGGATTACGCAGCTGACGTATGCAGCGGAGTGTTCGAACTTCCGCTATTCCCGACGGCGCCGTAAAAAAAATCTCTAACAATTTGAATTCCCGCGTCATAGAATACAACAAAAGTTTTTTAGGAATTCAAATAAATGAAATACAAAAAGTGTCCCGTTTGCGAATTGAATTACATCGAAGAAACGGAAAAAATGTGCGATATTTGCAAAAATAAGTCATCGTCCTTTGACGACGATGAAGAATATATCTGTCCTATTTGCTATAAAAACAAACTGAAATATGATGAAGTTATTTGTAAAAAATGTATGGAAAAAAGGCTTTTGGGCGACCTGAATGATTTGTCCTAGACAATAAAACAGTTTTATGCTAGTATTTGTGATATGAAAGTTTTTGCAATATCGGACTTACACCTTTCTACCGTAGTGGATAAACCCATGGACGTGTTCGGCGCGGGATGGGAAAATCATTTCGAAATTTTGTCTGATGACTGGCAAAGCAAAGTCGGCGAAAGCGACGTTGTGCTAATGCCGGGAGATTTTAGCTGGGCAATGAGAATGAATGAAGCATTGCCCGATTTTGCTTTGTTTAAAAATTTATTGGGCAAAAAAGTTATACTACGCGGAAATCACGATTATTGGTGGAATACGATAGGGCAGGTAAGAAACGCCATTCCGAAAGATTTTTACGCTCTGCAAAACGATTGTCTGCGTTTTGAAAACGTGTTGATATGCGGTTCGCGCGGGTGGGTGTGTCCCGACTATACCCCGATGTCCGCCGAAGACGAAAAAATATATCTAAGAGAAATAGAAAGATTAAAGCTTTCGCTCGCAGCAATGGAAGAAAACCGCAAAACAGGCGATAAGGTAGTTTGCATTACTCATTTTCCGCCTTTTAACGCAAGGTACGAGGAAAACGAAGTGATAAGGCAGCTTATCGCGCACGACGTTCATACGGTCGTTTACGGACATTTGCACGGAGCGCAGTCAAGAGCAGAGCTGGTAGTAAAAAAATTCGGTATCACGTTTTATCTTGTTTCGTCAGATTTAGTGAAAAATAAATTGACCGAGATAATATTATAAAAAGCAGAAATCTAAAAAAAATAAGTAAGTATAGCAAAACACTCTTTAGAGCATTTTCGAATTTCGGGTTATAAAATCGTATGTACGCTAAATTTTAGATTTTTTTCCTTTTAAAAATAACACGTAAACCATAGCAAAATAGTAAAAAAATAATAAAATCATATTCCGCAAGCCTTAAATAAGCTTGCGTTTTTTTATGTTAAAAAAATTTATTATGACCAATATTTTTCATTATTTATCTTTTTGAAAGGGCTTCATATTAAGTTTTGTCCCAAAAAATAGGTAAAAAAAGGTAATTTTTTTAAAAAAGTGGTTAAAAGGGGTTGAAAATGGTTAAACAATGTGCTATACTTGAGCAAATAAAATCGGGAGTAGTCTAATTTGATGTATTGTTTTTACGGCAATTATTCATATCAGCTTGACGCAAAGAGCAGAATGCGTATGCCTGCTAAGTTTCGCGCCGAAATGGGCGACGAATACTTAATCACACCGGGTACCAGCGGCTGTTTGTTTGTGCTGCATCAAAAGGCTATGGAGGAAATAAACGCAAAAATCGCTTCCGTTCCCATCACCGACGTAGAAGGCGGAAAAGCGTTACGTCAATTCACCGCTTCCGCGATAAGGGTGGAATGCGACGACCAAGGCAGATTTATTTTGCCGCCCGCACTCAAAAATTACGCAAAAATAGACAAAAATGTTTGCATTGTCGGAGCGGGAAACAAAGTCGAAATTTGGAGCCAGGAAATTTGGGATAAAGAGTTTGGCAGCAGCGATAATTTTGACAAAGTTTTCAACGACCTTTCGAAATATGGAATTTGACGCTTATCACGTACCCGTAATGCTCACCGAGTGTATCGAGGCATTGGAGATAAAACCTGACGGGACTTACGTAGACTGCACGCTCGGCGGCGGGGGACACTCGCTGGAAATATTAAAAAGACTTAAAGCAGGCAAACTTATCGCCATAGACAAAGACGGCGAAGCTATAAGCCATTGCGAAAAGCGTTTTAGCGAATATCAAGAAAAAGTCATATTCGTTCGCGACGACTTTAAAAATATAAAAAATATTCTTTCACGCTTAATGATAAACGGAATTGACGGAATACTGGTCGATTTAGGGGTATCGAGCAAGCAACTCGACGACGAAAGCAGAGGCTTTTCGTATATGAAAGAAGCCAAGCTCGATATGAGAATGGACACAAGCCAAAGTCTTACGGCGTGGAAAGTGGTCAACGGATATTCCGAGCAAAAACTTTTTGAGCTAATCAGAGATTACGGCGAAGACAAGTTTGCGAAAAACATAGCGAAAAATATTTGTCTCGCCCGTTCGCAAAAAAATATAGATACGACGACCGAGCTAGCTGAAATAGTGGACAAGTCCATACCGTACGCGGTCAAAAAAACTGGCGGACATCCCGCGAAAAGAACGTTCCAGGCGATAAGAATAGAAGTAAACGGCGAATTGTCGGAGCTGAAACAGTCTATCGAGGCAATGATAGAATCGCTGAATATTAACGGAAAACTAGCGGTAATAACGTTTCATTCATTGGAAGACAGAATAGTAAAAAACATTTTTAAAGAAAAGGCGACGGGTTGTATTTGTCCGAAAAGTTTCCCAATATGCGTGTGCGGACACGTAGCGGAAATAGAAATTGACGGCAAAATACGAATTCCAACCGAAACCGAATTGAAATCTAACAGCAGATCCGCTAGCGCGAAGCTAAGAATCGCTAGAAAAATTATAAGTAATAAGACATAAGGAAGGTGAATACTATGTTAACAACCAGCAGAAGAGAGGTCTCTATCGACCGCTACAACAGATTGTCTACTAAGGACAATCAAGATTATGCTATTGGACTTGGTATTGCTAATGATGAAATAAACGTTGAACAACCCGTAAGACGCTCGCGCGGCTTAGCTGAAGAAAACGAGTATTCGGTAGAAAGCGTCGGCGCAAAATTGTACGGCGGAATAGCTATCGATTCAAACGAAGCCGACCGTGTTTTTGAAAATGAATCCGCGCTGCCTTCGGCAAGAACGCTAAATTACAAAAACCCGTCGTATTCGGAAAGATACGGAGAAAGAACTATCGTTCATTCCGTGTCGAAAACGAGAGCAAAAATAGCCGTTGCCGCTTACATAGCCGTGATTTTGGCATTGGCGATAGCTATCGCTTTTACAGCAATAAACGTATCAGCCACCTTCGCTTCAGCAGATACTCTTAACGAGCAAATCGTAGCTCAGGCCGCAACTATAGACCAATTGACGGCGGAACTTAGCACCGTTGACGAGGCGTCTTTGATAGCCGCGGCAAACGCTATGGGATTTTCGTTACCAAATACAACCAATACTCTTATGTACGATACGCCAGTAACGCGCGGACCGCAAACGTTTGACCTAAGCACTAACTGGTTCGACAAACTGTGCGACGGATTGTGCAAGATTTTCGGAGGGAATTAAAAAAAATTGTTAAACACGTATTATACGGTTAAAAAAAGATTGTTGTCAGTATTAATGGCAACAATCTTTCTTTTTTGTGTCATAATTTTTCGTCTTTTTTATATACAAATAGTTTGGGGAAATAATCTCCAAGCCAAAGCAATGGAACAATGGGCGAGAAGTTTGCCTCTTTCTGCCGAACGCGGAAGAATACTCGACACTAACGGCACAGTAATAGTCGACAATATGACAGCTTATACGGTATACGTCAGAGCAAAAAGCGTGACCGCGCCCGAACAGGTCGCCGAAACGCTGTCAAAGGTTTTGGATCTCAATTACAACTCAGTTTATTCAAAAGTCTCAAACAGGGGCATATCTGAAACGACCATTAAAAGGCAGGTATCGGCGGAAGACGTCAGTATTATCCGCAGTCAAAACCTTGACGGGGTATATGTGGCGAGCGAAACGACAAGGATTTACCCTTACGGCGATTTTTTGACGCAGGTACTGGGCTTTGTTTCGGTTGACGGAGTGGGGCAAAGCGGAATAGAAGCTTATTACGACAAATATCTTGCAGGCATAGACGGCAAATTTTGACTCAGACCGACCTTATCGGCGTGGAGATAGACGACGAGGAAATAATGTATCTTCCTGCCGTCGCGGGGTACGACGTCGTGCTGACAATCGACTACGCCATTCAAAGCGTGGTGGAATACGTCCTTGACTTTATTATGCAGGCGCATTCGCCGAAAAGCGCAAAATGTATAGTAATGGACGTTACCACAGGCGAAATTTTGGCGATGGCTATTACACCCAGTTACGATATGAATAATATTCCGCGCGACGATATTGAAACGTTAATGGAACTTTCGCGAAACTCGCTCATTACCGATATTTACGAACCTGGTTCGACCTTTAAGGTGATAACCGTAAGCGCGGATTTGGAAGAAGTAAGTCTAGGCAACCCGAACGCTTTTGACGAAAATCACATATTTTCTTCCAGCGGTGTCCGATACGTTGACGGCGGCAAGATAAGCTGCTGGACAAAACATATTAACGGCAAACACAGTAATGAAAATATCTCTATGGCTCTTAATAACAGTTGCAACCCCGTTTTTACCGATATTGCTTTGTCGCTAGGGGCGGACACATTTTACGAATACTTGGAAAAATTCGGTTTCGGGCAGACGACGGGAATAGATTTTGCGGGCGAACAATCTGGGCTTTTGGTGTCATTAGACAACGTGACGAACGGCGACCTGGCTCGTATAGGTTTCGGGCAGACTATCGCGGTTACGCCCATTCAGCTTTGCGCTGCCGTAGCTGCCGCGGTTAACGGCGGAATACTTTATCAGCCGTATTTGGTAAAAGAAATAGTAGACAGCAATACGGGTTCGGTTGTAAAAAGTTTTGGCTCGGTAATAAAAGGCAGAGCCATAAGCGAGGAAACAAGTAAAAAAATTGCCGAAATGCTGGAAGAAGTGGTAACGAACGGAAGCGGAAAACAATGTTATATCGCAGGCTATCAAGTAGGCGGCAAAACTGGCACGGCGCAAAAATATATCGACGGCGTGGTGGCGCAAGGCAAAAATATATCGTCTTTCGTGGGGTTTTTCCCCGCCAGCAGTCCGAAATATCTATGTATGGTAATGGTTGACGAGCCTGTCGGCGTAACGTACGGCTCGGTAGTGGCGGCTCCGTACGCAAAGTTAATATTTGAGCAGATTATAAATTATTACAATATAAAACCTTACGATTAAGATGAAAACTTTTGCGAAAAACAAAATCGTGTATGCTCATAGCCACAAAAATAATCTCGCAATTTAACTATAAACAATATTCTCCAAGCATAATGGAAAAATAATTTTCGTAAAATACCTTGTACACCGTTACAAGGTATTTTTTATTTTTTAGGAGGGCGAATTTATGCTTTTGGCGGAACTTATAAAGGGATTAAAAAACGAAACAATAGGTTTTGATAACGTGGAAATATCATCTTTGGCTTGCGACACAGCGAACGTAAAAAAGGAAAGTTTGTTCTTTTGTATCAAGGGTGGACAAGCGGACGGACACGATTTTGCCGCAAAGGCGGTCTTTGACGGAGCGGTCGCGCTGGTAGCTGAAAGAAAGCTCGATATAGACGTGACGCAGATTATCGTGTCTGACGTCAGAGCGGTAATGGCGTTAATAGCGAAGAAATTTTATGACAATGCCGTTGACAAACTTATTTTAATAGGGGTTGTCGGCACGAACGGCAAAACTTCCATCACATATTTAATAAATTCAATTTTGCGCCAAGCGGGACACGCAACGGCCGTAATTGGCACAAATGGCGTAATAATAGGCGATGAAAAATTTTCAACCGACCTTACCACGCCCGACCCGATAGAACTTCACGAATGGTTTTGGAAATTTTCCGAACTTAAAATAAAATACGTCGTTATGGAAGTTTCCGCTCACGCAATATATTACAAAAAAATAGAAGGTTTGCGTTTTGACGTAACCGTATTTACGAATTTTTCCCAGGACCACCTTGATTTTTTCCACAATATGAACGCTTACGCCGAAACGAAAATGAGCGTCTTTAATGAAAAATACACCAAAGTCGCGGTCGTAAATTCCGACGACGAGCTTGGCAGACGCATAGTCACGGAAAACAAAATACCTATCGTGACGTATGGATACGAAGACGTCAGCGACATTTTCGCTATGGACTATGTTGAGAACAAAGACGGAATGGAATTTTTGATAAACATATACGACGAAGTCGAAAGAGTAGGATTTTATATGCACGGAAAATTTAATTTGTACAATATTTTAGCGGCTGCGACAACAGCTAGAATCTTTGGAATAAAACTAAAAACGATTACACAAGGTATAAAAAACGTCAAGCGCATAGACGGAAGAAACGAGACTTTTTATATGGGCGGCAAAAAAATCGTTGTAGATTTTGCCCACACTCCCGACGGCATCACCAATATTTTGAGTTATCTAAAAGAAGCTTCCGACGGTAAACTTATCGTAGTTTTCGGGTGCGGCGGAAACCGTGACAAATTCAAAAGACCGTTGATGGCAATGGCGGTTTCAAAATACGCTAATTTTGCCGTCGTGACGGACGATAACCCGAGATACGAAAATCCTGAAACTATCGTTAACGAGATACTGGGCGGTATGGAATGTCAATATATCGTTATTCACAGCCGCAAAAATGCTATCGAGCACGCTATCGAAATGGCTGAAAAAGGCGACACTGTCGCGATTTTGGGTAAAGGAGCGGAAACTTATCAAGAAATAATGGGCAGAAAAATCCCGTTTTCCGATTACGACGTTTTGCAAAAATATATCTAAGGATAGAAAAAAACTTTGAATCTGATTTATTTTACTATAGCTTTTTTGGTAAGTTTGGTCGTGTGCGGTATTACGTACGCGATACTAAAAAAAACGAAAGCGAAACAAGAGATATTGGAATACGTTACGGAACACAGCTCAAAAAGCGGAACGCCGACTATGGGCGGCATAGGTTTTTTGCTGGCTTTTGTCCTTTGCTCCGTTTTCAGCATAAAAAACAATGCGGAATTAGCTATCTTCAGCATAGTGGTTACGTGCGGTTTTGGCATAATCGGTTTTTTGGATGATTTTATTAAAATAAAATTCAAACGCAATCTTGGTCTGAGGGCTTATCAAAAAATATTGGCGCAACTATTAATATCAGTTATCGTTGCGATATATGTAATAAAAAACCCTTTAATAGGTGGCGAATTAAAAATACCATTTACGAATAATTCGATAAATATTTTGGGTTGGATTTTTCCGCTGGTGATATTCATTTTTCTCTCTTGCGTGAACGGAGTTAATCTGACCGACGGTCTTGACGGACTTGCGAGTTCGGTGACTTTGGTTTACCTCATATTTTTCTGTTTACTAACTTATATAGAAATTCAAAAACTTAATTACAACGGATATTCGGTTATGGCGCGCGAATATGAAAATTTGCTTATTTTGGGATTAATAGGCGCGGGGGTATTGACCGCGTTTTTGGTTTACAACGCGTTTCCCGCTAAGATGTTTATGGGCGACGTCGGTTCGCTCGCTTTGGGTTCATTGGTAGCGTGTCTGTCGATTTTTACCCGAATGAGCCTGTATATTCCTATCTTGGGCATAGTTTACGTTATATCCTGTGTTTCGGTGATTTTGCAGGTGGGTTTTTTCAAAGTCACAAAAGGAAAGCGAATTTTTCTTATGGCGCCGTATCATCATCACTTGCAGGAAAAAGGGCTCAGCGAACCGAGAATTTGTATGATATATACCGCCGTTACTGCGGTTTTGGGCGGAGTGCTGGTCGCTATGTCGGCGGCATAATAAACGGGGTGAATGAAAAATGAAAAATATTTTGATATACGGTAAAGGCAAAAGCGGCAAGGCTGTTGCGAAGCTGTTTGACGGTTATTCCGTGTATTTTTTTGACGACAATTTCGCTGATAAAAATGATTTAACATATATAGACGCGCAAAATCTTGTCGCTGAAATGGATTTAATGGTGATATCTCCGGGCATATCTTTCGACACTCCGCTTTGCAAAATTTATAAAGAAAACGGAGTTCCCATTAAAGGCGAGCTGGAAATCGCAGCGTCGTTATATAAAGGTAAAATAGCGGCGGTTACGGGTACGAACGGCAAAACGACGGTTTGCCAGATGCTGTACGAGATATTAAATAACGCTAATAAAAAATCTCTTTTGGCTGGAAATGTCGGTACTCCTTTTTCAGAGGTTTGTCTAACTGGCGACAGCGACACAATCGCCGTTATCGAAGCGTCGAGTTTTCAGCTTGAAAGATTTTACGGTTTTTCTCCGTATATTTCCGCCGTGACCAATCTCACGCCCGATCACTTAAATAGACATAAAACTATGAGCGAATACATAAAGGCGAAACAAAATATTTGCAAATATCAAACGGCGTTACAGCATACGGTATTAAATTATGAAGACAAAACCGTAAGAGAAAATTTCTCAAACGGCATTTCACAAAAACACTTTTTCGGATATAACGATTCCTGCGAATGCCGTATCGAAAACGATTTTATTATTTGTCAAGATAAGGTAATATCTTTCACGCAAAAACACAAAGAATTTCGGCATATAAAAGAAAATTTAATGTGCGCCGCTACATTGGCAAGCATTATTGGGGCGGACGCCATAGCTATAGAAAACGGACTGAATAATTTTACGCCCGACAAGCACAGAATAGAGCTTGTCGGTTCGGTTGCGGGAGTAAACTTTTTTGACGACAGTAAGGCAACGAACGTTTATTCGGCGATAGCAAGCGTAAACAATTTTTCCGACGCGTTCGTTATTATGGGCGGAAGCGACAAAGGGTACGATTTTGAAGACTTTTTCGCCCAATGTTCGCCGAAATACATTTGCGCTTTCGGTCAGACAAAGCAAAAAATATATGACGCAGCCATTAGATGCGGTTTTTACAATATAGATATTGCGGATGACATAAAACAAGCTACCGAAAACTGTTACAGGCAAGCGTTATTAAGCGGCGGCGCGGTGCTGCTCGCGCCAGCGTGCGCAAGCTTTGATATGTTTAGCGACTACAAACAAAGGGGAGAGGCTTTCGTTGAAATTGTCAAAAATATCGTTTCAAAAAAACTTTTATAAGTTTGATTACATACTTTTAATTGCCGTACTCGCTTTGGTCGGTATCGGGTTGCTTTTTGTCTATTCAGCAAGCAACTATTCCGCCCAAAACGATTTTGGCAACCCTTATTATTTTGTAATAAAACAGGCTGTAGGGGCTTTTTTGGGACTTATCGCGATGGTTTTAGCCTTTTTTATCGACGTCGACAAGATGAAAAAAATAGCATTGCCTTTAATTATCGCCAGTTTTGTTATGCTCGCTCTCGTTTTTATTCCAAAAATCGGAGTGGAAAATTACGGCGCGAAAAGATGGATAAATCTTTATTTTTTCACTTTTCAACCCAGCGAAATAGCAAAATTCGCTTATGTTTTATTTTGCGCCTGGTATGTCGGTCTGCCGAAAGTCGATATGAATAAATTTCGCTACACGCTGCCCATTTTCGGCATTGGGTGTTTGGGCTGCGTTTTAATTATTTTGGAGCCTAATATGTCCATTACGGTGTGTTTCGGCTTGCTTATGCTCGTAATGGCGTTTGTAGGCGGCGCAAGCATAAAAACTATGCTTATGGTAATATTGCCGCTTGCCGTCGTTTTTCCGCTTTTAATCGTACTTGAGCCGTACAGAATGGAAAGACTTTTGGCTTTTATCGACCCGTGGAAAAGCCCCAAAGACGAAGGTTATCAGCTTATTCAGTCTTTGTACGCGTTAGGCAGCGGCGGCTGGTTTGGCGTGGGACTGTTTAACAGCAGGCAAAAACTCGAATTTTTACCTTTTGCGGAAAGCGATTTTATTTTTTCCATTATAGGTGAAGAATGGGGACTTATCGGCGCGCTTATCGTCACCGCTTTATTTTTTATCGTAATCTATCGGGGAATAAGGTTAGCCGTCAACGCTGAAACAAAATACAAATCTATGATAGCGTCGGGAATAAGCGCGGTCATAGCTTTGCAGACTCTTATCAATTTGGCGGTAGTAACGGGCAGTATTCCGCCGACGGGACTTCCCTTGCCTTTTATTAGTTATGGCGGCACTTCTTTGGTAATGTTTATGTTTGCTTCGGGAATATTGTTAAATCTTTCAAAAACCCCGCGCAACACAATTTAGGGCTTTTCGCCATATTATACTATTAAGAAGATACACGGCAGACAATGTCTTCAATTATTTTTTCGGTAACGGAAGCGAAGGTAAATATTAGTTGCTTCCGTTATTGAAATTTAACACGCAACAACGGAGAAAACAAATGGAAAAATTTTTGATTGAGGGCGGTCACAAGCTAAACGGAGAAGTCAGCGTTTGTAAAGCGAAAAACTGCGTTCTCGCTTTATTAGCGGCATCAGTTTTGACAGACGAATTAGTAATAATAAAGGATTGCCCAAAGATCGCCGATGTCGTCAGCATGATAAACATTTTGGAATCAATCGGCGTAAAAACAAAATGGGTTGACGGCGATATACATATTGACAGCTCAAATATTACCGACCACGAAATACCCGAGACATTGGCAAAAGAAATCCGCAGCTCGATTTTTCTTGTCGGTTCGATTTTGGGTAGAATTAAACACGCAAAATCGGTTTTTCCCGGCGGCTGCGAAATCGGTTTACGTCCCATTGACCTGCATTTAAAAGGCTTAAAAGACCTGAACGTCATTGTTACGGAAGAAGGCGGCTATATTTATTTTGACGGCAAGAACGCCCGAGGCAATAATATTCATCTCGATTTTCCAAGCGTGGGCGCAACCGAAAATATAATAATGGCGGCTGTACTGACTAACGGCGTTACGGTACTCACAAACGCCGCGAAAGAACCCGAGATTGTGGCTTTGGCGGATTTTTTGCAGGTAATGGGCGCGAAAATCGGCGGAGCGGGAAGCAGCACAATTATTATAGAGGGCGTAAAAAAATTAAACGGGGCGGTCTTTACCCCGATTCCCGACAGAATTTCAGCAGGCACGTTTTTGCTTGCGGGCGCGATTACGGGCGGTGAAGTTTGCGTAAAAAACTGTTGCCCAAAGCATATGAGCGCGCTTATCAGTAAAATCGACGGCGTAGCGGGGGATATCAAGGCATATCGAAACGAAATATATATAAAAGGCTATAAAAAACATAAAAGCGTAAATCTTATCGAAACTCAGCCGTATCCGGGTTTTCCGACAGACTTGCAAGCCCAGATTACCGCGCTGGAATGCGTAGCCGATGGTACTTCAATAGTTGTTGAGAATATGTTTGAAACCCGTTTTAAGCACGTTACGGAGCTACTGAAAATGGGCGCGGATATCACAGTAAGAGACCGCGCGGCAATTATCAGAGGCGTGAAAAATCTTCATGGGGCGCAAGTTTCGGCGTCTGATTTACGCGCGGGCGCGGCGTTGGTTTTGGCGGGACTAAAAGCCGAAGGCGTAACCGAAGTAATAAACGTTAAGCAAATCGACAGAGGCTATTATAATTTTGAAGAAAGACTGCGTTCATTAGGAGCGTCCATTAAAAGAGTAGATAATTAGCTATAAATATCAAAATATATATAAACAAAACTTATTTTAGCATCAAAAAAATCGCGGACTTTTTTCCTGATTTTTTTGATGCAAACTTTATTTAAAAGGCGTTTTTTAAGTGAATAAAGGTATAAAAATAGCTGATAAAACCGTATCTCATTTAATTGCCGTCTGATAATCTTAGTGCTATAATCTAACCTATGAAATCGATAAAAGAGTTATTTAAAATCGGCAGAGGTCCCAGCAGCTCGCATACCATGGGTCCCGAAAAAGCCGCAAAATTATTTATAAAAGAATATCCGACAGCGGACAGTTTTGCCGTTACGCTGTTCGGTTCGCTTGCCAAAACGGGAAGAGGACACGGTACGGACACGGTTTTGAAAAAAACTTTGGTTTTACCTACCGACGTAATTTTTGACGACGAAACCGAAGTAGCGCATCCCAATACTTTTGATATGTACGCTTTTCGTGACGGAGTAAAACTCGGCAAATGGCGCGTTCGCAGCGTAGGCGGCGGCGATATAAAAATTTTGGGTAAAAAAATTGCCATATCGCCCGAAGTTTATCCGATAAAGCACTTCAAAGATATAGCTACTTACTGTCTTTTCAAAGAAATACGACTCAGCGATTTTGTTGAAGAATGCGAAGGCACAGAAATTTACGACTACTTGCGTATTGTCTGGGACTCGATGAAAAGCACAATCCGCGCTGGGCTTAACGCGACTGGAATACTGCCTGGCGGACTTAATATCAGCAAAAAAGCGAAATTATTGTACAGTCAAAAACATATAGACGAATCTCCCATTACGAGAGAACACAGATTAGTCTGCTCTTACGCGTATGCGACCAGCGAACAAAACGCGTCGGGCGAAGTGGTGGTCACCGCCCCGACTTGCGGCGCAAGCGGAGTATTGCCCGCCGTACTTAAATACGTTCAGGATAAGGAAAAGCTGTCCGACGAGAAAATATTGAAAGGTTTGGCTGTCGCGGGACTTATTGGCAATATTGTAAAAACTAACGCTTCAATAAGCGGCGCGGAATGCGGCTGTCAAGCCGAAATAGGCACCGCCTGCTCTATGGCTGCCGCGGCTTTGGCGGAAATTTACGAAATGGATATCGACCAGATAGAGTACGCCGCAGAAATGCCTTTTGAGCATCACCTCGGGCTTACCTGCGACCCCGTTTGCGGACTTGTGCAGATACCTTGCATCGAGCGAAACGCAGTCGCCGCAATGCGCGCGATAAACGCTCTTTCACTCGCAAACTTTTTGACAAATACGAGAAAAGTTTCTTTCGATATTATCATCCAAACGATGTACCGCACGGGCAAAGATATGAGAGCTATTTACCGTGAAACTTCCAAAGGCGGTCTTGCAAAACTTTACGTTTCTAACGACTGATTTTATATAAAATTTAATAAAAATTTTACCGTTGAAATATCTCTTTCAACGGTTTTTTATTGAAAATAAATTTCTACTATAAACGCAAAAAATCAAAAAATAGACAAAAAAAGAAGTCCGTATTTGGACTAATTAAAAGACTTGTCAGTAATCGGAAATGCCGAGCAGGTAATCTGACGAAACGCTGTAAAACTCGCAAAGTTTTTTTAGATTTTCAAAACTCGGTTCGCTTGTTCCGTATTCATAACGTACATAAGACTGCTGGCGTATTCCCAAAGCCTCCGCCAGTTGCCTTTGGGTGTATCCGTTTTGAACACGCAATTCACGCAACCGTTCGGCTGAAATACTGGTAATTTTTGGTAAAATTTTCATATCGTTGACATTATACAGCATTAGGCTGTATAATCAATAAATTACAGCTATACGCTGTAAAATATACCATCTCTTTCAAAGCTCTTGCTTTGGAATACCGCCTGTTTTTTCTTTTTACAGACGGTATTTTTTCTTTTTCGTTAGTTTAATGAAATTTAAATTAAAAGTCTTAAAAAAAGCGTTGACAAACTAAATAAATTATTTTATATTTTAATCATTAAAACGAAAGGAGGCTTAGTTAACTATATTTTGTAATTTTGTGAGGTTTAACAACTAAATAGCCTTCAATTTCGGCATAATTTGCTGAAATTGATTTTTGACCTTTCGAATACTGTACGTTTTTTTAGCGCGCTCGAAAGAGCGTTTTTTTGCGTAATTTAAGCTAAAATTTTAAGACAGCCGATTAAGGCTGTCTTTTTTCGTTTTCGAATGGGTAACGTATTTTAATAAAATTAAAAAATAATGGAGAAAAACATCAAAAACTTGAAAAATGAAACAACCGCCGAAAGTAAGACTATCGGCGAAACAATGTGTAAATACGGTTACGATTCTTTTTACGGCGGACAAGGCGATGTCGGCAGAGTAATTTCTGCGCAAAAAGGGCGTTTTAGCCTTATGACCGAGTACGGCGAAATTTCCGCTACCATAAAAACCTCGTCGTATTATCATAACGATGAAAACACTTTCCCGACGGTCGGGGATTTTGTGGAATTGAATTACAATGAAATCGGCGAAAGCAAAATAACTAAAACCCTGCCGAGAAAATCGCTGCTCAGACGACTGGATCCGTCGTCGGCGGGCAGAAACTTCCAACAGATGGGAGCGAATATCGATTACGCTTTTATTTTGACTTCGGCTAATATGGATTTTAACCTAAGAAAAGTACAGCGTTATCTTTCGGTCGTTATGGGCAGCGGAGTCACCCCAGTAATAATTTTGTCAAAAGTGGACCTTGTAGAAAGCGCGGCTGACTTTTACGAGCAGCTATGCGCTATCGCGCCCGAAACCCGCGTAATATGCGTCAGCGCGACTAATATGTCAGGCATAAGCGAAGTAAAAGAATTTATGCAAGACGGCGTAACCTGCGTTTTTCTCGGCTCTTCAGGCGTTGGAAAATCAACCCTGGTAAACACGATAGTAGGCAAAGAAGTTATGGACACAGGCGGTATCAGAGAAGACGACAGCCGAGGCAGACACACGACTACGTCAAGACAAATGATATTGCTTACCAGCGGCGGACTTATTATCGACACTCCTGGTATGCGCGAAATAGGTCTTTGGACGGAAAGCGAAGGGGTAGCCCAAACGTTTTCGGCTATCGTAGAAATAGCGCGCCAATGCCGTTTTTCCGATTGCGCTCACACAAATGAACCAGGCTGCGCGGTAATAAAAGCCGTGAGCGAGGGAGTAATTAGCGAAAGCGATTATAACAATTATTTAAAACTGACTAAGGAAGTAAAAAAAGCGGAACAAGCGCAAAAAGCAAGACGGGAAAACAACGAAAGAAAATATCTGAGAAGCACTTATAAAAAGCGTTGACAGAATAATAACCGTCGTATATACTGTGTATATACAATATACACAGTATATTGATTTTACGGAGGTTAATTTTGCGATGCTTGTTGTAAAAAATCTCAAAAAAGTTTATGAAAATTTTACGCTGAAAGACATTTCGTTCGAGCTGGAAAAAGGTTATATTCTCGGCTTTATAGGCGCGAACGGGGCGGGAAAAACGACGACGTTAAAGTCGATGCTTAATATCACGCATAAAGACGGCGGGGAAGTGACAATACTCGGCGAAGATTTTACCAAAAACGAATTAAAGCTAAAACAAAAAATCGGCTTTATGCTTGGTCCCGTGGATTATTACCCGAAAAGCCGCATATCAAAAATCGTCGGCGTATACAAGGATTTTTTCACCGAATGGGACGAAAATAAATACAGAGACTTACTTAAACGTTTCGATATAGACGACAGTAAAAAAATTTCCGAGTTATCTACTGGTATGAAAGTAAAACTCGGGATTGCTCTGGCTCTTTCGCACAACGCAAAACTTTTGATTTTTGACGAACCGACAAGCGGCGTTGACCCTATCGCAAGGGACGAGCTGCTGGATATTTTCCAAGAGATAGTGGAGGACGGCGAACACAGCATTTTGTTTTCCACCCACATAACGTCCGACCTTGATAAATGCGCCGATTACATTTTGCTTATATGCGACGGTCAGATAGTTCAAAACGACACCAAAGACAATATCATAGATTCGCATATTTTAGTGGAAGGCAAAACCGCGGATTTAACCGATGACGTTATTGCCAGACTAATAAGCTTCAAGACTCATTCGTTCGGCTTTAAAGGACTTATGAAAAAAGCAGATATGCGCGAGTCCGATAATTTTATGACGGAAAAACCAAATCTTGAAGATATTATGATTTTTTATAATAAGAGGATGAAAAAATGATTAAATTGCTAAAAAAAGAAATGAAACTCGTTTTGATGCCTCTGGTTTATATCTTTACCGCTCTTTCGGCTCTTGTCGTGATACCTAATTACCCCGCTTGGGTAGGACTGTTTTATTGTCTTATACCCACGCAGATAATTTTATCGACGGCTAACGCTAATAAAGATATGGAATTTACTTCTATGCTGCCCGTTACCCGCGACGACATCGTACTGGTAAGGCATATAGATTTTGCTTATATCGAAATATTGCAGCTTGTTTTCGCAATACCTTTCGCGGTAATCGCAAACGTATATATTTCACCTAACGGCAACCCCGTGGGCATAGACCCCAATATCGCCTTTTTTGGTCTTAGTCTTGTTTGTTACGGCGTGTATAATCTTATATTTTTGCCGTGGCATTTTAAGACGGGTTACAAAGCCGTTCCGCAAATGCTTGTGGGAATGTTCGCTTTCACGGTATTAGTGGGTATTTTTGAAACGCTTATTAACGTTATACCCGTTTTGAAAAATACACTCGATACGCTTGATCCCGCATTTACAGGCGTTCAGTTAGCGGTACTTGGAATAGGGGTGGTATTCTATATTTTGTCGTTAATATTGAGCTACAAAAAATCCGTGCAAAACTTCAGAAGAGTTAATTTATAAGAAAATGGATATTTTGATTTCCGTAAAAAGCCCGAAACCTATTTACGAACAGATTTACGAGCAAATATCCGCGCAGATACTTAACGGCGAACTTCGACCAGACGAGGCATTGCCGTCAATAAGAACTGTGGCGAAAGAGCTTGATATCAGCGTAATTACGGTAAAAAACGCTTGGGAAACACTTGAAAATAATGGCTTTATCTATACGGTAGCGGGCAAAGGGTGTTTTGTTGACGCGTATCACGGACAGAATTTAAACGACAAAAAATACGAACTGGCAAGAGAAAAATTAAAAGCAAATCTGACTTTTTACAAAAATTTAAAAATCTCTTATGAAGAATTAGTTAAATTAATTAAAGAAATATATTGATAAAAAAAGACGCCAAAACGGCGTCTTTTTTTGTATGTTGTTTTATTATTTTTTAATTAAAAAAATCTGTTTCCTTTAATATAAGTCATTATGGGTTTGCCGTTTTTCATTACTGTAAAATCCGCCGATTTATTTTGCGCTATCGAGCCGTATTCGTTATCAATGCCCAATAATTTTGCGGGTGTCAAAGAAAAACAAACCGAAGCGGCGAAAATATCGCTGTCAATAAAACTTGCAAAATTTTTAAGTCCGTCGAATGCACCCAGTACGCTGCCCGCGCGCGAATGCGTACCCGATAAAAACGCGTCGCCGCAACTTACCGTAACGGGAGAGCCTGCGAGAGTATATTCGCCGTCGGGCAGTCCCGTCGCCATCATACTGTCGGTAACGCAAACAAATTTATCAAAATCTTTTGTTTTAAAAAGCAGTTTTACAATCTCAGGCGAGATATGTTTGCCGTCGGTAATGGCTTCGGCATAGCAGTCGCTCGTTAACGCCGCTACCGCGATAGACGGATCCCGGTGAAAAATAGGTTTCATAGCGTTAAAAGTATGGGTAAAGCTTTTTGCACCTTTCTTTACGCATCGCATAGTCTCGGCATAACTTGCCCCCGAGTGTCCGAGAGAAACCGTAACGCCGTTACTCGTCAAATATTCCGTAAGTTTTTCCGAGCCGTCAAGTTCGGGTGATAGGGTAACAAGTTTGATTTTACCGTTTGCCGCTTGCTGAAATTTCTCAAACAATTCGATAGACGACGGCAAGAGATATTTTTCATTCATCGCGCCTTTGTATTCGTGCGACAAAAAAGGACCTTCAAGATGAATACCTTTGATAATATCGTATTTTTCGGCGGCTTTTGAGATGATTTTTAACTGTTTTACGATAGTTTGGCTGTCGTCAGTCATAACGG
>DAOTGG010000014.1:0-26818 GCA_035446985.1 Eubacteriales bacterium
GAAGCGACGGAATAGCGAAAAAACGAGCTTCTGCGATGTTTTTGAGCGTCACATATTTCGCTTTCCCGCCCGCGAAGCTAATTTGCAAGGCGAAGTATAAGGAAGCAAAAAAACGCGTATATTCTTATACGCGCTTTTTTTGCGACCCATAACGAGCCTTGCATATGGCGGAGAGGGCGGGATTCGAACCCGCGTGGGGACAAGTCCCCAAACTGATTTCGAGTCAGCCCCGTTATGACCACTTCGATACCTCTCCAAAAATTTTCTGCCTTATTTTCGCAACTGTTAATAAAAATTGACAAACTGTTTTGATTACTTAAAAAATTCATTTATTTTTTAACATCTGCCAAGTTAGTTTATCATCCTTTTTTGCGGATTTTCTAGCTTTAGTTGCCACCGTAAAACACAAAAATGAATCTGTTTTGTTTTTGTTAAATATAAACAAAAAGACCGCTTTGTCGCAGCCTTTATATTATGTTTTATTCGATTGTTTTTGTCAAGAAAATTCGTTACTATTAGTCCGGAGTGACAAGACGGCGTTTTTCAAAATAACACGGTTTTAATTCCTTCGGCAACGCTTTGTAAACGCGTTCGTAATCGCTTCCCACGCTTTCATAGCTGTGACTGTCGGAATTTATGGTTACGTATTTTCCGCCGCGGTCGCGGTAATATTCAACCAACGACATAGGCGGACAAGGCTCATTCATACCCATACGCAAAGTGGACGTATTGATTTCCAAAACGATACCTTTCTTTACGCAAATATCAATAACTTCGCGGGATTTATCAAGATCGGGCGTGAAATCGCGGAAAAACTTTTTTGGAAAGTCGAGATGCGCAAGAACATCAAAACCGCCCTTTTTTACCATATCGATAAGCCGCTCGTAATAGATTTTCGACATTTCGTCGGACGTTATTTGTCCGCTGAAACGCATGTCGGCGGGTTCGTGCACAGAGCCCAGTATCATATCGTAAGGGTAATCGTTTAAAATGCGCTCGTAATCGCTTTCAAAAATATTCGGTTCGGCAAATTCCAAACCCAAAAGAAGTTTTATTTTTCCTTCATATTGACTTTTGAGTTTTTCAAACTCTTTGATTCTGCCGACAAAATCAAACGAACGCAGGCTGTAAAAAGGCGCGGGTATATCTATATGATCGGTAAAACAAATCACGTTAAGCTTTTTTTCTATCGCTTTTATTACTACGTTTTCCATTAATTCTTTTGAGTCGGGTGAATATCCGGTATGAATATGAAGATCGTGTTTAAACATTTTTTTCCGCCCTTTGATTTATTAAAAAAATCATATCAAAAGGCGGACTGTTTTGTCAATCAAAGCGGCTTTGGCTTACCGTTTTTTTTATTTATTTTGAGCTTCTTTTTCTTTGACTAAATAATTCAAAATTTTTCTCGGCAGGTCCCTATTCGGCGTGTAGATACGCTGAAAATCCGCGTAAGGATACGGATAGCCGTAATTGTCGCTTCCCACTTCCAAGGTAAAAGCGGGGATTTTTAGTTTTTCTATGCACCAATCCTTATAACCGCCGACGCTGCCCGCGCCGTCATCCAGTCTGTATCCAAGCTGATTGGCGATACCTTTTGCTAGCCGATAATCACGCCATAAGTCGGTTTTGTTTTGCCCGAATCTCCAATACACTATTTCGCCTTTTGTGTGGTAAGAAAGAGTGCAAAGAGGTTTTACCGCAGTTGTAAAACGTATCAAATTTAGCGTTTCGATTTCGCTGTTAGGCGATTTGCCCACATAGTTTGACGGATGCGGATAAAAGACATTTTGTTTGCCTTTTGACCATTTAGCGTCAAAATTCACGTTAATATCGACGCCGTTAATGTTGGCTTTCCACAGACTAAAATCGTTGCTGCCATTTATTTCTAATAATCTCGCTCTCGTTTTTTTGTCGTTAATCCACGACAAACCTTCCTGACAGATACGCACGCCGTCAGGATTGGACATTGGAATAAAATATATTCCGCCGCGAAGTAATAGCTCGGGACGTTTTACCAAAAACTTTGCCTGGTTAACAATCAGTAATGCCGTGATATGCTCTCTTGCGTGTATCGCTCCCTGCACTATAAGATTGTCTTTACCTTTTGTCCCGACAAAAATATACGGCACTCTTTGTCCCAAAGAACTGTCGCCGATACTTCCCGTTTCCACTCCCAACGCGTTAAATTTGTCGATTTCTTCCAGCAAATCGGAATATTTATACAATGCCGCCCTCCAAAAAACTATTAATAGTTTATGCTCACGGTCTTGCAAGTGTGTATTTGATGTGCTATACTTTATAAAGCCCTTAGGCGAAAGTTTTTTTATTTTTATTCGTTTTTCTTTTTAAATTGGAAAAAATTACGCAAACTTAAAACATTCAAAAAAAATAAGGAGAAATCATGAAAAAAAGTGTGTCTGATTTTGTCGCGTTTTGCGCCGACCTTATGCAACCCGAAAAAACAGTTTGGATTGACGGCAGCAAAAGACAAATCGACGAATTAAACAAAACCGCCGTTAAGACGGGAGAATTTATCGAATTAAACAACCAAAAACTTCCCAACTGTTTTTTACACCGCTCGGCAATTAACGATGTGGCGAGAGTAGAAGGCAGAACTTTTATTTGCTCAAAAACAAAAGAGCAGGCAGGTCCCACAAACAACTGGATGGAGCCGAACGAAGCGTATAATCTTCTATCGGATATTTCCAGAGGCTGTATGAAAGGAAGAACGATGTACGTTATTCCTTATTCTATGGCTCTAGCTGGCAGTCCTTTCGCAAAATACGGTATAGAAGTAACGGACAGCATATACGTCGTTACTAGTATGACCATTATGACACGTGTTTCCAGTAAAATTTTGGACATTATGGGCGACGACTTCGTACGCGGTATCCACAGCAAAGCCGAGCTTGACGCCGAAAAAAGATATATATGCCACTTCCCCCAAGATAACACTATTTGGTCGGTTAACAGCGGTTACGGCGGAAACGTTCTGCTCGGTAAAAAATGCTTTTCTTTGCGCATAGCTTCAAACTTGGCGCGCGACGAAGGCTGGCTCGCTGAGCATATGCTTATAGTAGGCATTACGCGTCCCGACGGCAAAAAACATTATATCGCAGCTGCATTCCCGTCCGCTTGCGGCAAAACCAATTTGGCTATGCTTATTCCGCCCAAAGAATATCTTGAACGCGGCTATAAGGTGGAAACCATAGGCGACGATATCGCTTGGATAAGAGTAGGCGATGACGGAGCTTTGTACGCTATCAATCCCGAAAACGGATTTTTCGGCGTTGCTCCCGGCACTAATATGAAGACAAACGCAAACGCGATGCTATCTTGTCAAAAAGACAGTTTGCTTACCAACGTAGCGTTAAACCCCGCCGACAATACGGTATGGTGGGAAGGTATGTCGGACGCTCCCGAAACGCTTATCGACTGGACGGGCAAGGTGTGGCACAAAGGCGACGAAACCAAAGCGGCTCATCCCAACAGTCGTTTCACCGCTCCCATTGTTAACTGTCCTTGCTTGTCGCCAGAATATGAAAATCCCAAGGGCGTAAAACTATCCGCGATTCTTTTTGGCGGCAGACGTGAAGACACCGTTCCGCTTGTTTACGAAGCAAAAAGCTGGAATCACGGCGTATTTACAGCAAGCGTAATGGCAAGCCAAACGACGGCGGCTGCAACCGGCGCGGTCGGCGTACTGCGCAGAGACCCCTTTGCTATGCTTCCTTTCTGCGGTTACAATATGAATGATTATTTCGCTCATTGGCTCGATATAGGCAAGACTTTGAAAAATCCGCCGAGAATATATAACGTCAACTGGTTCCAAAAGAAAAACGGACGCTTTTTATGGCCGGGCTTCGGAGACAATATGAGAGTCCTTGACTGGATTATCGACAGATGCGAAGGCAAAGATTACGGAACAAAAACCCCTATCGGTATCGTGCCTAAAGTAAATGAAATAAATCAAAACGGACTGAACGCGAGCACAGAAGACTTGGAACAAATTTTAAGCGTGGATAAAAATCTTTGGAAAGAAGAAATCCGCGACATCGAGCGTCACTACGAAAAATTTGGAAGCAAACTTCCAAAAGAATTAACACACGAACTTGACGAATTAAAAAATCATATTTTATGAAATTTGAAAAAGTACCGAAAACTCAATATATTGCCGACGGCGGAAAAAACTACGACGACGTGATTTTGCCCGCGCGCGCGACAAGCGGCTCCGCGGGATACGATTTTTTTCTTCCCATTGACCTTGATTTAAAAATCGGACAAAAAGTTACGGTACCCACGGGAATACGCTGCAAGCTGGACGAAAACGCGTTTTTAGCGATTTTCCCGAAAAGCGGCTTGGGCGTAAGATACGGATTGAATTTAGCCAATACTGTCGGTATTGTGGACAGCGACTACTACGGAGCAAAAAATTACGGTCATATACTAATAACCTTAGTGAATAACGGCGACGCCCCAATTAATCTTAGTAAAGGCAAAGCTTTCGTGCAAGGTATTATTATGCCATATTTAAAAACGGGGGACGACGACGTATCCGCGAAAAGAACGGGCGGACACGGCAGCACGGAAAAGTAGATTTTAGAAAAGGCGATAAAATATATAAATGTCACTCATATTTTTTCAATGAAAGCCGTGGTAACTTTGCAGAAAAGTTTATTTAAAAAAAATAAAAAGAAAAGGAGCTTAAAACAAAGCTCCTTTTTTCATTAATCGTTATTTTGGGTTGCGCTTGTCGTTATAAATTTTGCGTAAACCGCTGTGTCTTTACTTACTTTTTCGTCAAAATCGAACTTCTTTGTTAAACTTTGATTTTGATACCAGCCTTCAAAAACATAACCTTCCTTAGTGGGATCGGTTGGACGGTTTAACGTTTTGCCCGAATTTACAGTCATTGTGTTGATAAGTTTTCCGTTATCGTAATAACTGACTTTGTAAGTCCGAGCGCAGCCTGTATATATCGCCAAAACCAAAACTAAGCACAAAACAATAAAAATCGCTCTTTTAAAATTTTTCATTTTCTTACCTCCTTTAATTTTAGTATTATTTATAAATCCCGTTTCTATTTATCTATTATTACTTCGACGGAAAATCGTATTTTTTCAAAGACGTTTTCAAAGCCTTGCTGAAAACGCACCCATTTTTTTCCGTATTTGCGATAATATTCGTTGCTTATTCCCAGATAATCGCAGTTTGTTTCGGTAAGTTTTGAAAAAGCCGCAAACACGCTGTCCGTTATCTGCTGTCTTAATTGTTTTTGCATAAAATCCGTAAGCTCGGATTTTTCTTTCGGTATAAAACTTATCACGTCCCCCGTCGTATCCGTACGCATACGCTCGGCGCGCACGTATATTTTTACATCATACGTTATCTTACCGTTTTCATTAAAATTCAGTTCTTTTTTTACTTTTTTCGAACGTATACCTATACCTACGGTTTTTGGTAAGGATTGAGTCGCCTCCAAGTCGTTGACCACAAAAGTATCAAAAGAAGCTGGCACGTTTAATAAAGTTAAGCCTTTTGTTTCGTCTTCACTAAGTTCTTCCACAAATTTAAAATCTCTAAATATAGCGACGTCGTCCGCTATAAAAAATCCCGTGTCTTTATTGTCGCCCCCTCCTGTCGTTTCTTTTTCCGAATCAAAACTTATTACCGTCAGATAATCGGAAGCGGACGGCGTTAACTGCAAAGAAATAAACCTGGCCATATAACTATATGGAATACTCGTATTATGCTCGCTGCCTGTTATTATCGTTTGGACGGCGAAAGAAACGCTCGTGTCCAAAGGAGTAACTTTTGTGTACAAATCTTTTGCCGAACCCTTGCAGCACGTTACCAGCGAACTGTCACGATAAGCGTCAGACTGCAAAAAATAAGACAAGCATTGCACCAACGATTCTTCTTTATACAAACTTTCTCCAAGAATGATTACGCCGCATTGTCCCAGCGAAGGGAGTTTTCCCGTCTTTGCGTAAACATCGTAAACGGCAAGAGATATAGTTTTGCCTTTACCCGTGACGAGTTTTGTAAAACCTCCGCCGCTACCTCCTTCGCTGCTTTGAGAAGAAGATTGTGATGAAGAAATAACTTCGCAGATAATATTGAATTCATCGTTTTCATAGTCAATGCCCATACCCAAAACAATGGCGCGGTCTTTTAATGCAGTAACGATAAACGAATCAGCGAATAGCATCAAAACAAGAGCAACGGCTATTATTATCGAAATTTTTTTCAACGCTTTCATTCTTCAACTCTCCTAGGGTAGATTACCTTCTCTTTTTCTTTCTTGTTGGCGATATAAGTCATAAGCGGCGAAAATAACGGCAATCCATATTGAATAATCCAAAATACAAATCCGTAACCATCGCGTGAAAATAAATCGAAAATATTATCTTTTACATTCACAAAAACTGGCACTATTATCATTGGCAGCGCAACGGCGATGTTTGTCCAATACGGATTTTTGTGTTTTTTTACGTTAAAGATATAATGCAGACATTCATTGCAACAGAAGAATTCTAACGTAGCCTTTATAAATAAGGTAAATAACATAATAGACACAAACAACCAGTCTACGCGTCCGCTTGTCGTAAGTTTTACGCTGAACTGCGATACCTTGCTTAATACCGATTGACTCTGCACCGCTAACTGGTCGAATAACGCGATATATAGAATATTCATAAATACGGTCACCGCCATAGCGGCGATATAAGCACCGCTAAGCGTAAGAGCATATTTTTTTTCGGGTTTGTAATCTCTCATTATAAAAGCCATAAAAGAAAAATCCGAAAACCAAAAAGTATTTTTCAGCGCGGTTTCTAAGACGGGCTGAAAACCGTCGTCTAAAATAGGCTTAATATTTGTAAAATTTGCGTTTCTTGAAGAAAGAAACAGCATCATTCCAAAAGAAAGATAAATGATTACGAAAAGCATTTCTGAAAGCCGAGCAAAATTATTCATACCTTTTCTAGCCATAAACATAGATAGAGCAGCGATAGGAATAATGAACGCAAACCAGTTGGTTTTTATCGCGAACGTGACCGAAAAAAGTTCCAAACAAGATTCCATTATTACCGCCGCGCGTAAATAAATGTATATAAACATTATCGCGAATAAAATTTTACCTGCGGCTTGACCAATAGTTCTATCAAAAATATCTTTTATCGACAGTCTTTCCGTGTTAAGCTTTAACGCCCACATAAAGGCTAAAAAACAGATAAAATCCACCACAAAAACCAAAATGATTGAAATCCAATAGTCTCTTCCCGCGCCTTTTGCCAGTACAGAAGGCAGCGAAAGATATTTTCCCACAGGCACTATCAACATTAACATCATCGCGACTTGTTCGGTTTTTATTTTATTGTTCATTAGACTCCTCCTGACGCGTAACGTTATCCTGCTTTATAGCTAACGGTCTTTTTATTTGATCAGTAAGTTTTTTCTTCATTATCGCGTCTTTTCTGTCCGATAAAATATTCGGAGCGAACGGCGCCAAATACGGCGTACCAAATGTTTCCAGCGAAATCACGTAGGAAAGCAAAAACATAATCGACAAAATCATTCCATGCAAACCCATAATGCCGCCAATGAAAACCAAAATTAATCTCAATAGGGTAAACAACAAAGTATTATCGGGTATCGTATAAAGACCGACGCTAGATAACGCTCCTATCATTACGGCGGGCGCGCTTAATAGTCCCGCCCTTACTGCCGCATCTCCAAGTACCACCGCGCCTATTATGGACAAACTTAATCCCGCTATGGACGGCATTCGAGCGTTGGCTTCTCTCAATATATCAAACAGCACCAATACCACAATCATTTCCGTAAAAGGTGTAAAGGGTATGGGATCGGTCGAACTAAGTATCGTTATCAAAAATTTTGCAGGAATAATATGATAGTTATATAACTGAAAAGTCACATACAGCGCGGGCAAAAGTAAAGACGCCAACGCTGAAAAAATACGTAAAAACCTGCCCATTGAAGCTATTACAGGAGCGTCGTAATAATCTTCGGGGCTTTGAATGTCTTCCACAAACATATAAGGTACTGTCAAAACTATCGGCGAGCCATCCACAATTATCGCGACTCGTCCTTCAAGTAAGCGCGACACCACAACGTCGGGCTTTTCGGTAGAGCCTACCATCTTAAAAACACTGCATTTGGGATTATCTAAAAAACTAGCGATATAAGACGAATCGACTATGCCGTCGATATCTATAGCTCTGATTTTTTGCAGTACCATATCTACGGTTGTGCGCGCGGCTATCGAATTGATGTAACAAACCGATATCATAGTATCCGTATATCTTCCAACGTTTAAGTTTTCTATTTTAAAATCGACCGTTTTTATTCTTTTACGCAACAAGGTAACGTTTTGCTGCATACTTTCAACAAAACCTTCACGCGGACCTTTTGTAACATTTGATGTGGGGGGTTGCGCGATACTTCTTCCTTCCGTAGTCCTTGTGTCGACAGCTACGCAGGTATTTTCATCTCCGCAAAAAATAAGACTGTTTCCGTTGAGAAATTTTTTCAGCATCTGCTCGTATGTCACACATATCTCCGCTCCCACTCCGAAAGCGATTTTATCAAAAACTTCTTGTGCCGATGTAATCTTTTGATCCGCCGCGCGCACTACGCTTTCTATCACGCAGTCCGATACGGTCTTGTCGCTTACCATAGCGTCAAGACTGAGAATATCTACAGGTTTACCCGCGGTTTTAATCGTGCGAAGTCTAAGACCGTTTCCAAAACTCAACAGTTTCTTTTTTGATGTGTCCTTATCTAATTTCATATTTTTAGTTTGTAAAGACGTAAAAATTTTATTACTAAAAAAAGGCAAAAAAAGGCCCGTTCAATAAAAATTGAACGGGAAAAAATAGATTTGTTTTTATTTTTTAGTCAGCGACGGGAGCAAGCAAAGCCATAACTCTAGCGCGTTTAATCGCAACCGCAAGTTCTCTTTGATGCTTAGCGCATACGCCGCTTATTCTTCTGGGAATAATTTTGCCCTTTTCAGTGATATATTTTTTGAGTTTAGCGATATCTTTGTAATCTATATATTCTGATTTTTCAACGCAAAACGTGCAAACTTTTCTGCGGGGCGAACGTCTTACTGGACGTTTTACAGCGGTTTTATCATCCATTTGTTTTAAACTCTCCTTTTAAAAATTTTTGTTAAAACGGCAGCTGCGAGTCGTCTTCAAGCGGGGTAAGGTCGTCGATTTTTTCGGGTTTTTTATTGTATCCGTATCCGTCCGATGTTCCGCTGTTCTGCGACTTTGCCAAAAACTCTACGTTATCGGCTACTACTTCCGTAACGTATTTTTTTTCGCCGTCTTTTTCATAACTACGGGTCTGTATAGTACCCGTTACAGCGCATTGACTACCCTTTGTCAAATATTTTCCGCAGTTTGTGGCTTGGTTACGCCACACGACTATGGGGATAAAATCCGTCTGCTCGTTTCCGTTCGCGTCTTTATACGTACGGTTAATAGCAATCGTAAATCTGCATACGTCGATGCCTGTGGAAGTAGTATTCATTTCAGGGTCTTTGGTCAATCTGCCGATCAAAATAGCTTTGTTCATTCTTTTTCTCCGTTATTTCTTTAAAATCATAAAACGCATAACAGAGTCAGTAATTTTCATAACACGTTCGATTTCGGCGGGAATCTCGCTGTTAGAAGAGAAATTCATCAAAACGTAAAAGCCTTCGGTTTTGTAATTAATGGGATAAGCTAGTTTTTTTGCGCCCCATTTATCAATGGTGTCAATTTTGCCACCCGCGTCAGTTACGATCGCGCTGATTTTTGTGATTACGGCTTCTCTGGCTTCTTCTTCAATACCGTTGTCGATAATGTAAAGCAACTCGTAATTATTCATTTGCTTTTTGTACCTCCTTTTGGACATATTTGACCCCCGAAAAAAATCGGGAGTAAGGAAATTTGTGAATAACTTCACTTATGGCATTATACCCTAAGCGAACTTTTTTTGCAAGTAAATAAAGGTTCTGGAAAGCAGTTTTTATGCTAATTTTGGTTTTTATTGCGTAAACCTTTTGCTTTTATTTATTTTTTTTATCTAATTTGATTTTAATACATTTCGCCGCATTTGTTTTGCCTTACTTTGTTTTCTAATGAAATTTTAACGCTTTACCACCGTATCGGCGTTCTGCCGCATCTTTCAAGGTATTCGTTCGCCTGGCAAAAATGCCCGCATCCGTTAAACCCCTGATAAGCGGACAAAGGACTGGGGTGGGACGTGGTCAAGACTATATGGCTAGGATTAGTAAGCAGACGTTTTTTCTCTATGGCGTTATTTCCCCAAAGCATAAAAACTACCGGCTGTTCGAGTTTGTCGATATAACTTATCGCGGCGTCTGTAAAATATTCCCAGCCGTGATTGCGGTGGCTGTTCGGTTTTTTCGCCTCGACTGTCAGCACAGTATTTAAAAGCAAAACTCCCTGTCTTGCCCACGGCGTAAGGTCGCCGTCGGTTAGTTCCAGCTTGCCTATATCTCTTTTTATCTCGTTAAATATATTTAATAAAGACGGCGGCAAGGGAGAAACATATTTTGTCACAGAAAAAGCAAGCCCTACGGGATGTCCCACGGTAGGGTAAGGGTCTTGCCCCAATATTACGACTTTTATTTCACTAGGCGAAACCAAATCAAACGCGCGCAGTATGTTTTCGGCGCGCGGCAGAATGTCTTTTGTTTTGTATTCCGTTTGCAAAAATTCTTTTAAGTCGCAAAAATACTTCTTTTGAAATTCGGGCAGGAAAAGCTGTTCCCACCCGTTATAATCTCGCTGTATCACTTTAATTTTTTTATAAATCCGCTACTACTACTAAGCTATCCGAAACACAGCATATTGTGTCGCCTTCGCCGAGGGTTATTTTTGTTTCATTTTTAAATTCGGTGACAAGACCGTTGTAACGCACGTTAAAATCTTTTTCCTTGTCAACAGCGTTTCTAAGGATATATGCGCCCGGTTTTATTTGTCCGTTAACGCCTACGGTATATGTAACGTTACGGGGAATAGATATAAACATTTCATTTTGCTTGTTAAGTAATGGTTCAGTAAAACTTGGTTGCTGCGTCTCAAGGTCTTTGCGCGGGTCAGCATGTTTACGTACTTTTGAATATAATATCAAACCCAAAATAACGACCGCCAAAAGCAGCGCGCCGATAATAATATACAGCCATTCAATCAATGTGAGAGAGGCGAAATTTAACATAATTAGGTTCTCCTTTAACGTTTTATAAATTATATCACAGTAAAACCGCTTTTGTAAACATAATTAATTTTGACAAATATCAAGCTCGTGCTATAATAAAAGGTAATTAGGCTTTATTTATTATAAGGAGTATTTATTTTTTATGAAAAAACTTATTAGACTGCCCCGTTGGGGAAGATGGTTGACGAGAATCGTTTTTACCCCTCTCGGAATGATATTGGGTTATATGGGGGCAGATTCGCTGATAATTCAATATAATCTTTTATCCAGTACATCTGTATTTTATATTCCTATTTGTTTAGGAGGCGCAATAGTCGGCGGTTTGATTTTGCTATTTGCAGGTCCGTTTGTTTGCAGATTGGTTTATTCCTCTGTAAATCAAGAAAGCCATATCTACAAAAAATATTCCCCCGCGGAAATCGTGTCCGCCTTTATCGGGCTTACGTGCGGATTATTTATCGCTTTTTTGGTGACAAATCTTTATAATTTTATTCCCGAAGCTTATAATATTTTAACGATAACCCTATCAATAGTTACCTATATCGGGCTTGGCGTAACGGGTATGATTTTGGGGCACTCGTATCTCAGCGGAATTATTTCTCCAAATTCCACCACAACCGTTCTTACGCCAAAACTACTAGACAGCAGCATATTGATTGACGGGCGTATTGTGGATATAGCGAAAACGGGATTTATCTGCGGTCCTTTCGTTATTCCCAATTTTATAATTAACGAAATAAAAAACGTCGCCGACAGTCCCGACGCTGTAAAACGTAACCGCGGCAGACGCGGACTTGACGTTATCAAAACATTGCAAAACGACAAAAGCCTTTCCGTCGTTATTGACGAAAGCGTCCTGGACGGCGACAACGAAGCAAAAATTATCGCTTTGGCAAAAGAGTTAAAAGGAGAAATAGTAACTGTAAACTACAATCTTACAAAACTCGCCGACGTTAAAAATGTAAAAACTCTTAACATCAACGACCTTTCCAATGCGATAAAACCCGTTGCTCTGCCGGGCGAAAAATTAACCGTGGAAATAATTAAGCAAGGCAAAGACAAGGCGCAAGGCGTGGCGTTTCTCCCCGACGGCACTATGATAGTAGTGGAAAACGGCGGAGATAATATAGGCGAAACAAAAGACGTGTCTGTAGCGACGAGCTTGCAGACAAGCACAGGCAGAATTATTTTCGCCCGCATAGAAGAATAAAACTTTGGAAATTTAAGGTTAATGCCCGTCATATTGCAACAAGATTTTAAAACTGAAAGATATTATGACGACATCAAACTCATATTTTTTAAATCAAAATTCTCATTGCGTAATTACTGAAATTATAAAAACAAAAAGGACTTAAACATAAGTCCTTTTTATTTAACGTGTTTTTTAAAATTGTAGTTTACCGCTCGCGGTCGTTTAGTTCTTTTCTGTATAGCAGCTCGTCTGTTTTATTAAATCCCTTTTGCTCGTATAAAATCCGAGCATTTTTGTTGGCTTCGCCCGTTAATAAACGAAAGGACTTGATGCCAAGTGCGAAAAAATAATCTTGCAAAAATTCAATCAATCTGCCCGCGATGCCTTTACGACGGTGCTGCGCTTCGACGTACAATTCGGAAAATTCCACATATGATTCGTCGTAGCAGAAAGAAGTTATTTTTTGCGCGCATAAAAAACCTACAACCTCGTCATTTTTTACCGCGACAGCAATCGTCTCTTGTTTGTTATTTTCTAGTGAATACGCAACGCTTTCGACGCTTTTTTTAACGCCGTTAAATTCGTAATTGAGTTTTGACAATGTTTCCGCGTCGCGTTTTTCCGCAAATCTAATTTCCATTATTTAACCAGATTTCTTGCTTTTTCCAATATTTTTTCCAGCGTCAAACCGTATCTGACTTTGAGTTCTTCCGTCGTGCCGACTTCGCCAAGCTTGTCGTTTACCGCTACGTAATCGCATTTTGTGGGAAGCTCTTTACTTAATAGTTCCGCCACCGCTCCATAAAGTCCGCCGATATAGTTCGCGTTTTCCACCGTCAAAACTTTTTTCGTGCGTTTTGCCGACTCTAATACAGCAGCTTTGTCCAGCGGTTTAATGGTGTGCATATTGATAAGGTTTACTTTTATGCCTTCGCCTTTTAGTATTTCCGCCGCCTTTACGCAATCGGGCGTATTTATACCCGAAACTATTATTGTAAGGTCGTCGCCTTGCATTAGCGTATCCGCTTTGAATAAATCAAATTTATAGTCGCTGCCGAATACGTCGGGGACTTCTTTTCTCGCCATACGAATATATACGGGATTACTGCATTCTATTATCTGCGGCAGAGCCAACGCAAGCTGCGTAGCGTCCACGGGTTCAAACACCACCATATTAGGCAAAGCCCGCATAGCCGCCACGTCTTCAAAAGACATATGAGTGCCGCCGTTAGCCGCCGTCCATACTCCGGGATCAGTACCGACGATAATGACTTTTTGCTCTGCGTAAACTACCGAAACGGCTATTTGGTCGAACGTGCGTCTTGCCAAAAACGGAGCGAAAGAATGAATAAAAGGAATATAGCCGTACGTCGCCATACCCGCCGCGATACTCGTCATATTCGCTTCCGCAATGCCTATATCAAAACATCTATCGGGGAATTTTTCATAAAGCGGTCCTGTACCGCACGCTTTTGACAAGTCGGCGTCCAAAATAACGATATTTTTATTTTCTTCCATAAGCTTAGCGAGCGTCGCCGCGTATGCTTTTCTCATTTCCATAAATTATCGTCCTCCTTAGTGTAGTTCCGCAAGAGCTTTTTCAAGCTGCTCGTTCGTAACGTTCGTGCTGTGGTTGCCGACGCCCATTTGCTCGTAAAAAGAAACACCTTTGCCTTTAACGGTGTCCGCGATAATAACCGTAGGCACACCCTTGACTGATTTGGCGAGATTTATCGCATCGTCGATAGCTTTGTGGTCGTGTCCGTTAATACGCACGGTGTTAAAGCCAAACGCTTTCATTTTTGCTTCAAAGTCTTCCATTTTCAAAATTTTGTCCGTTACGTTGTCTATTTGCATTCCGTTATTGTCGATAAATACGGTAAGATTGTCGAGTTTTCTAAACGCCGCTTGCGAAAATGCTTCCCAAACCTGTCCTTCCTGCGTTTCGCCGTCGCCTACAATAGCGTAGATATGCGCGCCGTCATCGGCAAGTTTGCTTGCCATAGCGACGCCGACCGCGCAGCTGATACCTTGACCAAGACTGCCCGCCGATACGTCAACGCCTTTTGTCAAAACCGCGTTGCAATGGCTGGGTAAATGCGTGCCGATTTTGTTGAGCGTCAGTAGTTCGCTTTCGTCAAAAAAGCCAAAACTGCTTAACGTTGCGTACAATGCCGGTCCCGCGTGACCTTTTGACAAAACAAAACGGTCTCTGCCTTGTTTTTTGGGATCCTTCGGGTCTACTCTCATGTGCTTTTCGTACAAAACCGCCAAAATATCGGCGATTGACAAACATCCGCCGACGTGACCCACGCCGAAACTGTTTATACTTTTCAGTATGTTGCGGCGTATTTCTTTCGCTCTGCTTATCGTATCCATTTTTTTCTCCTTGGAAAAATATATTATTGTTGTTTTTCGACTTCCATCTGCAAGTTTTCGGTACGCACCGACAGGTCGTAAAGTTTTTTATAAAGTCCGTGGTTTTTCATTAATTCAGCGTGCGTGCCAACCTCCACTATACCTTTGTCCGTCAGCACGATAATTTTGTCGGCGTTTCTTATGGTGGAAAGTCTGTGCGCAATTACTATGCTTGTTCTGCCTTTTGCCAGTAAATCCAAAGACTTTTGCACTTTTACTTCGCTCTCATTATCTAACGCGCTCGTCGCTTCGTCAAGTATAAGTATCGGCGGATTTTTCAAAAAAACTCTGGCTATCGAAACTCTTTGTTTTTGTCCGCCCGACAGCTTAACGCCTCGTTCGCCGACAAAACTGTCGTAGCCGTCTTTCAATGTTGAAATAAACTCGTCCACGCCCGCAAGCTTTGCCGCCCGGACTATTTCTTCTCTTGTTGCTCCGATTTTACCGTACTCAATATTATCGGCTACGGTTCCCCAAAACAGATATACGTCCTGCTGCACAACGCCGATATTTTCTCTCAACGATTTTGCCGTAACGTCTTTTACGTTTTTGCCGTCGACCAATATTTTGCCGCCTGTCACGTCATAAAAACGCGGAATAAGGTTGGCGATAGTAGTTTTGCCGCCGCCGCTGGGTCCTACGATTGCGACAGTTTCGCCTTGATGGATAGTGAAATCGACTTTTTCCAATACGTCTCTATCTGTGTTTTTGTAGCGGAAAGTAACGTTTTTAAATTCAATACTACCTTTTACGTCCGTAAGCTCTTTCGCGTCTTGCTTGTCAGTCAAATCAATAGGCGTATCCATAATCTGCTGGTATCTAGCAAAAGCCGTAATACCTTTTTGGAACTGCTCGGAATAATCGGCAAAGTTTATCAAACTGTTAAGTAAAGTGTTTGCGTAAAGCAGATACACAACAAACACGGGCGCGCTTATTTTGAATATCGCGCCAAGTACAAGTATACTAATATACATCACGGCGTCCATCGAGCGAATGCCTGCGAAAAACGTACCCATATAGTGATAAGTTTTTGATTTTGATTTTATAAATTCTTGATTGCCGCGCTCAAACTTGTCTTCTTCCAGTTTTTCATTGGCGAAAGATTTTACCACTCTTACTCCCGCCAGACTGTCTTCTACCTGAGCGTTAATTTCCGCCATATTATTACGGTTTTTCTGATAGTTATCATCCCACTTGTTATTAAAATGTATCGTGAGCCACGCCATAAACGGCGTGAGCACAAACAGACATACCGTCATTCGCCAGTCTTTCATCGCTAATATCGTAAATATGCCTATGATACGAATGGACGCGATAAAGAGCGTTTCGGGACAATGGTGCGCAAACTCTGTGATATCAAATAAATCCGTAGTTATGCGTGACATTAACGTGCCGACTTTTTGATTGTCATAAAAGCTGTGCGACATTTGCTGTAAATGGTGGAACATATTTCGTCTAAGGTCGCTTTCTATTTTTACGCCCATGATATGTCCGTATTTTGCCACAAAAAATCTGCAAGCTATTTCAACAATTCTTATTCCTATCAATATGGAAGCGTATTTAATAACAGTCATTAATACCAAATATCCCGTGGCAATCGCTTCCGTCGTGATTTGTTCTACAAACAGCGGAAATACTATTTCCACTCCCGCAGCCACGAGCGAACAAATCATATCTAGTACAAACAAGCCGATATAAGGCTTGTAGTGCGGTATGAAGTCCTTTACGTAGCTCCAGCTTTTTCTTTTTTTCGCTACGTTTTCTTTATTTTCAAAAGTCATAATTCTCCTTAGATGTTTTTTATCTGTTGTAGTCCTCTATTTTGGCAAGTAAAGTAAATTACTTGCGTTTTAAGGGATATTTGTTTTAATATTTTAATTGTTTCACTAAATTCGGCTTCGCCGTAATTTACAAAAGCGTCGTCAACCAAAACGAACGGAATATCGTCGCCGTAAATAAGCTTTGCCAAAGTCATTTTGAGATAAAACAGCGCGATTTCTCTTTCGCCGCGTGAAAAATAGCCCATATCGTACATAACGCCGTTTTGCTTGGGCATCAAAATAAAATCCGTGCCTTTATTGCCGCTATTTTTGTCAACGCTTACGACTATTTCTTCTATCTTGCCTTTTGTGACGGTGGAAAGATATTTTTTCAGCTCTTCCGCCATTTTCGGTAAATACGCTTCAGAAAGCTTATCCTTGGCTTTAATTAGACTTTCAATCGCCAAAGTTAACGCCTCGTATTCGGCTTTAAATTCCTTTGCCTTTATTTTCGCGTTGATAAGTTTTTCTTTCAATTCCGTTTCGTCGGGAATATCGGCGGATAACATTTTTATTTCCGTTTCCAGTCTCGCCGCATCTCTGTTGTTTTCGATAATGTTTTGATGTAAAATATTTTGCTCGTTAGTTAATTTTTCAAGTTGAATAACATCAAAAGTTTTTGGAACTGCGACTTTGACAGAATAAATATTATTGTAACTAATATAATAACTTTCCAGTTTGTCTATCGCTTGCCAATATGTATCGATTATCTCGACGGGTTTTAGTAACTCTCTTATTTGCGCGTCGATATTTTTTATTTTTTTGCGGTGTTTTGCCCAAACAAGTAAACCGCTTAATCCGAAAATTACGCCTGCGCCCGTAAAGATACCAAGCAGCAAAAACTTGTCAAAAATACCGAAAACGATTCCGACAAAAACCATTATTATGCTGACCGCGATTAGCCATATCAAAGCAATGGGTTTTTGTTTTGTCTGCGAAATAAGTTTTTTTGCAGCCGAGATTTTTTCGGGAATTTTATTGTAATCTTCGCACGGCGGCAACGCTCCAAGATTATTTTGTTTTTGATTTTCACGTTCTTTTGCCAAAGTTATTTGCGCGTCGTATTTTAATTTTTCCTGATTAATCTTCTCTAAGAGTTTTTCATTTTCGTCTAATCTTTTTTTGAAAAATTCATCTTTTTCGGCAAGTTTTTTCAGTTCTTTTTGTTTTGCTTCTATCTCGCCGCGGTTACACTCCGCCGTTTTTATAAACTCTGTCAACAGCTTTACGTTTTCTTCCGCTTCGGGCAGTTTTCCTTGCTCTCTATTGTTTCTTTTAACTTTTTGCTTTAATTCCACGGCTTTTTTGTCCAGGTCTTGTATCGCGATGTCGCAGTTTTTCCCGCCTATCATTTGACTAATTTTTTCGCTGAAATTATCCGTTGTGTCTAACGTAACGGCGTCCTGCGGAACAAAAAAGCAGTTGACAAAATCTTTATACGAAAGACCGAACAAGGCTAAGCCCAAATCAAAAATCTCTTGTTTTTTGCCGTTTTTTTCATTGATTACGATACACGTATCGTCTTTTGGAGTTTTGCCGAATTCGCGCGTAACCCGCAATATTTCACCTTTGTACTCGAAAACGAGCGAACCGCCGAATTTTTCCATTCGTCCCCACGGCATATATTTTGCCCTTAGGTTTTGCGAAAGGTCTTTGCCTCGGTTGTCGGGCAGACCGTAAAACATAGCGGCGATAAAGGCGGCGAGAGTAGTCTTGCCCGCGCCGTTCGCACCGTAATTTATATCGATTTTGCCGTCAAAATCTTTTTTATAGTTTTTAAGCTTACCGAAAGCGGTAACTTCTACGCTCTTTATCACCGCGTTTCCTCCAATGCCTTTAAACCCAGCTCTATTGCTCTGTCTATAATATCTCCGTCTTTGCCGCTGTTTTCGACGGTTTTTATAAACTCGCCGATAAGGCTGTTTTCTTTTCTCAATTTTTCAAGGTCATAATCGACAATCGTTTGATCATCTATACGGGTAGCGAAAAAATCTTTTTTATCGGATAAATACTCGATGTCCACGTCTGGGTTACGTCTGCCGCAAATTATCAAATTTAAATAATTTTGCAATCCTATATCTGCGGTGAGTTTTGCGTATTCTTTTAGTAAAGCGTCGGCGGAAGTAAGTCCAGTAACGTCGAGATTTTTAGTGATAATATGCCTTTTGGCATAATTATGTCGGTTTACCGCGTTTTTGCCCGACTTATCGGTATCAAGCATAATGAATCCCGTTTCGCCGAGATCGCCGAAATCCCTCGGTTCATTTGAGCCGCTGTAACACATAACCCCGCGCGCAAAATTTTCCATTCTGTACATGTGATAATGTCCCATAGCAACGTAATCTATAGGCTCGTTACGGTATTTAGAAAAATCTATTTCCGTTTTATCGCCGTGCAAAACCAAAATATTGTATTTGTTTTTATTAAAAATTATTGTTTCGCTTTCAAAGGCGCTGTCCACGCCGTGTACGGTGACTCTTTCGTCAAGCTCGTATAAATTTTGTTTGTCAAAAATTTTCACATTCGGCGGCATTTTCCCAACCGCTATTTTGGCTAAACGTTTATCGTGATTGCCAAACAGCAAAAAAACAGGGATTTTTGCGTCACGGAAAGCGTCGCCTACCGCAGCGAAAATCGCGTTATCTATCGCGCTGGAGTCAAATAAGTCTCCCGCGATAATCATAGCGTCCGCGTTATTTTTGGCATACAAAACCAGTTCGCAAAAAGCTTTAATCAGCTCTCTGCGTCTGATACTGGCATTTTCGCCCAAGCCCGCCAATGGCGCGCCCAAATGAATGTCGGAACAATGCAAAATTTTCATAACAATTACCTTATTAAAAATTTTATCATAGCGTCAGGAATAATACAAGCGCAGCCGCAAAAATAGGCAAACAAAAACCGCCGTAATTTTGTTTACAGGCGGTTACGAATTTGTTTTTTAAGGAAAAATTATTTACAAACTTCGTTAAGCTTTGCTACAAGTTCGTCAACGTCTATTCCGTGCACAGCAGCCGCTTCTTCTACTGATTCGCCGCTTGCAGCCAAACAACCTATACAGCCCATACCAAAACTTTGGAACACCAAAGCCGCATTTCTGTCTATGTCCAATACTTCGATAATTTTCATATCTTTATTGATTTTCATTTTTATCACTCCTAAAAATTATTTTTTTGTTTTTATAATTTTGTTCCGCAATCGGGACAAAACTTTGAACCTTTTTTAACAACGGCTCCGCATTTTGGACAAGCGTCTTTTCCGCTGACTTTCGCTCCGCATTCGGGACAGAATTTTGCGGTAACTCTCATTTTCGCTCCGCATTCGGAACAGAACTTCATATCTTCTTCCACTTTTTCTTTTTCGTCTTCGGCGTTAGAAATATTTGAGAATGCTCCGCCCAACGCGCTGCCCGCGTTTTGTCCCATACCCATACCGACAAACATTCCAGCCGCTCCGCCGCTGTTGCGCGCCGCGTCTCCAAGAGCGTCCGCGGCTTTTTTCTGCGTATATGTACCCATTTTGTCGCTGAGTATTCCCAAAGCCGATCGCTCGTCAATGGCTTTTTCTACGCTTTCGGGGAAAGATACGTTTTCGATAACAAAGTTTACTATTTCCAGTCCGATACTTATAAACTTTTGTCCGACGTTAGCAACGCACATATCGTTAAACTCCTGCAAGTTTGCGGAAAGTTCCAACGCTCCGACTTTTGACTCGGCTATAGTATCTGTAATTGTCGATATTAACATACTTTTTAAATACGCGTTAATGTCGTCTACGGTAAAACTGCTTTTTGTGCCCAATAATTCCTGCATTAATATTTTCGCGTCGCTTACTTTAAAGCTGTATGTACCGAAAGCCTTGATACGGATTACGCCAAAATCTTTATCTCTTAACGTAATGGGAGAAGAAGTTCCCCATTTTTGGTTTGTAAACTGTTTTGTGTTTACAAAATAAACTTCAGCCTTAAACCGCGATTGTTTGTTTTGATAAAAAATCGCGCCAAGTCCCGACAAAAGCGGAAGGTTTTTTGTTTCCAATTTATATTTGCCCGGTCCGAACACGTCCGCGATTTTGCCCAAATGAACAAAAATAGCTACTTGGGATTCTCTTACCGTAAGAGAAGAGCCGCTTATGATTTCTTTTCCGCTGTGCGGAAAGCGGTACGCCAAAAGGTTGCTGCTGTCATCTTTCCATTCGATAACCTGCCACATTTGGTCTCTAAAAGCCATTATTCATTCTCCTTTATAAAAAAATGATTATTCGGTTAATTTTAAAATATTTAGTAAAAAAATTTTACCACTTTTTGCAGTAAAAAGCAATAAAAACCCTGTATATTATCCTTCGTCGTTCATTACGACGCCTATGATTTTTTCTTTTTCAAAACATTGTATTTCGGGGTTTCGGCTGTCATTGCTGTCGTTGCGGTTATCTCCCATCAAAAAATAACCTTCGGTCACCAAGTAAGGCGTAGAGCTAAGCACTCCTGTTCTATCGGGGCGAATGGCGGGCAAAGTAACGCCGTCGTATTCTTCATAAATTATTTGACCGTCGACAGTTTCTATTACTACCACATAACCTTCATCAGACCAAACTAATGAAATAAGGTCGCCCTCTATCGCTATTACTCGTTTTACCAAAGCTTTGTCGTCATATTCATCGTAAGCCACAACGATATCGCCTCTTTGCGGCTTTACGAGTTTATTCACCCATACCCAATCCCCGTCGTTTAGCGTTGGGTACATCGACGTTCCCGATACCGTGTAACTGCTGACAAAAAAACAGCGGAACACAATAGCTATAACCACCAGCGCAATCAAAACCATATAAAAAACCAAATCGCTTTTCATTTTTGAAGCTCTGTCGTCCATTATGTTCTGCCGTAATATTTTTTTGTCGATGCTATTTTTTTTATTCACGGTTTTTGTCAATTTTCTTTACCGCCTTTTTTACAGCGTTGCTGTCCAGAAGGACTATATGTCCGCATTTGAGACATTTCAGCTTGTAGTCCGCGCCAACACGCACAACAAGCCATTTATCGCCCCCGCAAGGATGCGGTTTTTTTGTGGTTACAACGTCGTTTAATTCTAACATAAAAAACCTTTATGTAAACAAAATATTTGTGACTATTATATTATTTTCGCACGCAAAAGCAAGCAAATCAAGTCCGCCCACTTTATCAGCGACAAGCGTCTTTCCTGTTGTGCAGCGGAAATCTTGTCCCGAAAGGACTATTTTTTGCCACATATTGCCCCCCAGAAGAGAAACACGGCAAAAATATCTGCATTGGTCCTTATTCCAGTTTTGAACGATACACACGTCCAAATTTTGTTTTGTTTCGCTGCATACGTCAAAAATCAAAACGCTTTCAAAATGACGTAAAATCATATTTTCCGAAAGAGCAAAAGTACCGAAACGTTTGCCCGAAATTCCGCCGATGCCTAATGGACCCGTAGCGAACACGATTGAACTTTTATCCCAAAGCGTTTCTTCTCCCGTAACGTCGATAGGTATAAATTCTCCCATACCCATAGATTGATTATATATCATTCTGGTATAGTCGATAAGAGTAAGATTTTTCGATATATCTTTCGGCGTAAAAACGTGTATTTCGCTGGACAGCTTCATACCGTTGTAAAAATCGGCGTTCGCGTATACGCTTACGGGCAACTCTTCGTCATAAATATTCAGCTCGGCATTTGCGCCGTACTCGGTTTTTGTCATTACGGGCGCAACCCAATTAAGGCGGTTTTCTTTTGGTCCTCTTGCATACCATACGGTAAAAAATTTCGCTTCGGTTTCGATTTTTGCGTAAAGTTTCCCGTTTTCCGCAAAGACGGACAGTTTCGGTTGTTTCGGCGGTTTTGCGATATCGAGACTGTTCTTAAACCATTTGTCCATAGACCTTTTGACTTCGGTTGTGAGAGTGTCCAGCATACCCGCCACAAAAAAGTAACGCGAGTTTTTGTTGGGGAATCTTTGTATTGCCGCAGCCGTGTCGCTCATATCGGTATATTTGCTGTTGCTGCCCACCAAAACGTATACGGGCTGCTCTATAAGATGAATGTAGCTTTGGGGGCATATACCCGCAAGCCAGCGTTCCTCTTCCTCCAATATTTCCAGATTTTCGTCTGGCGAAACATCTTCGCTTTCTTTATCGGGATTTTTATAATCTTCCCAGATTTTGCCGTACGCTATACACGCCGTTCTTATGCGGCTGTCAAAAGCCAGACAATGGCTTGCTATTCGCGCGGATTTTCCAACGCTATACAAGCAAATATTATTTTTATCGGGGCAAATATATTCGTTCAAAAAAGTAACCGCGCGCATTGTGTTCAGAGAATACTCGTACCACGAAGTTTCGGTTACGTCTGTGTCCACTCTGTCAAAATGCCGTCCCGCGAGCAAATAATTGCAGTAGGAAACTGATTCGGGATAAACCGTGTGTTTACCTTCGCCCATATCTCCGGCGTAATCAATCGCTATCGCGGTGTAGCCTTGACTAGCCCAATAGACGAGATTGTTTACGTCGATAGGCTCGCTGACTTTTCCGACAACGATAAGTGCGGGCAGATTTTCACCGCTTGAAGCGACAACGCAATATACTCTGCTCGCCTCGTTATCCAGGTGTCTTCCCGTAAAATAATAATATTCTATTTTTATATTGCCCGACTGCTCGCTTTTAAGTAGCGTCGCGTCCAAACTTTCAGCCACAGGATCAAAGTTCTTCCATATCTGTGCGGGCGTTAATAATGTACCCATTTTTTCCTCAATTTTAAAAAAGTGAAAAAGCAAGATAGATTTTACAACTAATTTTACCGATTGTCAACATAGTTAACATACTCGCGGTAATACGCCAAAATACCCTTTACCGCTTGAGAATAGCTTATAACGCCGCCGCTAACGTTATTGCTCTTTAAATAAATATCGTTTATTTTGTCGGAAATCCGGCTTATTATGCCCTCATAACTGTCGTAAAACTCATTCGCGTAAGCATAATCTGCCAAAACCGACGGATTAAGCTCGCTTAATAATTCGTGATACAAGTCGGTGTCCGTTTTATATATTTCATTAACTAATCTTGCAAAAATAACGCTTAGTCCCGAATAGCGAACGTAATCATTGTCGCTGTTTATACAGATTATATCGGCGATAAAATTACATTCCCCTTCGTTCATTATTCCCTTGCTGTGCGCTATTTCGTGAGCGGTGGTGGTAGGCAAATCTCTGTCGGGAATATTAGCGCAAACATTGATTTCCGCAAAAAACGGAAAAAACATACCCGTCGTACCCGAATAATTCATAATAAGCGCCGGAAAATACTGCTTTGGCATTAAATCAAAGTCGTACAAAAAATCAAAAATCTCTATATTTTTATACGTGTCTAAGATGTTTTCCGACATCTGCGAAAAACTCAAATTCATTACGGAATGACCGTCAGTAAATGTTACGTTTTCGGCTGCGTTATTTAATTCAGTCAAATAATATCTTGCCGCCTCTTCGATAAAAGCGGAGTCGTCTTCCGATAAAGTCAAATCCATAGTGTCGTAAATGCTTTCTTTGCTGTAATTAAAACCTATTACGCAGTAAAACAATACAAGACAAACACAAGCGATACTAATAAGTGTTATTAAAAATCTTAGTTTTCGTTTTGATAACACTAATAGCCAAATTATTAAAACCAATAAAGGTATTGCCGCTACTGACAAAATACCCAAAAAAGAGACTGGAATAAGAGAGTTTAGCCAACCCAAAATTCGAATAAAAAACTCATTAACGGGCGTTAGTAACCTTGCCGCCGAAGAGTTTGCCAGTATCACAAACACGGCGGTTAAGATAAATATCGCGAAAAATACGATATTGTTTTTATTAAATATTTTCCCTAAAAACTTTCGCATCGATTAAATACGTCACCCAATGGCGCAGCTGTCCGCTCATATTCACGCCGTTTTCGTGAGCAACGATATGCCCTCCCATAGACTCGGGTATTCGTCTGCTCGCTATATTTTCAAAATCCACAGGGTAAATCATTCCCAAAATCGTCAGATTTTTTACCGCCCATTTTGATAGTTCAGTTATCGCTTCTTTGCCGTAGCCGTGTCCGTGCGCCGATTTTTTTATCCATATACCCAGTTCGGCAACAGGCTCGTGTACGGAATGGAGTCCGCCCCCGCCGTAAAATTCATCGTTATATTTATCTAATATCACTATACCGATATTTTTTCCTTCTTGGTTGAGTTTTATTTGGCTTTTTATGTACGCAAGCGTTTCGCTGATATCATCGGCTTGTTTTGGATACATATACTCCGTCACGTCTTTATTTAATCCCTTAAAAATTTCTTCCGCGTATTTTTCCGTAACCGCGACGAGTTTTAGTCTGTCTGTTTCTAATATAAACTTGCTAAAATCATTCATTTGTGATATTTTCCCCCTTCCAAAATATTGAAAGCTCTGTAAATCTGCTCTGTCAGTAATACTCTGGCAAGCGAATGAGGCAGCGTTTGCGCTCCGTAACTCAAAACAAAATCAGCTCTGTCTTTCACGCTTTGACTCAGACCAACGCTTCCGCCTATTATAAAAGTAATTTCGCTTGCGACGTTTTTTATTTTTTCTATTTTTTCCGCAAATAGCTCGCTGGACAAGTTTTCGCCGTCTTTATCTAAAACAACAGTATATCCGCTCGTTTTCAATAAAATTTCTTTCGCTTCTTTTTCCAGTTCGTTATCGGACGTAATTTCGTCTATTTCCGTGATTTCGGTTTTTGCGTAACGCGAAAGTCTTTTCACGTATTCCGCAATCGCTTCTTTATAGTATTTTTCTTTTACTTTGCCGACAGCCAAAATCTTTATTTTCATGCGCCGCTCACCAGACTGATCATCCACATACCCGCGCAGAAAATGCACGCGATAACAAATACGGCAATGTCGACCGTTTTGGGTTTTTCCATTACGCTTTGTCCGCCTTCGTCTTCAACTAAAAATTCTTGATAACGGTCAGGCGTTTTTTTGATAAATAAATATAAGCAAAGCGCAACGATAACCGCGCCTACGCCCATAGATAGATAACGGTAAGTGACGAATATCGTTATAAAAACGCTTTCGGGCAGCAGTAAGGACAACCCCACAGCCAATGAATTATTAAATAGATGCATCGCCACAGCCGTCCAAATGCTGCCGCTGGATAGATAAATATAACCTAACATAAACCCGAAAACAAACTGATAAACGGTGTTAGACGGACTCATATGAAACAGCATAAAAGCGAAACCCGAAATCAAGCTTGCGCCGATTTTACCGTACCTTACCAACCCGCCTGTCAAAGCTCCGCGCATAAAAATTTCTTCCGTTACGGGAGCGATTAAACACGCCATAATTACAGCCAGTATTATTTCAACCGCATTTGCGTTAATTACAGTACCCTCGGGACAAGGAAAACCGAGCTTTACAATAAAATCGCAAAACATATCCACAACGGGCAGCATAAAAATAAACAGTCCGATAGTAATACCAAGACCAAGTAAAATTTGTTTTGCGCTAGGTTTTATTTTCAATTTTACCGCCGAAACAAAATCAACGCGGAATATTTTCGCGCAAACATACACTGTTACCGCCAAACTTAATGACGCAACCCCCGATACTATCCAGGAAAAAATCGGGTTTTGCGCAGTCGCGGTGTCGGCGATAAAATACGGCGCGAAACTAACCGCAATAAATACGACGAAACAGATAAAAAATATTCTGTAGCTTTCCGAAGCCGTCCAAAATTTTCGTTTAATCATTCGCATATCTCCCATTGAGCGGCGACAAGTAATCTTATTTTCTCGCCGTAGCCCGCTTTTTCCAAAACCGCTTTCGCGCTAGAATATGCGATTTCGGGCAGATTGTTGTTTTCTGATAAATGAGCAAGGATTATTTGGTTTACCGTTTCAAGCCTTGCTCGGCTTAATAAATACGCCGTTTGTTCGTTGGACAAATGTCCGTTTTGACTGGCAATACGTTTTTTGAGCGGCAAAGAATAAATGCCGTTTCTAAGCATCTCATAGTCGTGATTGCTTTCCAGTATCAATATCGAAGCGTCCGCCAAAAAATCTATAAGCTGTTCGTCCACGCAGCCTGTGTCGGTGACGTAGACT
>DAOTGG010000015.1:0-12353 GCA_035446985.1 Eubacteriales bacterium
TTCTGCCGGATTGAATTACTTATTCATGTTGGCTGGAGATCCAAATCGATGCAAGCCTGATGTTCATATTCATCATTGCATTAGTGACGCATGTGGAAAAGATATTTCTAATCCAGAATGTCAAACTTTATTATCAAATGCAGTTGCTGAATTAAAAACTGATTATCCATATTTAACCGTAGCTTTACTTGATAGTATCATTTGGCAAAAGTATCAGGTTGGAAACAGAGATCACAACTAAATATAAGGGTACGGATTATATTAAAAGTTCATGCTAAAACAATACCCGACACCCCGCATAAATGGGTGCTTGTTTTATTGCTATCAATATGCTTATAAGATTTGCTTTAAAAAGACGAGAAAAAATATTTTCTCGTCTTTTTTTATTCGAAAAATAATTCCCAATCAAAGCCTAAATAGTTGCCTATTTTTTTTGCAACCGCAGGACTGGGTTTTCGTTTTCCATTAAAAACCTTGTTTATATAGCTTTCGTTGATATTCAATTCTTTCGCTAAACGATATTTTGTAAGATTTCTATTTATTAAGATTTTATTAATCTGCATAAAAAAATCTTGGTCAAAATAAATGATGGGATAGCTTGTATCTGCCGCGACAAGCATAACGTATTCGTTTTGAGCCACTTTAATTTTATCAAGATTTTTAGTCGCCTCTGGTAATAATTCTTCATCATCTAGATACAGTCCTAAGGCTTCTTGAGCGTGTTCATACGCTTGGTAAATATCATCCCCGTCGGTGATGCAACCCTGTAAATCCGGAAATGTTACCAAAAAACCGTCTTCATATTTTTCAAAAATAGCTGGATATAATTTTGCTTTCATAAAAATTTTCCTTTTGTCTTATTCTTGTTATTATTTTATACAAATACTGTCCTATTTGTCAAGTATCACAAATCAAGTTTTTCATTGCTATATTTACTTTAATTTTTTTTATGTTATAATTTTTTTATCAAAAGATAAAGGGCTTAGTAAAATGCATTTTGTGGAAGCGAAAGGGATATTGTCCCCAAATAACGGAATGAACGTTTACCGCGGCTGTTTCCACGGCTGCATTTATTGCGATGCCCGCAGCCGCTGTTATCAAATCAATCACGATTTTACCGATATCGAGGTAAAAATCAACGCGCCCGAATTATTGGAAGCCGCATTACTAAAAAAGCGCAAAAAATGCGTGATCGCTACGGGCGCAATGAGCGACCCGTATATTCCTATCGAAAAAGACCTGCGTGTTACCCGGAAATGCTTGGAAATCATTGATAAATACGGTTTTGGCGCGACTTTGCAGACAAAATCCGATATGATATTGCGGGATATGGACTTGTTTTGTTCCATAAACGAAAAGGCGGTTTTCACCGCTCAAACAACAATGACAACTTTTAACGAAAAGCTATGCAAAATTGTCGAGCCTAATGTTTGCACAACTTACGACCGCTACCTGTTTTTGAAAAAATTTCAACAAAACGGGATACCCACCGTTGTTTGGCTGTCGCCAATTTTACCTTTTATCAACGACAATATAGAAAATATTAAAGGCATTTTGGACTACTGCGCCGACGCGGGCGTAAAAGGCATAATCAATTTTGGAATGGGCTTGACTTTGCGGCAAGGCGACCGCGAGTATTACTACGAAAACCTTGACAAGTATTTTCCGACCTTGAAAGAAAAATATCAAAAAACCTACGGCTACGCATACGAAATCCCAAGTCCAAATTCGCAAAAACTTGAAACATATTTTCACAAGACTTGCGAAAAATACGGTATTCTGCACACCCCGAAAGACTGTTTCTCTTTTTTATCGACATTTATCAACAAAACGCCGAATAAAAACCAGATATCTTTTTTGGACAATTATTAGTAAACAACGAACAAAAAAACGAAGATATAACAAAATTTAATTTTAATAAAAATTAAGCGAATATATGCCGTAAGAATTTTGGAACTATCAAAAATGCATATTTATATATGGCAAATTGTATCTAGCAAGTTTGCGCATACAATATTAGAAATTTTAGAAATAAACAATTAAAAAAATGACAGAAAATAAAAAAACATTTACCCAATTGCCCGAAAATCCGCGCTATTTTGTCGCGCGGGCGGGCTTGCATTTTTATGAAGAACCGCCTATCTCGGGCGAAAAAGGCAGCGGCACGATATTTTTCGGCGGCTGCTCCTTAAAATGCGTTTTTTGTCAAAACCGCAATATTTCTCACACCGTTAAAGGGCTTAATATTAGTCAGGACGACTTGATTTTACTTATGCTGTATTTACAAGACCAAGGCGCGCACAACATAAATCTCGTCACTCCCGCCCATTACGTCAAATGTCTTGCGGTAACTTTACAAAAAGCAAAACCAAAACTAAAAATCCCTATTGTGTATAATACTTCGTGTTACGAGACTGCCGAGCAGCTTAAACTGTTGGACGGACTTGTTGATATTTATCTGCCCGATTTCAAATACGTTGACGAGAATCTTGCGGTCAACTTTTCAAAAGCCAAAAACTATTTTCCGCGCGCGTGCGAGGCACTTGATGAAATGCTGCGCCAACAGCCTAAAAACGTGTTTGAAAAAGGTTTATTAAAAAAGGGCGTGATTATCCGCCATTTGGTGCTGCCTGGTCAGATAGAAGACACGAAACGCGTTTTGGATTATATCAGCAAAATAGACGATGTGTACCTTTCGCTTATGGGACAGTATTTCCCTCCCGTTGAAAATCTGCCGCCTCCGCTCAATCGACGTTTAACCGCGCGGGAATACAAAAAGGCTGTGGAATATATGCGCTTGGTCGATATAAAAAACGGTTGGACGCAAGAGCTAAGCTCCGCCACTAAAGATTACGTCCCTAATTTTGATTTAAGCGGTCTTGAAGATTTGTTAAATAAATTACGCGCAAAAACTTAGATAATTAGCTTTTCAATTCCTAAATTAATTCGATTCGCAAGGGAAAATTATAACGATTTTTTGATTTTTGCAAACTTTCAAAAAACTTTATTTAAACTAAATTTAGCAAAATAAAAAAATAGAATCGCTTGCTTATACAAGAATTTAAAAAGATATTAAATTTTCGTCAAAAAAAACGCCCGTTTCCGAGCGTTTTTTGTTTTTTTATATTAAGCGTTTTTTTCGTTATTTTTTTTGTCTTTTTCTATTTTTCCCGAATTAGCTACGTAATACAAGTGGTCGCTCGCACGCTCCAGGTTGCAAACCAGATTGATAAATACGCCACTGCTCTCGGCTTTGCACTTGCCTTCATTAAGCCTAGCGATATGGTCTTCCATAAGCTTTTTACGCAATGCGTCGATTTCGTCTTCCAGCTTGTCGATTTCGGGCATATTTTGATTTTTTCTGTTGCACATTACGTTCATCGTATCGGTGTAGAGCGTTTTTATCTTTTCCAACATATTCAATATTTCACTCTTAACTTCGTCGGAAAATTGCAAATTTCTTTTAATAGAATTTACGGTGTACCTTGCTATATTTTCCGCCAGTTCGCTGATACGCATTATATCGGCGACTACATGGTGATAACGGCTTACTAAAGTCTCGTCGGTCAGCGATAATTCGCGGTTTGAAACCTCTACCAAATAATCGATAATCGCCAAATTTATTCTTGCTACTATCACGTTGTCTTTTTTTATTTCTTCTTGATAAATAAGGTCCTGCGCCACAAAACCTTTTGTCGCTTTTTCCAAAGCCCCCACGGCGATGCCGCACATATACTCAAGCTCTTTGGTAACTTGCAATAAAGCAAGCGACGGAGAAACCAAAAATCTTTCATCCAAATACGTTTGGCGTTCGACTGTCGGCAAACTCCTGTCTTTTATGACCTTTTCCGATATCTTGACAAATACTTTTATAAACGGCACAAAAATCAGAGTGCAGGCGACGTTGAAGAAAGTATGGAACATAGCGATTTGGATTGACGGTTGTCCCGTAAACCATTTTTCGAACGTAACGACGGCGAAATTTTGCCAAAACAATAGCAGTATAAAGAAAATCACGCTGCCGAAAACATTGAACATAAGGTGAATAAATGCCGCTCGTTTGCCGTTCGCGTTTGCGGCAACGGAAGAAAGCAAAGCCGTAACGCAAGTACCGATATTAGTACCTAAAATAACGAAATACACCGCATTGCCGCCGCCACCGATAATAATACCCGCGCCAGCCATAGAGATAACTATCGCCGTAACCGCGGAAGAGCTTTGCACAATAGCGGTAACAAGCGCGCCTATAAGAAGTAACGCGACGGGATTACTGATACTGCTGAACGCTTGCACGATAGCGGCGCTGTCGCGGAATATTTTCATAGCCGCCGACATAAATTTCAGTCCCATAAAAACAAGACCGAGTCCCGCAAGCATAAGCCCCGCGGTTTTTACCCGGTCTTTTTTGAAAGCCATATCCATAACGACGCCGACGAAAGTCAACGCCATTGCTACGGCAATAAAATCAAAGGATTGCAAAGCCGCGATTTGTCCCGTTACCGTTGTTCCGATATTGGCACCCATTATTATCGCGGTAGCTTGCGTAAGAGTCATTACGCCCGCGTTTACAAAACCGACTACCATAACGGTGGTTGCGGAAGAACTTTGGACTATCGCCGTTGAAACAACGCCGATACCAACGCCCGTAAGCGGATTTTTGTTCGCGCGGTTAAATAAATTCCGTAATCCGTTATCCGCAAGTTTTTCAGTATTTTCAGACAAAATTTTGAAGCCTATTAAAAAACCGCCTAACCCTGCAAATAACTGCATGACCGCATAAAAATATTCCATACGCAATCCTCCTAATAAATATTTTAACATATCGAAAGTTTATATCAAAACAAATTGATATAAAAAATATCGTGTTTTTATTATTTATTTTTGCGCAAATTTTACTAATTTTTGTTTAAAAAATATGAAAAAACGCGAAATTACAAAAATTCCGCGTTTTCTCTTATGCTATAAATAATGAAAAAATTAAAAAAAACTATGTTTATTGGGAGCATTTAACGGTAGCTACGCCTGTGATAACTTGTTTGCCGTCTTGATTTGTGCAAACTGTGTTGAGTTTCGCGATTTTTTTGTCTTCTCTCAGTTCCGCTACTTCAACCTCTGCCGTTATCGTGTCATTAAGTAAAACGGGAGCTAAAAACCGCAATTCCTGTCCTAGATAAATCGTGCCTTCGCCAGGTAGCTTATTTGCTATTACAGCGGAAATAAGACTGCTCGTGAGCATTCCGTGTACTATTCTTTGACCAAAAATCGTCGTTTTCGCATATTCGTCGGATAAATGCAGCGGGTTGGTATCAAGACTGATTTTCGCAAAGGTTCTTACGTCCTCGTCCGTAAACGTTTTGACAAGCGACGCTTTTTGACCTACTTTTAATTCGCTAAATTTCATTTTTGTTGACCCTTCCTTATTTTATTTCTTTTACAAAATCGTTTAAACGTTTTAGTCCTTCCGTTATTTTTTCGCGGCTGGTCGCGTAACTCAATCTGATAAACTTCTCCGCGCCGAAACCCTCGCAGGGAATTACCGCCACGTAGTAGCTTTCAATCAATAATTTTGCAAAATTATTCGCTGTCTCAATTTTTACACCCCTGAAAGCTTTATTGAATAGAGCTGAAACATCCACCATAACGTAAAACGCGCCTTTGGGTTTTACTATGCTGAAGTACTTAATTTTTGCTAAAATATCGACCATCATATCGCGGCGTTTACTAAATTCTTCTTTCATAGCGTCGATTGAATCGCCGTTGCCGTTCAATGCCGTCTGCGCGGCATACTGCGCTATCGTGTTCGCGTTGCTGGTTTCATGCGATTGCAGTCCGTCCATGAGTTTCGCTATCTGAGCGGTAGGCGCGGCAGCGTAGCCGATACGCCAGCCTGTCATCGCGTAAGCTTTGCTCATGCCGTTTATTACGATCGTGCGGTCGTACATTTGTTGACTTAATGACGCTATCGAAATATGTTCACCTTCGTAAATAAGTTTTTCGTAAATCTCGTCCGCAATTACCCATACATCGGGAAAATCTTTCAATACTTCGGCTACCGCTGAGATATCGTTTTTATCGTATACTGCTCCCGTGGGATTGTTGGGAGAGTTAAGTATTATCGCTTTGGTATTTTGGTTCAGAGCGGCTCTAAGTTTTTCGGGACGCACAATAAATCCGTCTTCGGGCAAACATTCCACCGTTACCGCTTTGCCTCCGCAAATTTTTACAAGCTCTGGGTAAGTAAGCCAATACGGCGAAAGAATAATAACTTCGTCGCCTTCTTCTACCAATACTTGAAGAGTGTTAAATAACGAGTGTTTAGCTCCGTTAGATACAACTATTTGATTGGGTTTATAGCTAAGACCGTTGTCTCGGCTGAGTTTTTCGCAAATCGCTTTTTTTAGCGCGGGTGTTCCGCCGCTTGCCGTGTATTTTGTCATACCGTGGTCGAGAGCGTATTTTGCTCCGTCTATAATATACTGCGGCGTATTAAAATCAGGTTCGCCGACTCCGAAAGACACCACGTCCACGCCTTGACTTATCAGTTCGTTTGATTTTGCGGTGATTGCCAGCGTCAAGCTGGGCGATACCGTTAAGCTTCTTTTGCTAAAACCCTTACCCATTTTTATCTCCTTGAATATATCTTTTGTCGTCCAAATACATAATATCACAAAGCTAAAAAAAGGCAACCGAAAAACCGCATTTGTAGTGACATTAACGGCGTGTTTTGTTATAATTATCATAGGTTGTTTTTGGCGGTACTTTAAAGCAAAGAAACTCAGGCTTATCAATAATTTTTTTATAAAATTTTGCCTGTATTATAACGAAAAGAGAGAAGTTACGGGGAATAATGATAATTAACGGAATTGAAAAACTTTCATTAGTCGACTACGACGGCGTAACCGCCTGCGTTCTGTTTACGGGCGGGTGCAATTTCGCATGCCCATTTTGTCACAACTCTCCGCTTGTGTATTCTCAAAACTTACCCGTGATAGATAACGACGAAATTTTTGAGTTTTTAATCAAACGCAAAAACGTGCTTAACGGCGTCGTTATAACGGGCGGCGAACCGACGTTAAATCCCGATTTGCCCGAGTTTATCGCAAAAATTAAAGAGCTGGGCTACAAGGTAAAACTCGATACCAACGGCACTAATCCGAAAATGCTTTTACAGTTAATTGAAAAAGAGCTTGTGGATTATGTCGCGATGGATATAAAAAACAGCAAAGAAAAATACGCTCTTACCGCAGGCTTAAAAAAAATTGACCTTGTTCCTATTGAAGAAAGCGTAAAAATCCTAATGGATTCCGTAGTTGAATACGAATTCCGCACGACTTTAGTTAAAGAATTTCACGAATTTTCCGATATGGAAAAAATAGCCGAATGGATTAACAGCGCGCGTAAATACGTATTGCAAAAATTTACCGAACGCGAAACTTGTATCAAACTTGGTTTTAGTGAAGTCGAAAAAGAAACTGCGCAAAGTTATTGCGATTATCTTGCAAAATATATTTCAACGGTTTCACTACGCGGTTATTGATTTTTTGGACCAAATAAAAACCGTGTCCATTTTTTTCAAAATGTCTATTAAATTTTTTTAATTTTATATGACTTTTTAATAATCTTTCGACAAAAATTTTTAAGAATTTTTTTGTCGAATTTTTTTAATATCTTTTACTGTCAATGCTAATAAAAATTTGTTGAAAAAACGTTGTAAAACAGTTTTTTAGGCATAAACAAAAAGAACTGTTAAAATAACAGCTCTTTTTGCTAAGTAAATAAGAAAGGTTTTTACTTTTGTATTCCAAGATTCGTTATATATGCGCAAGCCGCCAATCCCGCTATCGCTCCGTCCGAGCTTGCGGTGGTAAGCTGGCGAATTTTTTTTGTTCGGCAGTCGCCCGCAACGTAAAGTCCCTGCGTTTTCGTCGCGCAGTCCTCGCCCGCTATTATGTAACCTTCTTTGTCAAGGTCGACAAGATTAACAAAACTTTTATTATCGGGCAGTTGTCCTATCGCTATAAACAACGCTTCCGTACGATGCTCGCATATCTCGCCTTTTTTGTTTTTATATGTAATTCCTTCAAGTTCGTTTTCGCCAATCAAGCCGACTATCTGAGTATCGGGATAAACGATTATATTTTCTTTGGACTTCAACGCTTTTACCAGACTTTCGTCGCCGAAAAACTTGTCAAACAGCGTAAACATATGCACTTTTGGGCAGTAGTTTGACAGCAGCAGCGAATATTGCAAAGCCGAGTTCGCGTCGCCTACCAAAGCGACTTCTTTTCCCTTGAAAAACGCTCCGTCGCATACCGCGCAGTACGATACGCCGTGACCGACAAAATCGGTTTCTTTTGGTAGCCCCAAGTGTTTGTGTTTTACTCCCGCGGCTATTATTACGGCTTTGGCTTGATGCGTATTGTAGTCCGTTACGACGGTAAAAACTTCGCCGTCTTTTTTTATTTCAATAACTTTTTCGAGTTCCAGTTCCGCTCCGAGAGCGGTTATTTGCTCAAAAAGATTATTTGCGAACTCGCTTCCTTTGATTTGTTTTAACGACGGAAAATTTTCCACTCTCGGCGATATAGCCACTTGACCGCCTATGGTCTCTTGTTCGAGCAGCAAAACGCTTTTTCCGCTACGCAATGCATACAATGCCGCCGTCATACCCGCCGCGCCCGCGCCGACTATGATTATATCAATCATAATTTTGCTCCGCTTTCGACGTATTTTTTGATTTCGCTGGCGTTTTCGTATCGGTCTACTTTTTCACCGTTAGGCACGAGTAGTGTCGGGGCTTTTTTAACTCCGTATTTTGCCGTTTCGGTCGGGTTTTCTTCCGCGTCTATGGTTTTATACGCTATTCCCGCCTTATCAAGCATCATTTTTGCCATTTTGCAGTTCGGGCATTCTTTGGTCGCGAAAAGCAAAATTTCGCTTGTTTTTGCCGTTGTTTTGGTCTTTTCTATGGTTTTACTGGCTGTCGTATCTTTTTTGAGTACCGATTTATCGATATTGTAATTTTGTCTTTCGCAGTATTCTTCGCGTTTGCCGTCGTTCCAGTTTTGAACGGGGCGGTAATATCCCGTTATACGGCTGTATACTTCGGACTTTGCTCCGCACTCTGGACAAGTAAAATGCTCGCCTTCGATATAACCGTGTGTAGGGCATACCGAATATGTCGGCGAAAGGGTGTAATATGGAAGCTTGTAGTTTTCCGCTATCTTACGCACAAGCTCAGCCGCGGCCTTCCAGTCGGGAAGTTTTTGTCCCAAAAATGCATGGAAAACCGTTCCCGACGTATAAAGCGTTTGGAGTTCGTCCTGGATATCAAGCGCGGTAAAAATATCGTCGGTATAGCCCACGGGTAAGTGCGAGCTGTTTGTGTAATACGGCACGTCTTCGTTATTAGAAGCCGAAATAATGTCGTGATAATATTTTTTATCGTGTTTTGCCAATCTATAAGACGCTGATTCCGCGGGGCTTGCTTCAAGGTTATAAAGGTCGCCGTAAAGCTCCTGATAATCCGACAGTCTTTCGCGCATAAAATTCAATACGTCTTTGGTAAACTGCTGCGCTGTCGTGTGAGTCAAATCTTTTTTAACCCAGCGCGCGTTTAAACACGCTTCGTTCATACCGATAAGACCTATCGTTGAAAAGTGATTGTCAAATTTGCCCAGATAGCGTTTTGTGTACGGATAAAGTCCCGCGTCTAGTAGTTTTGTAATCGTGTTACGTTTTACTTTTAACGAGCGAGCCGATATATCCATCATTTTTTTCAGTCTGTTGTAAAATTCGTCTTCGTCTTTTGATAAATAAGCGATACGAGGCATATTTATCGTAACGACGCCGACAGAGCCCGTGCTTTCGCCGCTGCCGAAATAGCCGCCTGATTTTTTACGCAGTTCGCGTAAATCGAGACGCAATCTGCAGCACATACTTCTTACGTCGCTGGGTTCCATATCGCTGTTAATATAGTTTGAAAAATACGGTGTGCCGTATTTTGACGTCATTTCAAACAGAAGCTTGTTGTTTTCAGTTTCTGACCAGTCAAAATCTTTGGTAATGGAATATGTCGGTATAGGATATTGGAAACCTCTGCCGTTAGCGTCACCCTCTATCATTATTTCGATAAAGGCTTTATTGACCATCGCCATTTCTTTTTCGCAGTCGCGGTATTTGAAATTCGTTTCTTTGCCGCCGACAAGAGCGTTAAGTTCCGCCAAATCGTTAGGCACAACCCAGTCCAGCGTGATATTGGTAAAAGGCGCTTGCGTACCCCATCTACTGGGAGTGTTTACGCCGTAAACAAAAGACTGAACGCATTGTTTTACTTCTTTATAAGACAGATTGTCTGCTTTTACAAAAGGCGCGAGGTAAGTGTCGAAAGACGAAAATGCCTGCGCTCCCGCCCACTCGTTTTGCATAATTCCCAAAAAGTTTACCATTTGGTTGCATAATGTTGATAAATGCGCCGCGGGCGAAGACGTAATTTTGCCCGACACGCCGCCGAGTCCTTCCAAAATAAGCTGCTTTAACGACCAGCCCGCGCAGTAACCCGTAAGCATTGAAAGGTCGTGAACGTGAATGTCCGCGTTACGGTGCGCTTGTTCTATTTCTTCATCGTATACCTCGGAAAGCCAGTAGTTTGCCGTTACCGCTCCCGAGTTATTGAGTATAAGTCCGCCGACGGAATAAGTCACCGTCGAGTTTTCTTTAACACGCCAGTCTTCTATTTTTAGATAATTGTCGACGGTTTTTTTGTAGTCGAGTATCGTCGTTTTAATATTACGCAGTTTTTCATGTTGTTTTCTGTAAAGGATATAGCACTTTGCGACGTCAACGTAACCTGCTTGTATCAATACGACTTCTACGCTGTCTTGAATATCTTCGACGGTCACGACGTTGTCGACCGTCTTACGCGCAAAATCGGCGGTTACTCTAAGCGCAAGCATATCGAGTATGTCTTGCGTGTAATTTGTTTGTTTCGCGTCGAAAGCTTTTTGAATCGCGGTAGTGATTTTTTTGATATCGAACGTTACGATATTACCATCTCTCTTCTTAACCCGTATCATCTTTTGTGCCTCCTTTAATAATTGTTAATAATTTTCGTTAACTAGTATATTACACCACCGCCCTAGTGATGTCAAGAGTAAAAACACAATATTTAGTATTTTCTTTTTTAATAAAATACAACATATTGTTTTTTAAATATTTACCATATTTCGCTGTTTTTAGACATTTTTCAATTGAAATCTACCTAAAAAACAGTAAAAATAAAGACCGCATTATAAGTATGCGGTCAAGAAATTGTATTTATTTTGTCTAAACTGCAGTCATATTTCTTTTTCGCGCCTGTCTTTTTTCATACAGCACGTTAGTTATAATGGAAGCGAGTATTATTACTCCGCCGATAATGGTATAAATTCCGATCGGCTCGTGAAGGAATATAGCCACCCATATCGGACACAACACTACTTCAATGGTGGATATAAGCGACGCGTTGAAGCCAGAACAGTTTTTTATGCCTTTATCAAAGAAAACGTAAGCGAGACCTATTTCAATTCCGCCCATAACGGCTACCCACAGCCAGCTCATTCCCGACATAGCGATAACTTCGGGTATAAAGAACAGCGTGAAAAATATGCTTATAAACGAGCCGTAAATAGTCGAATGAATAGAGCTTGACTTCGGCAGCGAGTTAACAAAAAACAAACCCGAAAAAGACAGTCCGCCGATAAGAGCGATAATATCTCCCAATATAGCTCCGCCGCCAAGATCGCTGTAAAAAATAATAACGACGCCGATAACAGTCAATAACAAAACGAATAATTGCATAAAAGCGGGCTTTTTCTTAAAATACAAGCTTGACCATATCAGCACAAAAATAGGAGCGGTGTAACAAAGCAATATAGCATTGCCTGCCGACGTGTAGTCGAGAGCTATATAATAAGAAATATTGTTGCCCAAGTAACACAGCGTTCCGATAACGATATGGCAGTTTAACTTAAACTTAAATTTTACTACGGGCAGTAATACCGCAAGCGCAAAAAACGACCTCAATGCCACTAAAAGAATTGGATTGAGGTTTGCGAGTCTTGCGATCAACGCTGAAAAGCTCCACAACGTCGCCGTCAAAAATATCAGAAATTCACCCTTAAAGAAGGTACTTTTCGTTTTTATCATATTTATTTCTATTTTATTTTTTACAGATTCTCATAATATATTTCGTCTTGCATGTATTTTTTCGGGTCGGTCTCGATCTGGTTGTATGCCAAATTAAGTTTGACATAAGCGGACTCAAAAGATATATTAAGCAAAGGTATTCCGCCCGCGTCCATTATGCGCTTTGT
>DAOTGG010000015.1:12453-23825 GCA_035446985.1 Eubacteriales bacterium
TATTTGTCCCAACTCGATATTGCCAAAGGCCGTGAACTGGTCGTCATACGGATTGGCTTCCTGCATGCGGGTGGCAAGATATACGACGTTTCGCTTCTTTTTGTCTTGAAAAACAGAAAAAACGCCTTTTATGTTATTTTTTGCTATAAGCAGCACGGAATTGTTAAAATTGTCTTGACCGTTACTGTTAGGGTGACCCAGTACATAATTACTGCAAGTTAATACGATAGGAATCTCTGTTTTTGCGAACAAAAAGCCCATATATGTCGATGTATACGATATCGTATCCGAGCCGTGCGTAATAATGACGCCATCGTAGTTGTCGCGCGATTTATCAGCCACGCAGTCGGAAATAATTTTCCAATGACGGGGCGTAAAATTTTCCGACAAAACGTTCATCGGTTGAACCGTGTCAAAAACGACGTCTGTATCGGGATATGCTTTTGTAAAACCTTCGATAATAACTCTGCTCATAGCGTCGTCAACATTAATAGTTGCGCCGTCTATGCGGCTGCCTATCGTTCCGCCGGTAAACACAACAAGAATTTTGTTCATTTTTCACCTTTAATAATTTTTTTCCTGAATGGGCATAATCTGTCACAAATTACGAAAAAATAATATCATACAAGACGCTAAAAAGCAACTTGCTTAAATAAGAAAAAAACCGCTATTTAGCTTTTTTCGACATTATTTTTCCGAACACCCCTTGCAATCGTTTGGTAAAAAATGTATAATAATTTTTAATAATATTTGATATAAGGCGGTGAAGGAAATTAATGGAAGAAAACATTATTCACAACGACGTTTTAGGTAAAGCTAAGATGGTCAACGTCAGTCATAAACCCATTACTGACCGTATAGCTATAGCAAGCGGTAAAATTCTGATGAAAGATACCACTTTGGAGCTTGTAAAAGCAAATGCTTTGGCAAAAGGCGACGTACTGGGCACCGCAAAAGTAGCGGGCGTTATGGCTGCGAAAAAAACTTCGGAACTTATCCCTATGAGCCACTCGATACCGCTCAGCGGATGCGAAATCGATTTTGAGTACCTTCCTTACGGCATTTTAGTTGTGGCGACGGTGCAGGCGCAGGCAAGAACGGGCGTTGAGCTCGAAGCCCTGATTGCGGTAAATGGCGCTCTCATGACTATTTACGATATGGCAAAATCAAGCGATAAAGAAATGGTTATCTCCGATATTAAGCTGTTGGAAAAATACGGCGGCAAATCGGGACATTTCGTAAGAACAGACAAATAAATTTTACTAACTAAAAGCGGCGGAATCACCGTCGCTTTTTCTTTTTGCCGTAAATTATGATGTAAATTTTAAAAACTATTTCAAGTTAAAAGTTTTAATTTAAAAATTTAACTATTTAAATTTTTTGGTAAATATTTAAAATTATAGACATTTTAAGCCGATTTGTCGTTTAATGTAAAATTTTGTCTTTATATTTAAAAAGAATTACTTTTATTTTCCATAAAAAATAAAATCCCCAAAAAACGAGGATTTTATCTGAAATTTTTCATATTATTTACTTTTATCGCAAATAAAAATACTATGTCTGCAATAGTCTTTTATTTCTGATTTTTTATGTTCGTGAAATTTCTATGCTCTTTTGCAATTAAAACTAAAAGTTTAGAACAATCCTTTAATTACGCCTTCGTCCGAAATAGTCATATTGCAAGCCGCTGGTACTTTTGGCAAACCCGGCATAAGCATAATATCGCCGGCAACTGCGACTACAAAACCCGCGCCCGCGCGAAGCTGCACTTCTCTTACCGTTACGGTAAAGTTTTCGGGGCGACCGAGTTTCTTTTGGTCATCGGAAAGCGAATATTGCGTTTTGGCTATTATTACGGGTAAATCGCCGTAACCTTCCGCCGTAATAGTTTTCATATCTTTTTTTGCCTTTGCGGTAAATTCGACTTCTTTCGCGCCGTAAATTTTTGTCGCAATAGCCGTTATTTTGTCGGCTATCGTTTGATTGAGTTCGTAAACGTAATTAAATTTTCCGCTGGCTTTGTCGACCAATTCCGCAACTTTTTTCGCCAAGTCGAGTCCGCCTTCGCCGCCTTTTGCCCACACTTCGCACGGCACAACGGGCGCGCCGAGTTTTTCGCACGCTTGCTCGATAATATTAAGTTCGGTTTCGGTGTCCGTTGAAAAGCGGTTGATTGCCACAACGCAGTTAATGCCAAATACGTTTGTGACGTTTTCTATATGTTTAGTAAGGTTAGGCAAGCCTTTTTGCAACGCTTCAACGTTTTCGTTCATAAGCGAGTTTTTGTCCGCGCCGCCGTGAAGTTTTAACGCCTTTACCGTAGCAACGATTACAACGCATTTTGGAGCGAGTCCGCTTAGTCGGCATTTTACGTCCAAAAACTTTTCCGCGCCCAAGTCCGCGCCGAATCCCGCTTCCGTTACGCAATAATCAGCGTAAGTCAATGCGGTTTTTGTCGCGAGTATGGTATTGCAGCCGTGAGCGATATTAGCGAACGGTCCGCCGTGAATAATGGCGGGATTGCCTTCCAATGTCTGCACCAAATTCGGTTTTAATGCGTCTTTAAGCAATATCGCCAACGCTTGATCCGCGCCCAGGTCTTTTGCCGTTACGGCTTTATTATCGTGCGCATAAGCGACCACTATTTTGCCCAGTTTTTCTTTAAGTTCTTTTAAGTCGTTCGACAAGCAAAGTATAGCCATAATCTCGCTTGCCGCTGTGATATTAAATCCGTCTTGACGAGTTACGCCGTCGGGGGTGCCGCCTAGCCCAACGATAACGCTTCTTAAAGCTCTGTCGTTAAGGTCTACGCATCTATTCCATACAATACGTTTCGGGTCTATATTGAGCGGATTATCCTGATGCAAACTATTGTCTATCATAGCGGAAAGCAGATTGTTTGCCGCCGTAATGGCGTGAATATCGCCTGTAAAATGAAGATTGATGTCTTCCATAGGAATGACTTGGGAATATCCGCCGCCCGCCGCTCCGCCTTTTACGCCGAAAACAGGTCCTAATGACGGTTCTCTTAACGCCAGACAAGTCTTTTTGCCGATGCGGTTAAGCGCGTCGCATAATCCGATTGACATCGTAGTTTTTCCTTCGCCGCTGCTTGTGGGATTTATTGCGGTAACCAAAATCAGATTACCTTTTGGATTTAGTTCGTTTACGTTGATTTTTGCCTTGTAAAAACCGTAAGGCTCGAGTTTTTCCGTCGGTACGCCAAGTTTTTGCGCAATTTCGGCTATCGGACGTGGAGTCACGGAATCGGCTATTTCGATATCGGTAAGCATTTTTTCTCCTTTGTCAAATATATATTATGCGAAAACGTAAAATTGTTCCGTATAAAAGCACTATATAAGTTTGTGTTATTTTTGTCAATAAAAATTGGCAAATCTTAATCATAAGAAACTCCGCTTATGCTTGTAAATATCAACAAAATATGTAATAATGATTTTAGTTAAAAATATCTAAAAAATAAACTTAATTTTGTCTGTTTTTGTTTAGTTGAAAAAAATTTACGAGGAAATATATAAATATGAAAATCACAGTAAACGGAAATTTAACTCTGGCTGACGTTGTCAACGTTGCCCGCAACGGTTACAAGGTCGAAATATCGGCGGAAGCTTACCAAAGAATGGCATTAAGCCGCTCTCTCGTTGACGATTGCGTTCGAGAAGCTCGTGTAGTATACGGAATAACGACGGGGTTTGGAAAATTCAGCGATGTAAGTATACCCGAAGCCGACAGCAAAAAACTTCAAAAAAATCTTATAATGAGCCATTCGTGCGGCGTGGGCGAGCCGTTAAAACCCGAAACCGTACGCGCGATGATGCTTCTTAGAATAAACTCTCTTTCCGTAGGCAACAGCGGCATAAGCCGCAACACGATAGACGCGCTGCTTGCTTTGTTAAACAGCGACGTCGTGCCTTACGTCCCGTCAAAAGGCAGCTTGGGCGCGTCGGGCGACCTTGTTCCGCTAGCTCATATGACTTTGACTTTGCTTGGAATGGGCGACGCGTTTTATAAAGGCAAAAAAATGCCTGCCAAAAAGGCTCTTACATTAGCGGGATTATCTCCTATCGAACTCACAGCCAAAGAAGGTTTGGCTTTAATAAACGGCACTCAAGCTATGAATTCATTTGCGACGTTAAATGTCGTGGACGCGGAAAGACTTAACAAAATTGCCGATATTTGCTCGGCTTTAACAATGGAAGCCGAGAGGGCGGTAACAGACCCCTTTGACCCGAGAATACACGAACTCAGACGCCAAAGCGGACAAATAGATACGGCGAAAAATCTGCTCGCTTTGCTAAAAGGAAGCGAACGCACCACCAGACAAGGCGAAATCCGAGTACAGGACGCTTACACTATCCGCTGCGTTCCGCAAATACACGGACCGAGTAAAGACGCTTTGGGCTACGTCAAAGGCATAGTCGAACGCGAAATAAACGCCGTTACCGACAACCCCGTTATTTTCCCCGAAACCGACCAAGCTATAAGCGGCGGAAACTTCCACGGACAATGCCTTGCTATGGCTCTTGACTTTTTGGCGATTTCACTTAGCGAACTCGCGAACGTGAGCGAAAGACGTATCGAACGTCTTGTCAATCCGCAGCTTAGCGGTCTTCCCGCTTTCTTGGTAAAAAAAGGCGGCTTAAACAGCGGCTTTATGATTCCGCAGTACGTTGCCGCTTCGCTCGTTAACGAAAATAAAGTATTGTCGCACCCCGCTTGCGTGGACAGTATCACAAGCAGCGCGAACCAGGAAGACCACGTCAGTATGGGCATGACCGCGGCGAGAAAATCAAAAACAATCGTCGAAAACGTCACAAATGTGCTTGCGATAGAACTACTGGTCGCTTGTCAAGCCATTGACTTTGGCGATAAAAACTTAAAACTGGGCAAAGGCACGGCTGCAGCGTACGAGACCGTTCGCAATGCGGTTACCTTTATGAATAAAGACCGTTTTATAGCTCCCGATATCGCAAAATGCGCGGAACTAATCGTTAATGGCGATATTTTGAACGCGGTTGAAAAAGCCGCGGGCAAACTGCTTTAAAAAAAATTTTTAGAGGTTTATAAAAAAATGATTACGAATTTTGACATTGGAAAGGCAATGACGGTAAAACTCGATTATCTGCCGCCGAAAAAGAATTTTGTAGAAGGCATCAGACGCGCGCCTAAAAGAGAGTTTCGCCTAAGTAAAACGGAAACGGAACTGGCGTTAAAAAACGCGTTGCGTTATATTCCCGAAGAATGGCATGCGGAACTTGCGCCTGAATTTCTGCAAGAACTCTATACAATGGGCAGAATATACGGTTACCGTTTTCGTCCCGAAGGCAGAATTTGGGGCAAACCCATAGACCAATACAAAGGTAAATGTATCGAAGGCAAAGCTTTCCAAGTAATGATCGACAACAATCTCGATTTTGAAATCGCGCTTTATCCGTATGAACTTGTGACTTATGGCGAGACTGGACAAGTCTGCCAAAACTGGATGCAATATAACCTAATCAAAAAATACTTAGAAGTTCTTACAGACGAGCAGACTTTGGTTGTGTCTAGCGGACACCCAATGGGATTATTCCGCAGCGACAAACGCAGCCCGAGAGTAATATTAACCAATGGACTTATGGTCGGAATGTTCGACAATCAGCAAAACTGGCACAGAGGCGCGGCTTTGGGCGTGGCTAATTACGGTCAGATGACAGCGGGCGGCTGGATGTATATTGGACCGCAAGGCATCGTTCACGGCACGTATAACACCATACTTAACGCGGCTCGTATGAAACTGGGTATCGGTCGCGACGCAAACCTTAACGGGGTTTTATTTGTCAGTAGCGGTCTCGGCGGAATGAGCGGAGCGCAAGGCAAAGCTATCGAGATACTTCAAGGCGTAGGCATTATCGCCGAAGTTGACGAAAGCAGGATTAAAACCCGCCACGAACAAGGCTGGGTATCCGCTGTATGTGAGACGCCGAAAGAAGCGTTTGACCTGGCTGAAAAATGCAAAAAAGATAAAATCGGTATAGCGATAGCGTACCACGGCAATATTGTAGATTTACTTGAATACGCCATTAGTAACGACAAACATATAGATTTACTTTCCGACCAGACGAGCTGTCACGCGCCTTACGACGGCGGTTACTGTCCGCAGGGAATAACCTTTAGCGAACGCACAAGACTGCTCCAAACCGACGAAGCGAAGTTCCGCAAACTGGTTGACAAAACCTTGCAGGCGCATTTTAACGCTATTAAAAAACTTCACGCGAAAGGCACTTACTTTTTCGATTACGGCAACAGCTTTATGAAAGCGATATATGACGCGGGCGTCAGCGAAATTTGCAAAAACGGCGTCAACGAGCTTGACGGATTTATTTTCCCGAGCTACGTTGAAGATATTTTGGGACCTGTTTGCTTTGACTACGGTTACGGTCCTTTCCGTTGGGTGTGCCTGTCGGGCAAACCCGAGGACCTGCACAAAACCGATATGGCGGCAATGAATTGCATAGATAAAGACCGACGTTATCAGGATATGGACAACTATATCTGGATTAAAAACGCCGAGAAAAACCGCCTCGTGGTGGGAACGCAGGCGCGCATACTGTATCAAGACGCTATCGGCAGACTTAAGATAGCATTAAAATTTAACGAAATGGTTCGTAACGGCGAAATCGGTCCCGTTATGCTTGGACGAGACCATCACGACACGGGCGGCACAGATTCCCCGTTCCGCGAAACCAGCAACATAAAAGACGGAAGCAATATTATGGCGGATACCGCCACTCATATTTTCGGCGGCAATTGCGCCAGAGGTATGAGCCTTGTCGCGCTGCATAACGGCGGCGGCACGGGAATAGGAAAATCCATTAACGGCGGATTCGGAATGGTGCTTGACGGCAGCGAACGCGTGGACGAAATACTGACTAACGCTATGCCGTGGGACGTAATGGGCGGAGTGGCTAGACGTAGCTGGGCGAGAAACCCCAACGCTATCGAAACATCTATTGAATACAATCGTGATTACGGCGACAGAAATCATATAACCTTACCGTATCTTACCGACGAAAAAGCCGTAAGCGAACTTGTGGCGAAAGAATACGATAAATACGCTTTGAAAAAATAAAAATTATTAAATACAGGAGAGCAAAAATCTTATGTCAATGAACAAAATCGTTGAATGTGTGCCGAATTTCAGCGAAGGCAGAAATCCCGAAAACATTGAAAAAATCGTAAACTGTTTTAGAAACAAAACGGACGTAAAACTGCTTGACTACAGCTCGGACGCGGACCACAACCGTATGGTTGTCACAGTTGTCGGCGAGCCTATGCCCCTTGCGGAAGCCGTTTTGGAGGCTATCGGGGTGGCGAAAGATATTATCGACTTGACAAAACACATTGGTCAGCACCCCCGCATGGGAGCAACCGACGTCGTGCCTTTTATTCCTATTCGTAACGTCACAAAAGAAGAAGCAATCGAACTTAGCAAGTTTGTGGGCGAGCAAATGTGGAGTAGATATGGTATTCCAGTTTTTCTGTATGAAAAATCCGCGTCCAATCCCGACAGAGAAAATCTGGCTAATATTCGCAAAGGTCAGTTTGAAGGAATGGCGGAAAAAATGAAAAAGCCCGAATGGACGCCCGACTTCGGCAACAAGGCTCCTCACCCTACCGCGGGCGTAACAGCTGTTGGTATGAGAATGCCGCTTGTGGCTTTTAACGTAAACCTTGACACCGACAATCTCGATATAGCTACAAAAATCGGCAAACGCGTTCGTTTTATCGGCGGCGGCTTGCGTTTTGTCAAGGCCATGGGCGTTGAGTTGAAAGACCGTCATATCGTTCAAGTATCAATGAACCTTACCGATTACACCCAAACACCCATTTATATGGCTGTGGAAATGGTAAAGGTCGAGGCCAGACGTTACGGCGTTAACGTAATCGGCAGCGAAGTCATAGGACTCGTACCTATGCAGGCGCTCGTTGACTGCGCGGAATATTATCTGCAAATTGAAGAATTTAAACCAAGCCAAGTGCTTGAAAGCAATTTATAAAAAAATGAAAAAACTTTTGCTAAGTAACGCCGCCGAAGTCGTCACCTTTATGGGCGAAACGGCAAAAAAAGGCTCTGAAATGTCAAAACCGCTCGTTATAAAAAACGGGTGCGTACTGATAAACGGCGAGACAATCGAAGCGGTTTTTCCGATATCGGAAATCTCGCGTTTTGACACCGCTAACGCGGAAATAATCGATTGTACGGGTAAAACCGTAACAAGCGGTTTTATCGACTGTCACACGCATTTTATTTTCGGCGGTTATCGGGAAGAAGAGTTTAACGACCGACTTAACGGCATGAGTTATATGGAAATAATGCGGCGCGGCGGCGGTATCGTTAATACCGTCAGTAAAACCCGCGCAGCGTCCATCGACGAGCTTTTTTTCGAAGGCAAAAAACGACTTAAACAATATTTGGAATACGGCGTTACAACCATAGAAGGCAAGAGCGGTTACGGACTTGATATCGATACGGAATTAAAACAACTTTCGGTAATGGACAAGCTAAACAACGCTCAGCCCGTTGAAATAATCCAAACCTATATGGGAGCGCACGCAACGCCGAAAGAATTTGATTCGGCTGACCGTTATATCGATTTTATTATCGAAAAAGTTTTACCGCAAATAAAAGAAAAAACAAAAGCGGAGTTTTGCGACGTTTTTTGCGAGAAAAACGTGTTTGACGTCGCTCAAAGCGTAAAGCTTTTAACGGCGGCAAAAAAAATGGGTTTTGGCTTAAAAATGCACGCCGAAGAAATCGTCCCTTTGGGCGGAAGCGGAGTAGCGTGCGAAATGGGCGCCGTTAGCGTCGAGCATTTACTCCATATAGATGAGACAAATATCGATAAGCTAAGCAAAAGCGGCACAATAGGCGTTTTACTGCCCGCGACGGCGTTTTCGCTAAAAGAACCTTACGCGCCCGCACGCAAAATGATAGACAACGGCTGCGCTGTGGCGGTGGCAAGCGACCTTAATCCCGGCAGTTGCTACACACAAAGTATTCCGCTTATTATCGCGTTGAGCTGTATGTATATGAATATGACAATCGAAGAAACCCTTTGCGCTCTTACGCTTAACGCGGCTTGCGCAATTAACCGCGGCGGCAATATCGGCTCATTGGAAAAAGGCAAGCAAGCGGATGTAGTCATTCACGGAGTGCCTTCGATAAAATTTTTATCATATAACTTTTGCGTAAATCACGCTCAAACGGTAATCAAAAAAGGACAAATCGTTTTAAATAAAATTTAGGAGAAAATTATTAATGTTATTGCAAGACCAATCTATAAAAGATTTTGCGGCTTTGACAGCCAGCGATGCGCCAGTCCCCGGCGGCGGCAGTGTGTCGGCAATGTGCGCGGCTATCTCGTCGGCTCTTACGCAAATGGTGGCGGGACTTACGGCAGGTAAAAAAGGTTATGAAGCCGAAACGGAAAAAATGACGGAAATAGTTAATACAATGCCGAAAAGCACCGTCAAATTTTTGGACGGAATCGACCGCGACAGCGAAGCATTCGACCTTGTTATGAACGCTTTTCGTATGCCGAAAACAACGGACGAAGAAAAAACCGTTAGACGCCAAAAAATCAACGAAGCGACAAAATACGCTGCGGAAGTGCCTATGAAACTCGCGCGCGAAGCGGTAAAACTTTTCCCCGTTATCGATTATGTTTCAAAAAACGGAAATAAAAACGCTTTGAGCGATATCGCCGTAGCGACAATGATTTTACGTACAGCCGTTCGCGGAGCATTGTTTAACGTGCGCATAAATCTGGCGTCTTTACCCGAAAGTGAATACAAATCCGCTCTTTCCGCGGAAGTAATAGACCTTGAAAAACTCGCCGACGAACAAGAAAAAAGCATACTGTCAAACATAAATTTATAATATTTTAGAAATAAAACTAAATGAAAATTTAACGCCATACAAATACGTATGGCGTTTTTTTGAAAAATTTTATCTGTCACGTTCTATAAAAATCGAATTTCAAAAAAATAAAAATAATGCCGTCATTAAAAAATAAAATTATGATTTAATTTTTCAGTCTACTCGCATAATTATGAAAGCCTACTTTTTGACAGTAACAGTAACCACATTTGAGCGTATGTCAGCGTAAACGTTTTATTTTCCGCAGCCGCTTATAAACTTTACATTTTTCGCCCGCAATGTTATTATTGAAATCGGATTCAGACAAAATTTTTTTTAAAAGGAAGATACAAATGCAATTCGGAACTGTAGCCCTTAGCATTGCCGCGATAACGGTATTAGCCATACCCGGTTTTATACTTACAAAAACAAAACTGCTTAATACAAATTCCATCCCAACGCTTACGGCTTTGCTTTTGTACATTACTTCGCCGCTGCTCACTTTTAACAGCTTTCAAGAAAGCGATTATTCTCCTGAATTACTTGTCAATCTTCTTTGGATGTGCCTTATTTCTCTGCTTGTCTACGTAGTAATGTCTATTTTGGCGATACTTATCGGCAGACCACACAAAGCGTCTATGGAAAGACGAGTGTCCGCTTTTATGTCGATGTTTCCCAACGGCGGTTTTATGGGAATACCGCTATTACAGTCTCTTTTCCCCAATAATCCCGAGCCGATACTTTACGCCGCTATTGCGATCGCGTTTTTCAATCTTTTTGTTTGGACGGTGGGCGGATATCTTCTCACGGGTGACCGAAAATACGTCAGCGTAAAAAACGCATTACTTAATCCAGCTACGATAGCTTTACTTATCTCTGTGCCATTGTTTGTTTTCGGCATAAAAATAGGCGATTTTGCTATGCCTCTTCATAACGCGTTAAAAATGTTCGGCAACTGCACGACGCCGCTTGCTATGACAATCTTAGGCATTAGACTCGCGAACGTTCCTATTAAAAATATTTTCGCCGACTATCGGGTATATATAGTTGATGCGGCAAAACTTCTGGCTATGCCGCTTATCACTTTCGGTATACTGCTGCTTTTCCCCAATATCGACGTAACGCTCAAAGCCGTCGCCTTTATCGTTTCGGCTATGCCTTCTGCAACAATGGGCGTGGTTTTTTCGGAAAAATATTTTTCCGACGGCAGTTATGCCACAGCGTGTTTTGTAAATTCCACTCTTTTATCAATGATTACCGTGCCGCTAATGATTTTGCTTTTTTTGTAAATTTTATTAAAAATACAACCGTGTTTTTATTTCATAAAGATAATTTTTAAATATAATAAAATCGATAAAAAAATCATCAGTTTTAATCGAATAAAAAAGTCCCGTATTCTTAGATGAACCCCGTAAGGGATAAAACTAAATATGGCCAAAAGAAAAACCATACT